>JAZADN010000057.1:0-12559 GCA_036123585.1 Actinomycetota bacterium | reverse complement strand
CGCCCACCGTTCCGACTTCAGAGCAGGTGGTCGCTCCGCCGGACCACCAGCAGCCAGGTCATGACGCCGCTGATGGTCAGGAGGACCAGGGCCAGAAGGGCCATCTCAGGTAGGAACAACGCCTCGTAGGTGTTCCAAATCTGGGTGGCCAGGGTCCGGAACCCAATGGGCGAGGCCAGGAGGGTAGCTGGGAGTTCCTTCATCGTCGACAGCATGACAAGACCGGCGCCAGCGGCGAGGCCGGGCAACATGAGCGGGAGTTCGACGGTGGCCAGACGCCGGATCCGGCCGGCACCGAGCAGTCGAGCTGCGTCCTCCATGCGGCGGGGGACCGCGTCGACGGCCACCTGAGCGGTTCGAACGGCCTGAGCCCCGAAGTGCACCACGTAGGCGAAGACCAAGATGGGCATCGATCCGATCAGGAACTCGAACGGGGAGGCGTGTAGCGACCAGAACACCAGGGCGAGTGCGACGACTAGACCTGGGATGGCGAAGCCGGCGACCACGACGGCGCTCGCTGCGCCACCCAGCCGGGACCGGTGCCGGGTGGTGAGGTAGGCGACGGGGAGGACAGCGACGACGGCGACCACGGCGGTGATGGCGGCGACCCAGACGGTGTTCCACGTCGGGCCCAGTACGTCCCCCCAGTCCAGGCGGAGTGGGGCACCACCCCGCCGCGACCGGAGCCAGCCGAAGAGCCCCCAGTCAGCGAGTGAGACGGCCGGTGCAACCAGCGCGATCCCGACCACGCCTGCCACCATGCCGGTCGCGGGCACGGTCCAACGACCCAGTGGCACGGTGAGGGCTCGGCGGTCGCCGACCGTCGCGTCGCCTGCCAGCAGGGCACCGCGTCGGACCCCAGCGCGGGCGATACCTCGTTCGGAGGCCACCACCACGAGGGCCAGGACCAGGAGCACGAGGGCCAGGCCAAAGGAGCGGTCGCGGTCGAAAAGTCGGGTCCGGAAGATGGTCTGGGTGAGCGTCTCGAATCGCATGAGGTGGACGGCGCCGAAGTCGCTGACCGTGTACAGAAACACGAGCAGTGATCCGGCAGCGATTGACGAGCCGGCTTGGGGGAGGACCACCCGGAAGAACACCCGAGCCGGTCGGTCGCCGAGCAGACGAGCATTCTCCTCGAATGCCGTCGGGAGCGAGGCAAGCCGGGCGGCCACCGGGAGGTAGACGTAGGGATAGGTGAAGAGGGTGAGGACCAGCCAAGCGCCGGCGAGCCCGTGCAGGCGCAGGGTTAGGTGGAGTCCAACGTCTGCAGCGAGATCGTGGACTATGCCGCCGGGGCTAAGGCCGGAGATGAAGGCTGCTGCGCCCACGAAGCTGGGGTAGACGAGCGGTAGGGGGACGACAACCCGCCAGAATCGTCGGCCGGCCAGATCTGTCCGAGTGGTGACCCAGGCCAAGGCTGTACCGAGGACGGCGGTGGACGCTGACACGAGGACAGCCAGCTGGACGGTCCGCCATAGCGGCGACAGGGTTCGACGGCTGGCAAGCAGGGCCAGGGGCGACTCGGTGCCGCCCACGACCCGCCAGGCCACGTAGGCGCCGGGGAGGGCGAACGCGGCGGCTATGAGGACGGCCGCCGCCACCAGGAGTGATCGGGGCCGACCGCGATTTGCCCGAATGCGGTCGGCCCCGGTGGGCCCGTTCACGACGGGCACACGATCACTGGTCGAGGATCCCGCTGGCCTCGATGATCTCGATGGTGCGGGTGAACTCGGCGGCCACGTCGTCGATGTCTACGGCCCCCACGCGGTCGCCCGGGACAGGGGGCAGTACACCGGCCGGTGCCACTCCGATGGCCAGCGGGTACTCATAGACCTTTTCGGTGAGGTAGGCCTGCTGCTCATCGCTCAATAGGTGGGCCAGTAGTTGGTTGGCAGCGTCCTCCTCGCCACTGGAGTCAAGGACGGCCGCCGTGGCGATAATCATGAGACCGCCGTCGTCGCCGGGAGCGAAGCCATGGTTGGCCGACCGCTGGGCTTCGCCATTGGCCGCCACCTTCTGGAAGTTGTAGTAGTGGTTCACAAGGCCGAAGTGGATCTCGTTGCGGCCCACGGCTTCGACGATTGCTCCGTTCTTCGGATAGAAGCGACTGCCGTTAGCCACCATCGCTTCCAGCCACTCAATGGCTACGTCGTCACCGTTGCGCAGACGGAACAGGGTGAACCAGTCCTGGAAGGAGGAGTTGCTACCCGGCACGGCCACCCGGTCTGCGTACTCGGGGCGGGTGAGGTCGAACACCGAGTCAGGGAGGTCGGCGGCGTCCACCTCGTCGATGTTGTACACGAGGACTCGACCCCGGCCGGCGAAGCCGACCCAGGTTCCGTCCGGCGACCGGTCAGTGGCCGAGACTCGCTCGAGCACGTCGTCGTCCAGTTCGGAGAGCATTCCGAGATCGTCGAGGAAGCCGGCTGGGCCAGGGCTTCGAGAGAGGAACACGTCGGCAGGGCTCTTGTCGCCCTCCTCGGCCAGCAGCAGTGCCAGGTCATTCGACGATCCGTAGCGCACGTCGAGCGCTATACCGGTCTCGGCAGTAAAGGCTTCGAAGATCGGGCCGACGAGCTTCTCGCTGCGGCCGGAGTAGACGGTCAGCGAGTCTGGGTCGTCACCACAGGCTGTGGTCGTCGTCAAACCGACTAGCAGGAGAAGGGCCGCCGAGGCCCGTGTCAAGCGGTGAGGGAGGTTCATGGGGGTTCGTGTCCTTCGGTCGATGAGCGTAAAGGGACCCTAACTAACTGTAAGGGGACCTTAACCACCCCGAACCATGATTCACACCTCGAGCGGCACCGCACCGGGGCCGACATATGTCACACCGACCAGGTCGCCCCGCTGCCAACGGACGTCGGCACCAGTCCGGGCGTGGACCGTGGAGCCGTCGCCGAGCAGCACGCGAACCATGGCGTCGTGGCCGTAGTACTCGATCAGTTCCACGGTTCCTGTCGACCCGTCGGCCAGCCGGAGGTCCTCCGGGCGGACCAGCAGTTTGGCTGGTCCGCCGCCGGCCCCTTTAGAACGGTCCACCGGAACCGGGCCGACCGCGGTGTCACATATCCCGATGGCGTCGTCCACCGGCAGCAGGTTGGCGTCACCCACGAAGGTGGCAACCCAACGGTTGGCGGGACGTCGATAGAGGTCGTCGGGACGCCCCACCTGAGCAACCTTCCCGTCGTTGAGTACCGCCACCCGGTCACCCAGCACGAAGGCCTCCTCCTGGTCGTGGGTGACGAAGACCGTCGTTACCCCGAGTTCCAGAAGGAGGTGGTGGATCTCGGCACGGACATGGACTCGCAGCGAAGTGTCGAGGCTGGAGAACGGCTCGTCCAGGAGAAGAACGCCTGGACGAGGGGCTAGAGCTCGAGCCAGGGCAACCCGCTGCTGTTGTCCCCCGGACAACGAGCCCGGTCGGCGGCCCTCCAGGCCATCGAGGCCCACAAGTTCGAGTGTCTCGGCAACGCGGGACGTCCGGCGCTCGGCCCGGGGCAGTCCGTAGGCCACGTTCTGTTCGACGTCGAGGTGGGGAAAGAGCGCCCCGTCTTGGAAGACCATGCCGATCCGCCGCTTCTCCGGTGGCACGAACGAGGTGTCGTCACCCAGTACCCGCTCGCCTAGTCGCACGCTCCCGGCCATCTGGCGTTCGAGGCCGGCGATCGTGCGCAGCAGCGTCGTCTTACCGCAGCCACTCGGTCCGAGCAGGGCGAGCACCTCGCCGGCGGCTACTTCAAGTGACACCTCGGACAGCACCTGCGGCCCGTCGTAGGTCACCGTCAGGTCGCGGACGGTGAGGTCCTCGGCAGCGGAGGAGGTGACGACCACCCGCCTGTTCAGCATGCCTAACAGGCTACGGTCGATGTCCACGGCTGGCTACGGTTCGGCGGTGGCTGCCGTGGAGATCGGCCGATGGGGAGTCCTTTGGGGCCTGGCGGCCTCGTTGGTGCCGGTGGTCTTGGTGGCTGGCATCTCGGTGGCCCGACGCCTCGGGCTGGAACGGGAGCTGTTGGTGGCCACTCTGCGGGCCATAGCCCAGCTCGTGGTGGCCGGATGGGCGCTTACCCTGCTGCTGGGCGGGGACACGTCCATCTGGTGGGCCTGGGCTTGGGTGGCAGGGATGGTGCCGGTGGCCGCCGACGCAGCCCGACGGCGCGAACGGCGCCTTCCTGGACTGGGCTGGACGACGGGCTTGGGTGTAGCTCTCGGACTCAGTACCTCTTTAGCCGTGGTCTTCGGACTAGGGATCCTTCCGCTGGAGTCCCGGGTCCTAGTCCCGGTGGCGGGAATGGTGGTCGGCAACTCGCTGAAGGTGGTTGTGGTGTCGGCCACCTGCTTGGTCGACGGGCTCCGGCACCGGGCTGGTGAGGTGGAGGCCATGTTGGCTCTGGGCTTCGGTTCGGTCAGAGCGGTGCGCGACGTAGCGTCTGATGCCCTGCGCCTGTCCCTGCGGCCCCAGTTGGAGACCACTCGTAGCGTGGGGATGGTCTTCCTGCCCGGTGCGCTGACTGGGCTGATCTTGGCTGGCGTCGACCCAATGGAGGCCGTCCTCATACAGGCGGCCCTGCTGTTCCTGATCCTCGGGACGGCGGCCGTCACTGGTCTGGTGGTCGTCGCCGCTGGGGTCCGGTTCTTCGTGGCTGATGGTCGGTTCGAACCGCCGGGTGCCTGACCCGAGGTCTGCTTGCAAGCCGCCCTCGGCAGGTCAGCGCCGCCAGGGGTCGTCAGCCACCTCGACCGAGGCCAGCAACTCCAGCGCGATGGCCACCGGGAGGCCGACCACGTTGTCCCGGCTACCGACCAGCGAGTCCACGAAGACGCCGCCGCCACCCTGGATCCCGTAGCCACCGGCCTTGTCCAACGGTTCACCGGTGGCCACGTAGGCGTCGACCTCCGCGTCAGACAGCGTGCGCCACGCCACCTCGGTGGACATCGCGGTCGAGGCAGTCCCACCCGGACCGACCACCGCCACCCCGGTCACCACCTGATGGGATCGCCCCGAGAGCCGTTTGAGCATTTCGACAGCCACCTCGGAGGTGCCGGGCTTGCCGAGCACCTCTCAGTCAAGAACGACCACAGTGTCGGCAGCCAGCACCAGTTCGCCGGGCTGGGCCACGGCGTCCCGCTTGTTACGGGCTAGTCGCTCGACCATGGCCACCGGATCCTCACCCGGGCGACGGCGCTCGTCGACGTCGGCCGGCCTGACCGCCGGTTCCAGGCCGACAGACCTCAGCAGGTCGAGTCGGCGTAGCGAAGCCGAGGCCAAGACCACAGGCAGAGAGAACACAGGTCGGGCTCCAGCGGCCTGAAGAGCTTGACGGTCAGCCGCCGGAGGGCACCAGTTCGCTGGCGACTACCGGGGGCGTGGCGTCCTCCGGATCGTCTAGCCAGCCCTCGGGCAGCACCACCGGCTTGGGTCCGTTGCGGTGACTGCGAGGGATCCTTAACGACGCCGGGTCCAGGGCCATGGCGGGATCGCAGGCGTCGAGCAGACCGGCCAGCAATTCGTCGAGGTGGTCGAGGTCGCGCACCTTCTGTAGTGCGTCGCGCACCGCCGGACCGGTGGGGTAGCCCTTGAGGTACCAGCCGGTGTGCTTGCGGAAGTCCTGGATGCCGTGCGCACCGGCCCAGTCAACGAGCAGGCGCGCGTGCTGGGCCATGGCGGCAACAGCGTCGCCCAGCGTCGGTGGGTCGCCCGGCTCGGCACCACCGGTCGAGGGGTCGGCGCCGAACACGGTGGCCAGGTCGCGGAACAGCCAGGGTCGGCCGAGGCAGCCCCGGCCCACCACCACTCCGTCGCAGCCGGTGTCCCGCATCAGGCGCAGGGCGTCCCACGGCTCCCACACGTCTCCATTGCCGAACACCGGGATGGACGTCACCGCCAGTTTGAGCGCAGTCACCGCCGACCAGTCGGCTTGGCCGGAGTAGAGCTGCTCAGCCGTCCGGGCATGCAACGACACCGCCGCAGCACCCTCGGCCTCGGCGATCCGGCCCGCTTCGAGGAAGGTCAGGTGAGCGTCGTCGGTACCCTTGCGGAACTTCACAGTGACCGGCACGTTGCCAGCCCGAGATACGGCGGCCCGGACGATGGCCTCGAACAGCCGGGGCTTCAGCGGGATCGCCGCCCCTCCGCCTTTGCGGGTCACCTTGGGCATCGGGCAGCCGAAGTTCATGTCCACGTGGTCGACGAGGCTCTCGTCCACCAGCATCTCCACGGCCCGGCCGATGTCCTCGGGCCGGGTGCCGTAGAGCTGGATGCTGCGGGGAGTCTCGTCAGAGTCGAAGTGGGCGAGTCGGGCAGTCTTCAGGTGCCCGTCGACCAGACCGCGGGCGGTGATCATCTCGCTGATGTACAAACCCGCGCCGAATTCCCGGCAGAGCCGCCGGAACGGCGCGTTGGTAACCCCGGCCATGGGGGCCAGCACCACCGGTGGCCAGACCCCCAGCGGTCCGATACAGGGGGCGTCGAACTCGTCGGGGACGGCTGGCGTCACGTCCAGGTTGACGTCGGAGCGCAGACCCATGCCCCCAAGGCTACGGAGTGGCGCCCCCCGCGGCGATGCGAAAGCCCTGGTGACCGGTCGTGCTGTCCGGAGTCGACGACGTGCGGGCGGCCAGGCGGTACCGGTGGCAGTAACTGTCGTGGCACAGGAATGACCCGCCTTTCAGGACCCGGCCGGTCCCCAGGGTTGGTCCGGTTGGGTCGAGGGGCGGCCCATTGGGTTCGTCGGGACGGTGGGTAGCTGTGAACCAGTCGGCCGTCCACTCCCATACGTTCCCGGAGCATTCGTGGAGGCCGTAGCCATTGGGAGCGAACCAGTCCACCGGGCAGGTTCCCGCGAACCCGTCGGCGGCGTCGTCGTCGTGCCAGAACGTCCCGGTGAAAATGTTGAACCGGTGGGCGTCGGGCCCGTCGGGCTGGTTGTCATCACCCCACGGGAGCCGCTTTGACTCCAGGCCTCCGCGGGCCGCGTACTCCCACTCGGCCTCAGTGGGAAGCCGACCCCCAGCCCAGTCGGCGTAGGCGTCGGCATCGAACCACGACACGTGCACGACAGGATGGTCAGCCCGACCGTCCAGATCGCTCCCAGGCCCCTCGGGGTGACGCCAATCGGCGCCGAGAACCTGCCGCCACCACTCGGCGCCCACAACTCCCCGGGTCTCAGGAAAGTCGACGGGAAGGTGTCCGCCGAACACGAACGACCAGCCTTCTCGCTCGGCGATCGTCTCATGGCCGGTGGCGTCCGCGAAGGCTGCGAACTCGGCCGTGGTCACCGCGGTGGCCGAGATGGCGAATGGCGACAGCTCGACGGTACGCACCGGCCCCTCGCCGTCCGACGGGTAGCCGCTCTCGTCGTTACCCATGCGGAAGCATCCACCCGGTAGGTGAACCAAGCGGTCGAGGGGGTCCATCGGGCTTTGGAGGATCAAGTCCGGCCGGATCAGGTCACGGTGGGGAACACGCCGGTGAGGAAGCGGCGCACCTCGGCCGCACATGTCCCCGCGGCCTTGAGGTGAACCATATGTCCCTGGTCGGGCACCACCACCGAGGCCCTGACATCCAGTTCTCGTTCGAACAGTGATGCTGAGGCGGCAAACCGCTTGTCGCGCTCACCGAGTAGAACCAGCACCGGGCACCGGATGTCAGCCAGATGGTCGATCACGAACGAGTCGTGGTGCATCGAGATCTCCTCAACCCCCGGAGGCTGGTCCATCTTGGCGGCCGACGCCCGTACCGACTCGTTCCACTGGTTGCGGGCTTCGGCCTTGCGAAAGCCCGGACCGGCGGCGACCAGCACGAGGGCGGCCACGTCATCCGGACGATGAATGGCTTGGGCCAGCGACAGAAAGCCCCCGAAGCTATGGCCCATCAGCACCACCGGCCCCGACGTGGCGCCGTCGCGCGCGTGGTCACAGACCGTGGCCAGGTCGCCGAGAGCGTGGTCGCGGGTGTAGTTGCCGGGCAGAGGGGTGCCACTGGCCCCGTGGCCGCGCAGGTCCCAGGTGGCCAGCCGGTGGCTGACCGCTAGGTCCTCGGCCATTGGCATCCAAACGGAGCGGTCGTTGGCCCAGCCGGTAGTTGCCACGATGGGCGGTACGGTGCCGTCGGTCGGTCCGACGAGCGTCGTGGCGAGGCACACCCCATCCGGAGCTGTCAGAGTCGCGTCGGCCGGTGCGGTTGCTATGACCCGGCTCCCTTTCGCAGTGGCCGGAAAAACTCTCGAACATCGGCCACCAACTCGTTGGGGCGCTCCATGGCGGCGAAGTGGCCGCCCCGGTCGTGCTCTCGCCAGAAGGTGACGTTGCGGTCGGCCTCCACCCAGCGCCGTCTGCCCACCATGAGCTCCAGGGGGAAGGCCGACACGCCGAACGGAACGTCACGGTTGACAGCAGGCAGGAGACCGGCGGCTAGGTCTCGGCCGAACTCGTGGTAGATCCGGGCCGACGACGTGGCAGTCCCGGTGAACCAGTAGGCGGACACGTTGGCCAGCAGGTCGTTGCGGTCGACGACGTCCAGCGGGTCGCCGTCGTGGTGGGTCCAGCCGTGGAACTTTTCGCCAATCCAAGCCAGCAGGCCGGCCGGGGAGTCATGAAGGCCTACGCCCAACGACTGTGGTCGGGTTTGTTGGATGAGGAAGTAGCCGCGGTCCTCGTTGTGGTACCAGGCGGCACGGTCAAGGTGCTGCTGCTCGGCTGGCGTGATGTCGTCGTGATCGTCATCGCGGCCCGGAGGGAAGGCGGCGATCATGTTGACGTGGCAGCCGACCACGTTGTCAGGTGCCTGGCCTGCCACGTGCTGGGAGATGATCGACCCCCAGTCCCCGCCCTGGACGCCGTAACGATCGTGACCGAGGCGATCCATGAGGGCGGCGAAGGCGCCTCCCATGCGGTGCGGGCCCCAGCCCCGCTCGGTGGTCGGACCCGACCATGCGAAGCCCGGCAGCGACGGGGCGACCACATGAAAGGCGTCCGTCGCCTCCCCACCGTGGGCTGCTGGGTCGGTGAGCGGGCCGAGCACCTTTAGGAATTCCACGATGGAGCCCGGCCACCCGTGGCTGAGCAGTAGCGGGAGTGCGTCGGGCTCTGGGGAGCGTTGGCAGATGGCGTGGATCTGCTGGCCGTCAACGGTGGTCACCACCTGGTCGAAGGCGTTGATCCGAGCCTCGGCTGATCGCCAGTCGAAGTCGTTGGCCCAGTACCGGACCAGGTCACGAAGCCAGACCCCGTCGCAGCCGCACTCCCACCCGGAACCGTCGATCTGGTCGGTCCACCGGGTGTCGTCAAGGCGCCGTCGGAGGTCGGTGATGGCGTCGTCGAGCACTTCGACGGTGAACGGCCGGATTTCGGTGACGTCGGACATTGGGCCGACCGTACCCGTGGGCTTGCGCCCATCGAGAAGCCGGTGGGCGGCTCCGGTACCGTCCAGCCATGGAACTTTCGGGGGCACGGGTGCTGGTGACCGGTGGGTCGAAGGGGATTGGGGCCTCGTTGGCCCGGGCCTACGCAGCGGTCGGGGCCAAGGTGGTGGTGGCCGCCCGGGAGTCGGTCGAATTGGACGCGGTGGCCGCCGAGGTCGACGGTGCCGCCGTGGTAGCCGACCTGACCGATGCGGCCACCGTCGATGCGCTTATCCCGAGCGTCGAAGCCGACCATGGGCCGATCGATGTCCTGGTCAACAACGCTGGGGTGGAAACCACGGACATGGCGGCTGTTATCGACCCGTCGTGCATCCGGGCCGCGACCCGCCTGAACCTCGAGGCGCCCATGGTGCTGGTCCGCCACGCCCTGCCCGGGATGCTGGCGCGGGGCCGCGGCCATCTGGTCTTCCTGTCCTCGATCGCCGGAACGGCCGGGTTTCCGACTATGTCCACCTACTGCGCTACCAAGGCAGGAGTTTCGAACTACGTGCGATCCCTGGCAATGGAGTTGAAGGGTGTGCCAGTGGGCACCACAACGGTGGCGCCGGGTCCAGTGGCCACCCGCATGTGGGACGCCGTCGAGGCCACGTCGCCCAGTGGCCAGCGTGTGCTGAAACGGATGAACGCGGCACGGATGCTGCCCCTAGCTGATCCCGACCGTCTGGCCCGCCGGGTGGTGGTGTCCACGGCGCGTGGCCGTCGACACGTGCGCACGCCGCGGCGCCTGCTGGGAAGCTTCCTGTTAGCCGAGGCGGCCCACGGCCTCAACGAAACCCTGCTGGCCGGCGTGCGGCTCGATCCCAGCGACACGCGACCTGGCTGAGAGGACCGGGCGGCTGACGCGGGTCCGGGTCAGCCTCCGGTTCGATCAGGCGTGCTCGGCCAGTTCCCGGAGTCGACCGAGAACCCGGTGGGCCTCCCCACCCACCGGCGTGACGTTCAGCGACGTCACCCCTGCCTCCTTGTAGGCGGCCAACCGGTCCACGACGTAGGCCTCATCGCCACAGAGGGTGGTGTTCTCAATCAGCTCGTCGGGCAGGAGGCCGGCGGCCTCGTCCTTGCGTCCGTCCAGGTAGGCATCCTGCACCGCAGCGGCTTCGGTTTCGAAGCCGTACTTCCGACACACCTCGTTGTAGAAGTTCTTGTCCCGGGCGCCCATCCCGCCGATGTAAAGGGCGGCCATGGGGCGAGACATGTCGCGGAACTTCGCCGCGTCGTCGCCGATGGCCACCAAGCCGCCGGCTACCACGTCGAACTCTCCGAGGGCATCGTCACGGCGGGCCAAGCCGGCCGACACGGCTTCGCCCCACACCCGGTCCATGCGTTCCGGGTAAACGAGGAAGGGCAGCCAGCCATCGCATGTGGCAGCCGTCTCCTCCACGCTCTTCGGGCCGAGAGCGGCGATGTAGATCGGGATGTCGGCCCGCTTCAGATGGTTGATGATCTTCAGAGGCTTGCCGAGGCCAGTGCCCTGATCCGGGGGGAGCGGCAGGGTGAACACGTCGCCGTTATGGACGAGACGCTCTCGGCGCCACGCGGTCCGGCAGATCTGGACGATCTCTCGAATCCGGGTCAGCGGCTTTTCGTAGGGGAGGCCATGGAAGCCCTCGATGACCTGGGGGCCCGACGCGCCGAGACCGAGGACGAAGCGACCGTCAGACAGAGCATCGAGGCCGGCTGCCGTCTGAGCCAGCAGGGCCGGGGTGCGGCTATAGGTGTTGAGGATCCCACTACCCAGTTCAACGGTGGACGTGCTGGCCGCCAGGTAGCCGAGCAGGCTCACCGCATCGAAGCCATAGGCCTCGGGAATCCAGATGCGGTCAACACCAGCCGCCTCCAACTCGCGGGCCTCGGCGGCGGCGGCCGGGGGATCGGTGGCGTAGTTCAGCAAGGTTGAGATGCGCATGGCAAAGATCCTCGCAGGAGAGGTCAGTCCCGGGGGAACCGGCGCAGCACCACGGCGGCGACGATCAGCAGCATGCCTGCCCCCACGCCCATAGCCAGTGAGAAACCCGAGGCAAAGGCGTCGCGGGCCGTGGCGGCCAGAGTTCCACCGGTGTCGGAGGGCGCCATCGACGCGAGGTGCAGTGCTGCCCCAACCGAGTCACGGGCCGTCTCGGCACCTTCGGGCCCGAGAACCTCGAAGGCGTCGCCGACGCTGTGCCGGTAGCCGAGACTGAGCAGGCTGCCCAGCAGGGCGATGCCCACTGCGGCGCCCACCTCCCTCGTGGTGTCATTGACCGCCGAGGCCACACCGGCCTTGTCCTGAGGCAGCGAGGAGACGATGGCCTCGGTGGCTGCCGGGAAGGCCAGGGCCATGCCGGCCGAGGCGACGCACAACCCGACTAGAACCTGGGCATAGCCACTGTCGCCGTCGACGGTCATCAAGCCAGTTAGGCCCAGTGCAGTGACCACGAGCCCGCCGCCGATCACCGCGCGCACCCCGAAGCGCTGGGCAAGTTTCGGGCCGATGGGGGACATGAGCACCATGGAAATGGCGAAAGGCATGATCCGGAAGGCGGCGCCGAGCGCCGAGTAGCCGAGTGAGTACTGCATGTACTGGGCCAGGCCGAAGAACATGCCGAACATCACCACGAAGGCAGTGCCAATGCCGAGGCTGCCCAGGCCAAAGCGGGGAACGAGGAACAGACCAGGGTCAAGCATCGGGTGGGTCCGTCGGTTCTCGACAGCCACCCAGGTGGAGCCGACGGCCCCAAAAGCAACGAATCCCCCGACCACCGCTGGATCGCTCCAGCCGTATTCAGGGCCCTGGATGAGGGCGAATACCAGACCGCCCAGAGCCACCGCTGAGAGCAGGCTGCCCGGCAGGTCGAGCGGATGGCCCTGCGTGTCCCGGGAGGTAGGGACCAGGGCCACCGTCAGAAGGAAGAGGACGACGGCGATGGGCACGTTTACGAAGAAGATCGAGCCCCACCAGAAGAACTCCAGCAGGATCCCCGCGGCCAGAAACCCGATGGCGCCGCCGGCACCAGCAAAGCCAGCCCAGATGGCGATGGCACGGCTGCGCTCGTGATCCGGGAACACCGAGGTGAGGATGGACAGCGTGGCCGGCATGACGAGGCCGGCACCGACAGCCATCACGGAGCGCCAGAGGATGACCTCGCCTGCAGAGCCGCTGG
>JAZADN010000056.1:0-7992 GCA_036123585.1 Actinomycetota bacterium | reverse complement strand
GAGATCGTGGGTATCAAGGACACCCAGACCACGACCTGCACCGGTGTGGAGATGTTCCGCAAGTTGCTCGACCAGGGTGAGGCCGGGGACAACATCGGCGCCCTGCTGCGTGGCATCGACAAGGAGGAGGTCCAGCGTGGCCAGGTCCTGGCCAAGCCGGGTTCGATCACGCCGCACACCAGCTTCGAGGCCGAGGTCTACGTGCTGACCAAGGAGGAGGGTGGTCGCCACAAGCCGTTCTTCTCGAACTACCGTCCGCAGTTCTACTTCCGCACCACCGACGTGACCGGCATGATCGAGTTGCCCGAGGGCACCGAGATGTGCATGCCGGGAGACAACACGACCATGGCCGTCGAGCTCATCGCTCCGATCGCCATGGACGAGGGCCTGCGGTTCGCCATCCGTGAGGGCGGCCGCACCGTGGGTGCCGGCGCCGTCACCAAGATCGTCAAGTAGCGGGACGAACGTCGATGCCTGCTGGGCAGAAGATCCGGATCCGCCTCAAGGCCTACGACCACGAGGTCATCGACCAGTCGACGAAAAAGATCGTCGAGACGGCTCGACGGACCCAGGCGGACCTGCGGGGTCCTGTGCCGTTACCGACCGAGAAGCACCGCTACACGGTCATCCGCGGCCCGTTCAAGGACAAGGACTCACGGGAGCACTTCGAGATGCGCATCCACAAGCGCCTGCTCGACATCATGGATCCCTCGCCCAAGACGGTCGACTCCTTGCAGCGCCTGGATCTTCCGGCCGGCGTCGACATCGAGATCAAGATCCAGCAGGCCTGAGGTTCTGCGGGCGACTGGCCCGGACGAACGTGAGTGGAAGCGCCCCTTCGGGGGCGCTTCCACCGTTTTCAGGTGGATTCGTCGTCGGGGTCCGTTGCGGGGTCCGTGCTGTCGGGCCGTTCACCGTGGCCGCGCCGGAGATTGGAGGCCTCCTGGAGGTGCTCGGCCACCTCGTGGCGTTCGGCCTCAGCCGCGATTACAGCCTGGATGGTCGCCGCGGCGGGCAGGGCCAGCAGCGCACCGACCACTCCGAGGATGGCTGATCCGGCGATGACCGCCCCGAAGGCCACGGCCACGTGGAGTTGCATGGTGTGGGCGGTGACCCTGGGGGCAAACAGATAGTTCTCCACCTGCTGGTACACGGCGATGACGACCACGACCCACAGACCGTTGGCCGGCTCGCCGAGGAGTGCGATGACGAGCGGGAGGGCACCGGCGATGAAGGTGCCGACGACGGGCACGAACTGGGACATGATTCCGACCCACAGGGCTAGGGCGAGGGCCGACGGGAGTCCGATCACTTCGAAGGCCGCCCAGTGGAGGAGGGAAGAGACGAGCGCCAGGACGCTCCTGGAGAGGATGTAGCCGCCAGTCTTCTCGATGGCCAGGTCCCAGACCTCAAGTACGTGGCGCTGGTGCTTCTCGACCACGAACGAGCAGACCAGCCGCCGCAGCTTCGGACCGTCGGCTACTAGGTAGAAGGTGAAGAGGCCGATGGTGAACAGATGGAAGAGGACGTTGACGACGGTGGTGCCGAACCGGGCCAGGTCGTCGGCCACCTCGCCCAGCCAGCCGGCCAGCGCCCCCGAGTCGTAGTCGGCTCGCAGGTCGGCGGTGGCGTTCTCGATACCGAAGGCGTCCTCCAGCCACTCGTCCACGTCGGCCAGATAGGTGGGGACGTTCTCGCTGAACTCGGTGACTTGGTCGGCCAGCAGGTTTCCCACCTGGAAGCCGAAGCCGCCGAGGGCGCCGACTAGGCCAAGCATGACGAGGCTGGTGCCGAGCCCCCGGCGCACACCCATCCGTTCGAGCCGGTTGACGGCCGGTTCGAGGGCGAACGACAGGAAGAAGGCCACCAAGAGGACCATCAGGAGGGGTCGCAGCGCCTCGAGGACCCCCCGTAGGTAGTACATGGCGGCCACGCCGGCCAGCAGAGCGAGGATGGCCCGGCGGGCCCACGGAGGGAGGTGCCGGTCGACGGCGCTCGGGGTGGCCGGTTCGGTCACGGTTCTTAGGCTTCTCCGGGTCCTCGGTGGGGAAAAGATCCTTGGAATGAAGGGGATCTCGACCCTCGATGCGACGCTACCGTCAGACCTCCAGTCGGCCGGGGATGCCCGGTTGGCCCAGTACCGGATTCCGGTTTCCGGGAAGCGGTGGCGCGCGCCACACTGGCCACCATTGGACCACCGGTTGTGGGCCGTGGCGGGCCGCCGTATCGTTGTCCCCTGAGATTCGGGCAGACCGTCGTCGGTCGGCCCGTTTAGCGAACCGACGTTCGTGAAGGCGCCGGGCCCCTTGGGCCGGGTGAACCGCACGGCACAACCGAATCACCGCTCCGCCGGGCCTTGCCCGCGCGGAGCGCTCGCGTGAAGGGCCCACAAAGGGCCGCCCGCCGGCTCTCACCGGCGCCAGTCGCAGGAGCCATCATGGCCAACAAGGCAATCGTCGGCGAGAAGGTCGGCATGACACAGGTGTGGGACGAGGACAACCGCGTCCTTCCCGTCACCGTGTTGCGCGTCCGACCGAACCGCGTCGTTCAGGTCAAGACCACGGAGCGGGACGGGTACTCCGCCCTCCAGGTCACTTTCGGCCAGAAAGACGCCGACAAACTCACCCGTCCCGAGGCCGGGCACTTTGCGGCAGGTGGCATCGAGGCCGGCGAGTGTCTCGTCGAGCTCCGCCTCGATGACGTGGACGGCTACGAGGTGGGCCAGGAGATCACCGTCGAGTCCCTCGCCGAACAGGCCCGGGTCGACGTCACTTCGGTCAGCAAGGGCAAGGGCTTCGCCGGCGCCATGAAGCGCCACGGATTTTCTGGCCAGCGGGCCTCGCACGGCGCCCACAAGGTGCATCGCAAGCCCGGCGCCGTCGGCCAGTGCGCCACGCCGTCTCGGGTGTTCAAGGGCAAGCGCATGCCGGGCCGTATGGGAAACCGCAAGACCACGATGCTGAACCTCGAGGTCGTTCAGGCCGACGCCGAGCGTGAACTGCTACTGGTTCGGGGTTCGGTCCCCGGCCCTCGTGGCGCCACCGTCCTCATCCGCGACGCGGTGAAGGGAGGCTGACGATGGCGAAGATCGACGTCCGCAGCCAGACTGGCGCCGCCGCCGGGTCCGTCGACCTCGACGAGGCCATGTTCGGTATCGAGCCGAACACCGCTGTGATGCACCAGGTCGTGACCGCCCAGTTGGCCGCCCGCCGTGCCGGAACCCAGAGCACGCTGACCCGGGCCGAGGTCCGCGGTGGCGGTGCCAAGCCGTGGCGCCAGAAGGGCACCGGTCGGGCGCGTCAGGGTTCGATCCGCTCCCCGCAGTGGCGCGGTGGTGGCGTTGCACTGGGCCCGAAGCCTCGCAGCTACGCCCAAAAGACCCCGAAGAAGATGGTCAGCCTCGCTCTGCGCTCTGCGCTGAGTGACCGGGCAGCCGAGGGCAGGGTCGTCGTGGTCGACGACTGGTCGTTCGAGGCGCCCCGCACCAAGGAAGCGGTGGCCGCCATGGCCGCCCTGGGCGTAGACGGCCGGGCCGTGGTCGTCGCCGAGCGCGACGACGTGAACACCTGGAAGAGCTTCGCCAACCTGCCGCAGATCCACGTCCTATCGCCCGGCGAGTTGAACGCCTACGACGTGCTGGTGGCTGACTGGGTGGTTTTCACCACGGCCACCCTGCCCACCGCTCCGACTCCGAAGGAGAAGGTGGTTTCAGTGTCTTCTGCCCCGGCGCCCACCACCGATGACGAAGTGGGAGAAGAAGAGTGAAGGACCTGCGCGACGTCATCGTGAAGCCGGTCGTGTCGGAGAAGTCCTACGCGTTGCTGGAGGAGAACGTCTACACGTTCGAGGTCGCCCGTTCGGCCTCCAAGCCCGAGATCCGCGATGCGGTCGAGTCGATCTTCGACGTGACCGTGCTCAAGGTCAACACCCTCAACCGCGACGGTAAGCGCAAGCGCAACCGGCGTATGCCGACGTACGGCAAGCGTCCGGACGTCAAGCGGGCCTACGTCACCCTCGTCGAGGGCGATTCGATCGAGTTGTTCGAGGTCTAGGAAGATGCCGCAGCGCAAGCGCAAGCCGACCAGTCCCGGCCGACGGTTTCAGACCGTTGCCGACTTCTCGGATATCACCAAGACCGTTCCCGAACGGTCGCTGACAGAGGCCAAGACCAGTACCGGCGGCCGCAACAACTACGGCCGCAAGACGGCCCGTCACCGTGGTGGCGGCCACAAGCGCCAGTACCGGGTCATCGACTTCCGTCGGAACAAGGATGGCGTGCCGGCCAAGGTCGCCGCCGTCGAGTACGACCCGAACCGCAGTTGCCGGATCCTGCTACTGCACTACCACGACGGTGAGAAGCGCTACATCTTGGCGCCGAAGGGCGTCGAGGTGGGCGAGACGCTCCATTCCGGCCAAGGCAGCGAGATCAAGGCCGGCAACGCCTTGCCGCTCCGCTACATCCCGGTCGGCACCACCCTCCACAACATCGAGATGCAGCCGGGAGGTGGAGGCAAGCTGGCCCGCAGCGCTGGCTCCAGCGTGCAGTTGGTGGCCAAGGAGGGCGACTTCGCCACTCTGCGCCTGCCGAGCACCGAGATGCGTCGGGTGCGTATCGACTGCCGGGCCACCGTTGGCGAAGTCGGCAACCAGGAACATGAGCTCACCAAGGTCGGGAAGGCCGGCCGCAACCGCTGGAAGGGTGTGCGCCCGCAGACCCGTGGCGTGGCTATGAACCCCGTCGACCACCCGCTGGGTGGCGGTGAGGGCAAGTCGTCGGGTGGTCGTCACCCGGTGTCGCCGTGGGGCAAGCCCGAGGGGCGGACCCGCCAGCGCAACAAGCAGTCCGACAAATTGATCGTGCGTCGCCGCCGTCGGCGCGGGTCGCGGAGGTAATCGGCGATGCCGAGGAGTCTCAAGAAGGGTCCGTTCGTGGACGACCACCTGCTCAAGAAGGTGGACGTGCTGAACGAGTCAGGCGAGAAGAAGGTCATCCGGACATGGTCCCGTCGGTCCACGATCGTGCCCGACATGGTCGGCCACACGATCGGTGTGCACGACGGACGCAAGCATGTCCCGGTGTATGTCACCGAGTCGATGGTCGGCCACAAGCTGGGCGAGTTCGCCCCCACCCGAACCTTCCGGCACCACGCCGGCCAGGAGAAGGGCGTGCGTCGCTGATGCCTGGCTTGAAGACCAACGAGCGTTCCGGGACGCGAGCCGTTGTTCGCCACGTGCGGGTGTCGCCGTCCAAGGCACGGGCCGTCCTGGACCTGATCCGGAACGAGTCGTACGGCCGTGCCGCTGAGATCCTGGCCTTTTCTGAGCGGGCAGTGTCCGACGTGATCGCCAAGTGCCTCGACTCCGCGGTGGCCAACGCCGAGCACAACGACGAGATCCCCGCCGAGGAGCTCTACGTGTCGGCCTGTTTCGCCGACGAGGGTCCCACGATGAAGCGCTGGCGGCCCCGTGCCCGCGGCCGGGCCACCCGAATCAACAAGCGGACCAGCCACATCACGATCATCGTGAGCCGCTATGGCGCAGAGGACCTGGAGGTCATGCGCGAGCGCGAATTGGCCAAGGGCAGGGCCTCGTCTAGCGCTCAAGCCGCGGAGTCCCGTCGCCAGCGCGTGGAGCGCAGCCGGGCCGCCGCTGAGGCCGAAGCGCATGACCACGACCATGACCACGAGGACGAGATCGCCGACGAGCAGGCCGAGGACGAGGTCGTTGAGGTCACCGCCGAGGAGCAGGCCGAGGACGTCGAGGACGAGGAGGCCCCTGCCGACGAGCAGGCTGCCGACGAGCAGGAAGAAGAGGCCAACTGATGGGCCAGAAGGTCAATCCGTACGGCTTTCGCCTGGGGGTCACCACCGACTGGAAGTCGCGGTGGTTTGCCAGCCGGCAGAAGTACGCCGACAACCTCGTCGAGGACTGGGAGGTCCGCGACTACCTGATGACCGAGTTGCCGCACGCCGCGATCAGCCGGGTCGAACTGGAGCGGACCGGCGACAAGTTGCGGGTCGACGTCCACACTGCTCGTCCGGGCATCGTCATCGGGCGAAAGGGTTCCGAGGCCGACCGCCTGCGGGCTGGCCTGGGCAAGATCACCGGCAACCACACTGTCACCCTGAACATCCAGGAGATCAAGGAGCCGGAGCTCGACGCCGCCCTGATTGCCCAGGGTGTGGCCGACCAGCTGGCTGGCCGGGTCGCCTTCCGCCGGGCCATGAAGCGGGCCGTCCAGAACGCCCAGAAGGCTGGCGCTCTTGGTATCCGGGTTCAGTGCTCAGGCCGTCTGGGTGGTGCCGAGATGTCTCGCACCGAGTGGTACCGCGAGGGTCGGGTCCCGTTGCACACCCTGCGGGCCGACATCGACTACGGCTTCCGCGAGGCCCGTACCACGTACGGCCGTATCGGCGTGAAGGTCTGGATCTACAAGGGCGACATCCTCCCCTACAAGAGCGTGCTCGAAGACAAGATCACCAAAGAGGCCGCCATGGCCGCCGGTGAGACGTCCGGGCAAACCAAGCCGCGCACCGTCGTGTCATCGGCCGCAGCGCGTCGTCGGACCGAGGCCGCAGAGGCTGCTCCCGAGGCCGACCCGGAGGCCACCGAGGCCGAGCCGGCGCCGCTGGTCAAGGAGGGCGACGCCGAATTCGAGAAGTTGCTCGCCGAGGAAGAGGCCATCGAGGCCAACACCCGGGACAGCCACGAGACGCCGCACTTCCGCGGCGGGGACGGTGACTGAGCCGTGTTGATGCCGAAGAAGGTCCGCCACCGCAAGCACCAGCGTGGTCGGATGAAGGGCGCCGCCAAGGGCCAGACCGAGGTCACCTTCGGGGAGTTCGGGATTCAGGCCCTCGAACCGGGATGGATCACCGCCCGCCAGATCGAGGCTGCCCGAATCGCCATGACCCGCCACATCAAGCGCGGTGGCAAGGTGTGGATCAACGTCTTTCCGGACAAGCCCGTCACCGAGAAGCCGGCCGAGACCCGCATGGGCTCCGGCAAGGGCAACCCCGAGACGTGGGTGGCCGTCGTCAAGCCGGGTCGGGTGCTGTTCGAGTTGTCATACCACGACACCGAGGTGGCCCGTGCTGCCATGAACCGCGCCATTCAGAAGTTGCCCATCAAGGCCCGCTTCGTCGAGCGAGAGGAGGGCTTCTAGCCATGGCGAAGAAGGAGTCCCTGGCCGACCTCGGCGACACCGACCTCCTGGAGCGTCTTTCGGACGCCAAGGAGGAGTTGTTCAACCTCCGGTTCCAGCTGGTCACCGGCCAGTTGGAGAACCACGCCCGAGTCGGGCGTGTCAAGAAGGAGGTGGCCCGGGTGCTGACCGAGATGCGGGCCCGCGAGATCGACGCCGAAGCAGCTGCCCTCGGCGAGGAGGTGGCCGACTGATGGCCGAGATGACCGAAGTGATGTCCCGTCCGAACCGCCGCAAGGTGCGCGAGGGCGTCGTGGTGTCCGACGCGCAGGACAAGACGGCCATCGTGGAGACGGTGGATCGGGTCCGGCATCGCCGCTATGCCAAGACCGTCCAGCGGACCAAGCGCCTCCATGTCCACGACGAGGAGAACCAGCTGAACGTGGGTGACCGGGTCCGGGTTCAGGAGACCCGTCCGTTGTCCAAGTTGAAGCGTTGGCGCCTGGTCGAGATCCTCGAGAGGGCGAAGTAATGATCCAGCAGGAGACCCGACTCCGGGTCGCGGACAACTCGGGCGCCCGCGAGGTGCTCTGCATCAAGGTGCTGGGCGGCTCGAAACGCCGGTACGCCTCGATCGGGGACGTCTTCACCGCCACGGTGAAGGACGCCAATCCGGGTGCTGCGGTGAAGAAGGGCGAGGTCGTCAAGTGCGTCGTCGTCAGGACCAAGAAGGAGCGTCGTCGTCCGGACGGGAGTTACATCCGGTTCGACGAGAACGCCGCCGTGCTCATCAACGACCAGAACCAGCCTCGAGGCACCCGTATCTTCGGCCCGGTAGGCCGTGAGTT
>JAZADN010000055.1:0-9109 GCA_036123585.1 Actinomycetota bacterium | reverse complement strand
GTAGCCACCCGGACGGTCGGCATAGCGCGGTCCGATCTCGTCGAACAACTTGGACGCCATCTCCCGGTCCCGGAGGAACGAGACCACCTGGCGGTGGTTGTGGACGCCGCCCTTGCGCGCCTTGGTGATCATCTTCTCGGCGATGGGCCGCATGGCCTTCGCCTTGGCCTCGGTGGTTGTGATGGCCTCGGCTGCGATCAACGACGCAACCAGATTGGCCATCATCGACTTCTGGTGGGCAGAACTGCCACCGAAGCGACGCCCCTTCCTCGGGGTGGCGGGCATGTCCTCAGCCCCTCACCCGCAGCGCCAAGCCGCGCTCGTCGAGCTTCTCGATGACCTCGTCCAGCGACTTCTGTCCGAAGTTGGTGACGGCCAGCAGGTCGTCCTCCGTCTTCTCCAGCAGTTGGGCCACGGTGTCGACCTGGGCACGCTTCAGGCAGTTGCGGGGACGCTCCGACAGGTCGAGGTCTTCGATCAGCAGGTCCATATCCGGGGACCCGCCGCCGATCTCCTCCTGCTCCCCCAGTTCGAGACCCCGGGCCTCGTCGCTCATGCCGGCAACCAGTTCGAACAACGTCGTCAGGGTGGCACCGGCAGAGGCCATGGCCGCTGCCGGAGTGACCGAGCCGTCGGTGGTGACGTCAAGCACCAGGCGGTCCATATCGCGGGCCTGGCCGATCGACACCGGGGACACCTCGATGGAGACCCGGCGCACCGGTGAGAACAGGGCGTCCACCGGGATCACCCCGATCACTGCGTCACCCGACGCATTGTCCGATCCGAGGTAGCCACGGCCGACCTCGACGGTCAACTCGAGGGCCAGCCGACCCTTGGCCTCGACCCAGGCCACGTGCAGGCCCGGGTTCAGAACCTCGACCTGCTCGTTGGTCTCCAGGGCGGCTGCCGTCACCTCAGCCTCACCGGTGACGTCGATCCTCAGGGTGACCGGCTCGTCGCTGTGGCAGCGCAGCTCGACGTCCTTGAGGGCCAGGACGATGTCGGTGACGTCCTCGCGGACGCCGTCAATCGTGCCGAACTCATGCAGGGCGTCGTCGAACTTGACCTGGGTGATGGCCGCACCCGGGATGGACGACAGCAGGGTCCGTCGCAGGGAATTGCCCAGCGTATGGCCGAAGCCGGGCTCCAAGGGCTCGATGGAGAACTGCTGCCGATTGCCATCGGCGTCGGCCATCGGGTTCACGGTCGGTCGCTGAATGACCAGCATGGGATGTCCTTCTCGCGTTTTCTGGGGAGTACGGGGATGGCGGCGCCTCAACGCCGCCCGGGGCGGGACTACTTGGAGTAGAGCTCGACGATCAACTGCTCGCGGACTGGGATGTCGATCTGCTCGCGGATCGGAAGCTCGCGGACGGTGGCCTCGTGGCCACCGTCGGCCACGTCCATCCAGGCCGGGGCCTGGCGGTCCAGCACGTCGACGTTCCACTGGACGACGACCATCTTGCGAGCCTTGTCGCGCAGCGTGACCACGTCGCCCTTGCGGCACCGGTAGCTCGGGATGTCGACCCGGGAACCGTTCACGTCCACGTGGCCGTGGTTGACGAGCTGGCGGGCCTGCGGTCGGGTGGCAGCCATGCCAGCCCGGTACAGGACGTTGTCGAGGCGCAGTTCCAGATACTGGAGCATGTTCTCGCCGGTCACGCCCTGGCGACGGCTGGCCTCGTCGTAGATCCGGCGGAACTGCTTTTCGGTCAAGCCGTAGGAGAAGCGGGCCTTCTGCT
The DNA here is from genome assembly GCA_036123585.1 of Actinomycetota bacterium. Lineage (GTDB taxonomy): Bacteria > Actinomycetota > Acidimicrobiia > Acidimicrobiales > MedAcidi-G1 > UBA9410. The sequence goes on along the minus strand of JAZADN010000055.1, from coordinate 7,367 downwards.
TCTCCTGGAGTTGCAGCAGGTACTCGGACGGGTTGCCCCGACGCCGGGTCCGGCCGTGCTCACCAGGCGGGTAGGGACGCTTATCCAGCGCAACGACCTCGCCCTTGGTGCCGAAGATGTTGGTGCCGAGGCGCCGCGAGACGCGCGACCGGGGACCGGTGTATCGAGACATCTGTCAGACCCTCCGTCGCTTGGGCGGGCGGCAGCCGTTGTGGGGGATCGGGGTGACGTCCTTGATGCCCGTCACCTCGATACCGGTGTTCTGGATGGTGCGGATGGCGGTCTCCCGGCCGGAACCGGGGCCGCGGACCACCACGTCGACCTTGCGCACGCCGTGCTCCATGGCCCGGCGGGCACACTGCTCGGCGGCCATCTGGGCGGCGAATGGGGTGGACTTGCGGGAACCCTTGAATCCGACGTTGCCGGCCGAGGCCCACGCCAAGGTGTTCCCACCTTGGTCGGTGATGGTGATGATCGTGTTGTTGAACGAGCTCTTGATGTGCGCGACGCCGTGCGGGACGTTCTTGCGCTCCTTCTTGCGGGGGCGTCGACCCCCGGCTGCCGGCTTCGCCATTACTTCGTGACCTGCTTCTTGTTCGCGACCGTCTTGCGCGGGCCCTTCCGAGTGCGGGCGTTCGTGTGGGTGCGCTGTCCGCGGACCGGGAGGCCACGACGGTGGCGCAGGCCCTGGTAGCAGCCGATGTCCATCTTGCGCTTGATGTTCTGCGACACCTCGCGCCGCAGATCTCCCTCGACCTTGAACTGCTGGTCGACGAAAGTTCGGATGGCCGTCACCTCGTCGTCGGTGAGGTCGCGCACCCGGGTGGCCGGGTCGACGCCGTTGGCCTCGCAGATCTGAAGGGCCGATGTGCGACCGATGCCGTGGATGTACGTCAACGAAATCTGAACCCGCTTCTCGCGGGGGATGTCGACGCCGGAGATACGTGCCATGGGTGTCTTCCTCTAGCCCTGACGCTGCTTGTGGCGGGGGTTGCTGCAGATGACCTGCACGCGTCCGTGGCGCCGGATGACCCGGCACTTCTCACAGATGCGCTTGACGCTCGCTCGGACCTTCATGTTCTTCTCTCGTTCGACCCGCTACTTGTAGCGGTAGGTGATCCGACCTCGTTGGAGGTCGTACGGGGTGAGCTCCACCTGAACCTTGTCCCCGGGGAGGATCCGGATGTAGTGCATCCGCATCTTCCCGGAGATGTGGGCCAACACGTTGTGGCCATTTTCCAACTCGACGCGGAACATGGCGTTGGGCAACGGTTCGACCACCGTCCCCTCCATCACGATCGCATCTTCCTTGGGCTTCGGCAGTGTGGTGCTCCTGGTCGAAATCTGTCTGGTTCGGTGGACGGGGTGATCGGCTGGACCGGTCGAGCGTCGCCATCTGACCTGGATCCGGGGGCTGCTCCGATGGGCGCACACCCGGCACAGGCCAGTAGACGAGGCTACAGGGGGCCCTCCGACGGGCCAACCCCCGCGGCTGGGCTATGACGGGCAGAACCGCAGGTCATCGGGCGTCTCCGACGGCCAGCCGACCGTCCACGACGGCCGAAAGGCGGGCGAACACCGACTCCTCCTCGCCCAGACCGTCGACCACATCGAGTAGTCCACGCTCGTCGAACCAGGCGAGCAGCGGGGCGGTCTCAGACTCGTAGAGGTCGAGGCGGCGGCTGATGCCCTCCTCAGTGTCGTCGGCACGGCCGCGAGCCATCATCCGGGCCGTGACCTCCCCGACCGGCACGTCGAGGTTCAACGCGCCGTCTAGCGGGGTCCCGGCTTCAGCCAGAAAGCCCTCCAGCGCCGCCGCCTGGTCGGGAGTCCTGGGGTAGCCGTCGAGTAGGAAGCCCCGCTCGACCACGTCGGCCTCGGCAAGCCGCTCGGCCACGATCCCGTTGACCACGTAGTCGCCCACCAACTCGCCGGCATCCACCAGGGCCCGGGCCTGACGGCCCAACTCGGTGCCGGCGGCCATCGCGGCCCGCAGCATGTCGCCTGTCGATACGTGGACCGGGCCATAGGCATCCACCAGTCGGGCGGCCTGGGTGCCTTTTCCGGACCCCTGACGGCCGAGGATGACGAGACGGACGGCCACGGCTACTTGAGGAAGCCCTCGTAGTTGCGCATGGTCAGTTGCGAGTCAACCTGCTTCATGGTCTCCAACGACACGCCGGCGGCGATCAGGATTGAGATGCCGATGAAGCCGAAGCCGGCTGCACCACCCGAACCCACGCCGGCGCTGGTGTCGAGGAAGACGTTGATGAGGATCGACGGGAGCAGGGCGACAGCAGCGATGAACAGTGCTCCAGGAAGGGTGATCCGGGACAGGATCCGGGCCAGGTACCGCTCTGTCTGGTGGCCGGGCCGGATGCCGGGCACAAAGCCGCCCTGCTTGCGGATGGTGTCGGCCTGCTTGACGGGGTCGAAGGTGATCGCTGTGTAGAAGTAGGCGAAGCCCACGATCAGCAGCCCGGTGATCACGAAGTAGAAGACGTTGTCGGGCTGGGCCAGGTTGTCGTCTATCCAGCCTCGCAGGCCGTCCCAGGGCAACGCCGCGGCCACCAGCACCGGCAGGTACAGGACCGACGAGGCGAAGATGATCGGGATCACGCCCGACTGGTTGACCTTGAGCGGGATGTAGGTGTTCTGGCCGCCGTACATGCGGCGCCCCACCACCCGCTTGGCGAACTGGACCGGAATGCGCCGCTGACCCTGCTCGACGAACACGATGGCCGCCACCATCAGCATCAGGACAGCCAGTACCACGACCGAGACCACAGCGCCGTTCTCAGCCTGGATCAGCGAGCCCTGGGCCGGGAAGCCGCTCACGATTGAGATCATGATGAGCAGCGACATGCCGTTGCCGATCCCCTTCTGGGTGATCAACTCGCCCATCCACATGAGGAGCGCCGTACCGGCCGTCAGGGTTAGCACCACCACGCTGACCGTTCCGATGTGGAAGTCAGGCAGCAGGTTGGCGCCCGTCGACCCGGAGATCGAGTTCCCCTGGTCGTTGAACAGGAAGGCGAAGCTCGTGGACTGGATGACGGCGATGCCGACCGTCAGGTATCGGGTCCACTGGGTGATCTTGCGCTGACCCACTGCACCCTGCTGCTGCCACTGCTCGATGCGGGGCACCACCACGCCGAGCACCTGCATGATGATCGACGCCGTGATGTAGGGCATCACGCCGAGGGCGAACACGGCGAAGCTGGTCAGCGAACCGCCGGAGAACAGCTGCAGGAAAGCCAGCACGCCTCCCTGGTCGGCACGGTCGCGCAGCAACTGGACCTGTTCGACGTCGATGTCCGGAGCGGGCATGAATGCCCCGACCCGGTACAGCAGGATCATGAGGAGGGTGAAGACGATCCGCTTGCGCAGATCGGCAACCCGGAACATGTTCAGCATGCTGGACAGCACGTGGACTCCTGTCGGCTCTCTGGTCGGTTGGCGGGTATCTGGCGGGGTCCGGGACCGCCGCTCAACGGTTCATCAGCGCGTTGCCGCTGGCCGGCGGGCGCACCGCGAACGGCAGTGGGAGCTTCTCGACGGTGCCGCCGGCGGCGGTGATGGCCGCCTCGGCCGACGCCGAGAAGGCGTGGGCCCTCACGGTGACAGCTCGCGACACCTCTCCGCGACCCAGCACCTTGACCAGCGACTTCTTGCCGACCAGGCCCTGGGCGTGCAGCGCCTCTGGTGTGACCTCGTCGAGTCCGCACTCCTCGATGGTGTCCAGGTTCACCGCCTGGTACTCGACACGGAACGGGTTCTTGAAACCCTTGAGCTTCGGAATCCGCTGGTGCAGCGGCATCTGTCCGCCCTCGAAGCCGACCCGCACGGTGTTGCGTGCCCGCGTGCCCTTGTGGCCCCGGCCTGCGGTCTTACCGCCCTTGCCGCCGATGCCGCGGGCCACTCGCTTGGCCCGCTTACGGGAGCCGGGAGCCGGCTGCAGATCATGGACCTTCATCTCAGGCCTCCCCGTTCTCGAGTTCCTCAACCCGGACCAGATGCGGTACCCGGGCGATCATGCCCCGGATCTCGCTGCGGTCGGGCAGGGTGTTGCTGCGTCCGATGCGGCCTAGGCCGAGGGCGCGCAGTGTGCCCCGCTGCTTCGGCTTGGCACCGATGGCACTTCGAACCTGGGTGACGATGAGGCTCGCCATGTCACTCGCCTTCCCGCGAATCACCCACGCCAACACCGGCCTCGGTGCGGCGGTAGGCCTCCAGCAGGGCGCCCGGCACGAACTCTTCCGGGTCGAGGCCACGTAGGCGGGCCACCTCGTCGGGCCGACGCAGAGCTTGCAGGCCGGCAATGGTCGCCCGGGCCACGTTGATGTGGTTCGGCGAACCCTGCGACTTGCAAAGCACGTCGTGGATTCCGGCCTCCTCGAGGATGGCTCGGGCCGCGCCGCCAGCGATCACACCGGTACCGGGGGCAGCGGGCTGCAGCAGCACACGGCCGGCGCCCATGATGCCCATCACCGGGTGGACGATGGTCGAACCGGCCAACGGCACGCTGAACAGACTGCGCTTCGCCTCCTCGGTCCCCTTCTGGATAGCCAGTGGGACCTCCTTGGCCTTGCCGTAGCCCAGGCCGACACGGCCAGCGCCGTCGCCGATCACCACCAGAGCGGTGAACGAGAACCGGCGACCGCCCTTGACCACCTTGGCCACGCGGTTGATGTGGATGACGCGGGACTCCCGGAGGGAAGCGTCATCGCTCTGACGCGGATTGCTCTGCTGTCGGTCGTGCTGTGCCACTAGAACTCCAATCCGGCGTCGCGGGCGGCATCGGCCAGCGCCGCCACCCTGCCGTGGTACTTGTAGCCACCCCGGTCGAAGACCACGGTGGCGATCCCGGCTTCGCGGGCACGCTCGGCGACCACGCGGCCAACCTCAGTGGCTGCGGCGATCCCGGTCACGCCATCGGCGACGCCGGCCTGGGTGGTCGACGCAGCGGCCACGGTGCGACCCGCCTTGTCATCGATGACCTGGGCTGAGATGTGCCTCGCCGAGCGGAACACCGCCAAACGGGGCCGGACTTCGGTGCCGGTGACCGACTTGCGGACCCGGCGATGCCGGCGCAGGCGGGCCTTGGAACGGTCGGTGGTGCTCACTTCGCCGCCTTTCCGGCCTTACGGGCCACGTACTCGCCCAGGTAGCGCACGCCCTTGCCCTTGTAGGGCTCCGGCTTGCGGTACGAACGGATGTCGGCTGCCACCTGGCCCACGACCTGCTTGTCGGTGCCCGACACGATGATGCGGGTCGGCTCCGGCACCTCGAACGTGATGCCGGCCGGGGCCGTCACGTTCACCGGATGGCTGAAGCCGAGCTGCAACTCGAGGCCGTCGGAGCCCTTGGCAGCGGCGCGGTAGCCGACGCCGACGATCTGGAGCTCCTTGCTGAAGCCTTCGCACACGCCGACCACCATGTTGTTGACCAGCGAGCGGGTCAGGCCGTGCATGGCCCGGTTCTGGCGTTCGTCGTTGGGACGCTCGACGAGCAACTCCTCGCCGTCTTGGCGGATGGTGATCTCACCGGGGACCTCGAGGTCCAATTCGCCCTTCGGGCCCTTCACGGCGACCTGACGACCGTTGATGGTCACCTCGACACCGGCCGGCACGGGGATGGGGGCCTTACCGATACGGGACATGTCGTCGCCCCCTTACCAGACGTAGCAGAGGACCTCGCCGCCGATCTTCCGGCGGCGAGCCTCGCGGTCGCTCATCAGGCCGCGGCTGGTAGAGATCACGGCCACGCCGAGGCCTCCGAGCACGCGGGGGATCTTGTTTGAGGCGCTGTACACGCGCAGGCCGGGCTTGGACACCCGCTGAACGCCGCTGATGACGCGCTCCCGCTCCGGGGAGTACTTCATCTCGATGCTCAGCACCTTGCCGGGACCCGAGGAGGAGTCGGCCACGTCGTAGCCGCGGATGTACCCCTCGGCCTTGAGAACGTCGGCTAGAGCGACCTTCTGCTTCGACGAGGGCATCTTGACGCCGTCGTGCATCGCCTGATTGGCGTTGCGGATGCGGGTCAGCATGTCGGCTACGGGATCGGTCATGGTCATGTCAGATCCTCCTCACCAACTCGCCTTCGTCAGCCCGGGAATCTCCCCGGCGTGCGCCATGTTGCGCAGGCAGACCCGGCACAGATTGAAGGCCCGGTACACCGAACGCGGCCGGCCGCAACGGCGACAGCGGGTGTAGGCCCGAACCTTGAACTTCGGGGTCTTCTGCTGCTTGTTGACCAGTGCTTTCTTGGCCACTACTGCCCTTCCTTTCGGAACGGAAAACCAAACGCGGCGAGCAGAGCCAGCCCACCGTCGTCATCGGACGCGGACGTCACGATCGTGATGTCCATACCCCGGGTGCGATCGACCTTGTCGTAGTCGATCTCCGGGAAGATCAGCTGCTCGGTCACGCCGAACGTGTAGTTCCCGTTCCCGTCGAACGACCTCGGGCTGAGGCCCCGGAAGTCTCGGATTCGGGGGATCGCCAGGGTGATCAGGCGGTCCAGGAACTCGTACATGCGGTCACCGCGCAGGGTCACCTTGGCCCCGATGGCCTGTCCCTCGCGGAGCTTGAAGTTTGAGATCGACGTGCGGGCCCGGGTTACCAGTGGCTTCTGGCCGGTGATGACCGTCAGGTCGGCCACCGCTCCGTCCAGGAGCTTGGCCTGTTGGGCGGCGTCGCCGACGCCCACGTTGACCACGATCTTGGTGAGCTTCGGAACCTGCATCACGTTGCTCAGGCCAAGTTCGTTCATCAGCACATCACGGATCTCGTCGACGTAGCGCTCGCGCATTCGCACCGGCGCGGTCATGGTGTCAGCCATCGAGGTCCACCCCCGTCCGCTTGCAGACCCGCACCTTCTCGCCGGCCTCGGTGAACCGGTAGCCGACGCGGGTCGGCTTGCCGTCCTTCGGGCTGACGACCGCCACGTTCGAGACGTGGATCGGCATGGCCTTGTCGATGATGCCGCCCTGCATGGTCGCGTTGGTCGGCTTCTGGTGGCGCTTGGCCATGTTGACGCCGTCCACGATCACCTTGTCCTGGGTCGGTAGGGCCGTGATGACCACACCCTCGGATCCCTTGTCCTTGCCGGACAGGACCTGCACCTTGTCGCCCTTTCGGATCTTCATCTCAGAGCACCTCCGGAGCCAGCGAGACGATCCGCATGAACTTGCGGTCCCGCAACTCGCGCCCGACGGGGCCGAAGATGCGGGTCCCGCGGGGCTGGTTCTGGTCGTTGATGAGCACGGCGGCGTTCTCGTCGAACCGGATGTAACTCCCGTCCGGACGACGACGCTCCTTCTTGGTCCGGACGACGACGCACTTGACGACCTCGCCCTTCTT
>JAZADN010000054.1:0-45622 GCA_036123585.1 Actinomycetota bacterium | reverse complement strand
CCAGTTGTACGTCGATGGATCGTGGCGGACAGCCGATGACGAGCTTCCGGTCGTCGACCCGGCCACCGAGGAGGTGATCGGCCAGGTGCCGGTCGCCGGACCGGGCGACCTCGACGACGCGGTGAACGCCGCCGTGCGGGGCTTCGAAGCCTGGCGCCTGACGCCGCCGTCCGACCGGGCCGAGGTGATCTGCCGGGCTGCAGGGCTGATGCGGGAACGCCAGGAGGAGATCGCCCGGTCGATCACCCTGGAGCACGGTAAGCCGCTGGCCGAGGCCAGGGCCGAGGTGGTCCGGGGGGCCGAGTTCTTCGAGTGGGATGCCGGTGAGGCCGTCCGTACCTACGGGCGGGTCATCCCTAGTGGGCCGGGAGTGCGGATCACGGTGCACCACCAGCCCATCGGGCCAGTGGCCGCTTTCTCGCCTTGGAACTTCCCGTTCAGCCAGCCCGCGCGCAAAGTGGCCGGTGCCCTGGCGTCGGGCTGCTCCATCGTCCTCAAGGCTGCCGAGGAGACGCCGGCCGGAGCACTGCACCTTGCCCGGGCCTTCCACGACGCTGGGCTGCCGCCCGGGGCGCTCAACCTGGTCTTCGGCGTACCGGACGAGATCTCGCGGCGACTGATCGCCGACGAGGCGATCCGACTGGTTGCCTTTACCGGGTCTACGTCGGTGGGACGACACCTCACTGGCCTGGCTTCGGACCACATGACGCCAGTAATGATGGAGTTGGGCGGCCACGCCCCGGTGATCGTGTGCGAGGACACCGACGTGGACGCCGCTGCGGCTGCTTCGGCCGTCCGGGCGATGCGGAACGCCGGTCAGGTCTGTACATCTCCCACCCGCTTCTACGTACACCAGGACGTCCACGAAAGGTTCCTCGACGGCATGACCCGCCGGACCGAGGAGCTAGTGGTGGGCAACGGCCTCGCCGAAGGTGTCGACATGGGCCCCGTTGCCAACGACCGTCGCCTGGCGACGGTGTCCGACTTGGTCGCCGACGCGGTGGCCGTGGGCGGTCGCCTCACCACCGGCGGCAACAGGGTGGGCAGCAAGGGCTACTTTCTGGAGCCCACGATCCTCGCCGATGTGCCGGACGAGGCCCGGATCATGCGCGAGGAACCCTTCGGACCAGTCGCCGTGGTCAACCCGGTCGCATCACTGGAGGAGGCCGTCGATCGGGCCAACTCGGTGCCCTACGGCCTTGCCTCCTATGGGTTCACCAACCGTGCTGACTACGCCGAGCGCCTGGTCGACGGGGTGGAGGCCGGGAACCTGTCCATCAACACGCTGGAGGCCTCGCTACCCGAGACGCCGTTCGGAGGCGTGAAGTCCAGCGGGTACGGACGCGAGGGGGGGACCGAGGGCCTGCTGCACTACCTGGTCGTCAAGAACGTCATCCACCGCAGCAAGATCGGCTAGGAGGCGACCGAACGATGGACTACTCGCGTCGCGAGGCCAAGGTGCACGCCCGGACAGCCATGACCGGCATCTGGGCCGCCGCCCTCATGCCGTTCACCGAAGACCTGGTCATCGACGAGGACGGATTCCGGGCCAACCTCCGCCACTGGACCGAAGACCTCGGCATTGAGGGGCTCTTCGTCAGCGGCAAGCAGGGCGAGTTTTTCTCGATGTCGGTCGACGAGCGCAAGCGGTCGTTCGAGCTGGCCGTCGAGGCCTGCCAGGGGCGGGGTCGGACGATCATGTCCTGCTCGGACCAGAACATGGAGGTGGTCCTGGACCTGGCCCGCCACGCACAGGACGTCGGCGCCGACTACATCGTCGTGCACGCGCCGGTCCTGCACTTCGCCACCGAGCGAGACGAGACGGTGCTGCGGTACTACCGGACCATCTCTGAGGCTGTCGACATCGGCATCGCCCTATGGAGCCACCCGGACAGCGGCTACCTGATGTCACCGGAGCTATGCGACCGCCTTGCCGACCTGGAGACGGTGGTGGCCATCAAGTACAGCGTGCCCCGGGACCTGTATGCCGAGTTGACCCGGTTGGCCTCTGACCGGATTCAGGTGAGTACGGCCTCGGAGGTCGAGTGGCTGGACAATGTGCTTGAACTGGACTGGCGGCTCTACCTCTGCTCGTCACCTCCGTTCCTCCTGCAGACTGCGGCCGATCGTCGGATGCACGAGTACACGCAGGCCGCCTTCGAGGGCCGGGTCGATGACGCTCGGGCCATCAGCGCCAGCCTCGAACCGGTACGCGAGGCACTGCGGACCACTCGTCCGCCGGAAAAGCCACACGCCCACCAGAAGTACTGGCAGGAGCTCCTTGGTCAGGTAGGTGGACGGGTTCGGGCACCGTTGTTGGAGCTGACCGACGAGGAGAAGCGGGTCACTCGGGAGGCCTTCGAGGCCTGCGGACTCCGTACGTGAGAGTCTCGGCTGACCAACCCGACCCGTCCCGGAGGGCGGCTGGCGCTCCCCTGCGGGTCGTATTCGTCGGTTGGGGGGCGATCGCCCGGACGGCCTGCCGGTTGCTGGCCGACCCGGGCGGTGGCGGGCCCTTGGAGGTTCCCGTTCAGGTCGTCGGGGTCGCCGTCCGAGACGGATCGGCGCCTCGTCCCGGTTTGCCCGCCGGGGCCCGTCTGCTCACCGAACCGCGCGAGCTCGAGGCTGTCGCCCCCGACGTCGTGGCCGAGGCTGCCGGTCGGGACAGCGTTGCCCAATGGGGGCGGGCCGCCCTCGGTGCCGGAGCCGACCTCGTCGTCTCGTCGGTCTCAGCGCTGGCCGACCCGGACTTGCTCGCCGAACTCCACGACCTCGCCGCCCGCGGCGGCGCACGCCTCGAGGTCCAGCCGGGCGCGCTCGGTGGGATCGACGCCCTCTCGGCGGCCCGCTTCCTCGGGCTGGACGCCGTCGAGCACCGAATCGTCAAGCCGCCTGCCGCCTGGCGGGGCACGCTGGCTGAGGACCTGTGCGACCTGGTTTGCCTCGACGCGCCTCAGGACTTCTTTCGGGGCTCGGCCGCAGAGGCAGCGACGTCGTTTCCGGCCAACGCCAACGTGGCCATGACCACCGCCCTGGCTGGTATCGGTCCTGACACCACGCAGGTCGTGCTGGTGGCCGACCCCTCGGCGACGACCAACCGACACGAGGTCACGGCTGTTGGCGCCTTCGGACGGCTCGAGGTGTCGATCGCCAACGACCCGTTGCCCGACAACCCGAAGAGTTCGCTCATGGCCGCGCTCAACCTGGCCCGCTGTATCCGGGCCCGCTCTGCGTCGTTCTTGGTCTGAGGAGTTTCAGATCGGACGCGGCACCTGACGTTCCCCGGATCGATGCCGGAGCGTGGTCAGTTGAGCCTCTGCACCACCATGGCCATGCCTTGGCCGCCGCCCACGCACATCGACTCCACGCCCCACTCCTTGTCGGCGTCCTCGAGACCATTGAGAAGCGTGGTCATGATCCGGGCGCCCGTCATGCCAAACGGGTGTCCGAGGGCGATGGCCCCGCCGTTCACGTTCAGCTTGTCGTGGTCGATGCCCACCTCGTCGGCCGACGGCAGCACTTGGGCGGCGAAGGCCTCGTTGATCTCGAACAGGTCGATGTCGTCCGGGGTCATGCCAGCCCGACCGAGGGCTTGCCTGATGGCCTCGATGGGCCCGAGGCCCATGATCTCGGGGTTCAGCGCTGAGACGCCGGAGGCCACGATTCGAGCCATCGGCTTGACACCCAGCTCGGCGGCCCGGGTGTCGCTCATGACGACCACCGCCGCGGCGCCGTCGTTCAACGGGCAGGCGTTTCCGGCCGTCACCGTGCCGTCGGGGCGAAACACCGGTGCCAACTGCGACACCTTCTCGTAGGTGGTACCAGCCCTGATGCCGTCGTCCTGGGAGGACACGGTGCCGTCGGGGAGCGTGTACGGGGTGATCTCCCGCTCGAAGAAGCCACGGGCCTGTGCGGCCTCGGCCCGGTTCTGGGAGCGAACGCCCCACTCATCCTGGGCTTGCCTAGACACGCCTTTGTGCTGGGCGACGTTCTCGGCCGTCTGGCCCATGGCGATATGAATGTCGGGCAGCCCGACCGGCGGCTCCCAAGTGGTGGTGCCCTCGCCGGTGCGCTCCGCGGTGCGGCCCTCGGCGTCGGCGAAGCGGGGGTTGTGGGGGCCGGTGTCAGCAGCGCCGAACTGAAAGCGACTGACGCATTCCACACCACCGGCCACGAAAACGTCGCCCTCGCCGGCCATGATGGCATGGGCGGCCATCCGGATGGTCTGCAGGGACGACGAGCAGTACCGGTTGACGGTGGTCCCGGGGGCGTCGAGGCCGGCCAGGATGCCGGCCACGCGGGCCAGGTTGTAGCCCTGTTCGCCGCCTGGCTGGGCGGTGCCCCACAGCACATCCTCGACCTGGTCACGGGTCAGTTCGGGGACCTTCCCGAGCACGTCGTCGATGACGAAGGCGGAGAGGTCGTCGGGGCGCGCCTCGACGAGGCTGCCCTTCCCGGCCCGTCCGATGGCAGTGCGGCTGGTGGCGACGATGACGGCTTCGGCCATGAGGGGGACTCCTATGGGGGATGGTGCTGGTCCGGTGGGTTACCAGTCGGTAACCCAATCCTACCGCGGGCCCCGGGAGCCGGTCCCAGTGGGCCCTCGGCGGCCCGGTCCGATGAGATCGGGTCGAAGTTCAGGCCCGATGCACCAAGGTGAGGCCGTCGCCGACGGAGAGTAAGACCACCTCGACCCGAGCGTCGGCCACGATCCGGTCGTTTAGCTCCCGCAGGGCCTCGGTGTCGTCGTCGTTCACCGCCGGGTCCAGCACCTTGCCCGACCACAGGACGTTGTCGATGGCCAGGATCCCGTGTGGCGACAGGCGTGGGACCAGTTCCTCGTAGTAGGCGAGGTAGCCGGTCTTGTCGGCATCGACGAACGCGAAGTCGACCGATGCGTCTTCGGGGAGGCCCCTCAGGGTGTCCAGCGCCGGAGCGATGACCAGGTCGATGCGGTCGGCCACCCCGGCTGCCTCCCAGTGCCGACGGGCGATTGCCGTCCACTCGTCGGACACGTCGCAGCACAACAGTCGGCCTCCAGGCGGCAGTGCCCGGGCGATGGCCAGCGAGGAGGATCCAGTGAACGTCCCGACCTCAACGGCCAAGGTGGGGCGCACGGCGGACACCAGGGTGGAGAGCAGGGCCGCCTGGTCGTCGGCCACCTGCATCCGGGCCAACGATCCGAGCGCTGCGGTGGCCTCGGTCAGCGAACGGCGGACCTCATCGGCCGGGGTGGTGTGGTCCAGCACGTAGTCGTGCAAGTCCTCGTCGAGGAAGAAGGAACGATGGGCAGACATGATCCAGGATCCGTCCGGTCGGCTTCAGAGACTGTCGGTGCCACTGCGCAGCACCCGTCCCGGCCGGTGGTCGGTGAACTGCCCGTCGGCCACCACGGACACTCCGGCCACCAGCACCTCGTCGATACCCGACGCCCCGGCGTAGAGGCGGGCCGCACCACCTGGAAGGTCGGGGCGCATGGTGATCGGATCGGAGGCCACGGTGGCCTCGTCGATGAGGATCACGTCGGCATGGGCGCCCACGGCCAGGCGTCCCCGGCCCACCAGTCCGTAAAGGTCCGCCTGCACAGCGGTCATCCGATGGATCGCCTCCTCGAAGGACAGCAGGCCGTGCCTGCGAACCGGCTCCGCCAGGACCCGGGTGGGATAGTTGAAGGTGGCCAACAGGTCGAGGTGAGCGCCGGCGTCTGAGGCACCGATTACTGCCCGACCGTCCCGCCAGATCCCGACCCGGGCCTCCCAGTCGGCCCGCGACGCCTCAGTGTCGGCGTGGCCGAACGAGGTGAGCAGGTCATCGGCCAGGGCCACGTCGAGCAGGGCGTCGAACGGTTCGCAGCCACGTTCGGTTGCGATGTCGGCCACTGTGCGTCCGGCGCACCCCTTGTTCTCGGCGGCCACGGTGTCGAACACCGTCATGGCTCCCCACCGGGCCAGTCGGCGGAACGGATGGTCGCCCTGGGCCAGCTCGTTGAGGCGACGGCGCTGTTCGGGGTCTGCGAGGATCCGCTTCTTGTCCTCGTGGGGGAGGAACATGACCTCGCGCCAGCCGGGAATGGCGTCCAGCACGAAGCCGCTCGCCAGCGACAGACGTGCCGCGATGACCATGGGGACCGTGAGGGCCACCACCTTGGCCCCGCGCTCAGCGGCGTATGTCGAGGCGTCCAGCTTGTCCAGACACTCGTCGAGGTTGTTGGCCGTGACCTGCATGACGTTCCAGTTGACCTGTCGGCCGCCAGCGGCCAGCGACATGTCGCAGAGCAGGGTCCTCGACTCGTCGTCGGTCGGGCCGCCGGCCGCGGCCAGCATTTCGAGGCTGGTACCAGGGAAATCCCGCAGCACGGCACACAGGGTGAGGACTTCTTCCCGGGAGGCCCACCTGCTGGGGACCGGCCGGCCCTCAAGGTCGTTGTGGGTGGTCGACCAGGTCGATGAGAAGCCGATGGCGCCGGCGGCCAGGCCGTCGCGCAGCAGTTCGGCCATGGAGGCGACCTCTTCGTCAGTGGCCTCCCGCTCGGTGGCCGACTCACCCATCACCACCCGGCGGATGGCTGAGTGGCCCACCTTGAAGCCAGCGTTGACGGCCAGCAGGGGGTCGACGGCGTCGAGGTACTCGCCGGTGGTCCGCCAGTCCCAGGGCACGCCAACTCTTAGCGACTCCAGCGGCATCCCTTCGACACGGGACAGCATGCGCATCAGGTACTCGCCGTCGGCCGGATTGTCGGACAGTGGAGCGATGGTGAACCCGCAGTTGCCGGCGATGACGGACGTGACGCCGTGCAGCGGCGACGGGCTGAGGGTGCCGTCCCAGAACACCTGGGCGTCGAAGTGGGTGTGGACATCCACGAAGCCCGGACAGACCAGCCGCCCGTTGGCGTCCAGATCGCTGGAGGCGGGGCCGACGGCGGGACCGATGGCGGTAATCCGCCCGTCGTCGATGGCTATGTCGGCCCGGATGCGCTCGGTGCCCGTCCCATCTACCAGCCAGCCACCCCGGACCACCACATCGTGCATGGGGGCGACCGTAGCCACCCTGCCGGTGGGGAACCGTACGGGGCCCGTCGGTACGCTCAGCGTCAGACGACCACCTGACGGACCGTCAGGAAGGCCGCCGGGAGGGCATCAGCACATGGGCGACGTCAGGACCATCAATCCACAGGAGGAGTGGCGCCTGTTCATCGGCGGCGAGTGGACCTCCACCGCCTCGACCTACGAGGTGGTCGACCCCAACACCACGGACGTGGTGGGCCACGCCCCCGACGGGACCGTTGCCGACGCAGAGGCGGCCGTCGCCGCGGCGAAGGCCGCGCTACCCGGTTGGGCCGCTACCCCGCCGTCCGAGCGGGGGGCCATGCTCCAGCGACTCGCCGAAGTGCTCCGGGCCCAGGCTCCGACCTGGTCGGCGCTGGTGCAGGCCGAGACCGGGGCCACCATCAACGTGGCCGAGACCATGCAGGTTGGCCCCAACCTGGCCGACCGCTACGCCCAGTACGCCTTCCCCCGGAACCTGGACCGGGCTGAGATGCCCTCGACGGCCGCAGCGTCGGCCCTCGGCCCGGCCGGCCTTGTTGGCGCAGCGGTTTACCGGCGCCCCGTCGGCGTGGTGGCCTGCATCACCTCGTACAACTTCCCGCTGGTCAACGTGGCGGGGAAGGTTGCACCGGCGCTCGCCATGGGCAACACATGCATCATCAAGCCCGCTCCTCAGGACCCGCTGGCCGTCCTTCTGCTGGGAAGGGCTGTAGAGGAGGCCGGCTTCCCACCCGGCGTAGTCAACGTCCTCACCTCGGCCGGGGTCGAGGCCCCGTCTGCCCTCGTCGCCTCGCCCGACGTGAACATGGTCAGTTTCACTGGCTCGTCGGCGGTGGGTGCCCGCATCATGGCCGACGGCGCCCCGACCATGACCCGCGTGCTCATGGAACTTGGCGGGAAGGGGGCCCTCGTTATGACCGATGACGCTGACGTCGGGAGCGCAGTGGGTGCCATCGCCAGCGTGTGGGGCTTCCACAGTGGCCAGATATGCACTGCCCCGACTCGGGTCATTTGCCACCGCAGCAAGGTCGACGAGTTGGTAGGCAGCCTCACCGCGGTGGCCGGAATGCTCAAGGTGGGCGATGCCACTGAGCGCGACACTTTGGTCGGCCCGCTGGTCAGCGAGCAGCAGCGCGACAGCGTCGAGGCGTTCATCCGCGGTGGGGTTGACGCCGGCGCCACCCTGGTGTGCGGCGGCGAGCGGCCGGACCTGCCCGGCTACTTCGTGGTCCCCACGCTGCTGGCCGACTGCTCAGCGGACATGCACGCCGTCCGGGAGGAGGCCTTCGGACCGGTGGTGGTGGTGTTGGCCCACGACGACGACGACGAGGCCGTCGCTCTGGCCAACGACTCGGACTACGGCCTGTTCAGTTACGTCTATAGCGGCGACAACGCCCGAGCCCTGGGCATCGCCCAGCGCCTCGAATCTGGAAACGTGGCCCTCAACAGCGTGGTACCTCACCCCGATGCCCCGTTCGGTGGCTTCAAGCGATCGGGCATTGGTAGGGATCGAGGAATCGCCGGTCTGGAGGCCTATAGCGAGGTCCAGGCAATTTCCTGGCTGGCCTGAGGTCCATGTGCCCTGCCGGGTTTGTGCCTGGCGTTCGCCGACGGCCATTCTGGGTGGAGAGTCATCGGCTCGACGGATCCGGGTCCTCGGCCGCCAGGATCCGAAACCAGGAGACCATCAACCATGCTCGAACCGGGAACCCCCGCACCGGACTTTGCCGTGCCCGACCAAGACGGAGAGATCGTCACCCTCGACAGTCTGCGGGGCCACTGGGTGGCTTTGTGGTGGTACCCGGTCGCCTCAACCCCTGGTTGAACGATTCAGGGTGGGGGGTTCCGTGATCGAGCCCCGGAGTACAACGAATTAGGCGCCATCGTCGTCGGCGCCAGTTTCGACACCGTCGAGGCGCAGAAGCACTTCGCGGACGACCAGGACTTCCCTTACCGACTGTTGGCCGACACAACGAGGGCGGCGGGCCGCGCCTACGAAGTCGACCAACCCGAGAAGGGCCTCCCGCGGCGGGTCACCTACCTGATCGATCCCGAGGGGACCATCGCCCGGGCCTACGATCTGGCTGGTCAGGACCTTGAGGCCCATGCTCAGGCGGTTCTCGACGACATCCGGGAACTGTCGGCCTCCTGAGACGCCGGGGCGCGGCGGACCGGGTCTGGGATGGAGGACGATGACGGGCGAGAGGCGAGGGTGACCAGCGCTACGGGCCGGCCGTTGGACGGCATGCGGGTCGTCGAAGGGACGGCCTTCGTGGCAGCGCCTTCTGGGGGGATGACACTGGCCCAATTGGGAGCCGACGTCGTCCGCTTCGACCAGATCGGTGGGGGTATCGACCACCGACGTTGGCCGTTGACCGACGACGGGGTCAGCCTCTACTGGAACGGCCTGAACCGTGGCAAGCGCTCGGTAGCCGTCGACCTCCGCGACCCCGAGGTCGAGGACCTCCTGACCGAGTTGGTGGTCGACGCCGGCAACTTCCTGACCAACTTCCCGCCCACCGGCTGGATGGACCCTGAGAGCCTCCGGGCCCGCCGGGACGACCTGGTGATGGTGGTGGTCACTGGCAGCCACGACGGCACCACGGCCCTCGACTACCCGGTCAACTGCGCCGTGGGGTACCCGGACATGACCGGTCACCCGGACGACTCGCGACCGGTGAACAATGTGGTGCCGGCGTGGGATCTGGTCTGTGGACAGATGGCCGCAGTGGGCCTCCTGGCGGCCGACCGGCGCCGCCTCTTGGGCGGCGGTGGCGAGGTGGTCACCATCGCCCTGGCTGACGTGGCCCTAGCCACCGTGGGGTCGCTCGGCAATCTGGCGGAGGCCCAGATCAACGGCGAGGTGCGCGGCCGGGTTGGCAATGCAATCTACGGAGCGTTTGGGCGTGACTTCACCACTGGCGACGGGCGACGGGCCATGGTGGTGGCTATCAGCCCAAAGCAGTGGCGGGGCCTGCAGGCGGCCACTGGGACGGCTGATGAGGTGGCCGCTCTGGCCGATGAGTTGGGCGTGGACTTCGCCGACGAGGGTGAACGCTTCCGGGCCACTGATCGACTCTGCAATCTGTTCTCTCCATGGTTCGCCGCGCGCACCCTGGCCGAGGTGGCCAAGGACCTCGACTCCCATGGCGTCTGCTGGGGCCCGTACCGGACGGTGGCCGAGATGGTGGCCGAGGATCCGCGCTGCTCGGTGGCGAACCCGCTGTTCGCCGAACTCGACCAGCCTGGCGTGGGACGTCACCTGGTGCCCGGGTCGCCGCTGGCCTTTGCCACGGCTGGCTCCGATCGCTCGGCTGTAACTGCACCGCTGCTCGGCCAGCACACTGAGGAGGTCCTGGTCGGAGATCTCGGTTTGTCGCCGGCGGCGTTCGGGACGTTGGTGGACCGGGGCGCCGTTGCGGTGGCCTCGGTCTGAGGCGAGCCGTCGGGGGAGGTCAGGCGCCCCAGGTCACCAGCCGCCAGTCGAGGACCGCGTCGATGGACCCGTCCGAGCGTTCGGCGTCAACCTCGATCCGGATGGCTCGTAGGCGACCCGAACCCGACGGTCGCTCGTCGAGCACCGTGTGATGGAACGACAGGATGTCCTCCTCGAACACCGGGCTGGGGTGTTCGCAGGACTGCCAGCCGACAACGGTGCCCGTGCCGGGCTGCATCCGGCACAGCGAGGCCTGGGCGAGGCCGATGGTGTGTCCGCCGTAGACGAGGCGCCGCCCGGTCGGTCCGAGGGTCTGGTCGCGGTGCACCGCTGCCAGGTTCTGGCTGAGGCGGGCCAATGCGGGGGCGTTGGTCACCGTGTCCCGGAGTGGATCGGTGCGGCGTTCACCGACCGACGGGGCGGTTGGTCTGGACGTACGAAGCGGCATGGCATCCCAGTCGGGGGCCAGATCAGTCCAGAACCCGAGGTTTACCTCGGGATCGGCGGCACCCAGGTCGTCGTCGTGTCCGGTCGTGACGTCCTGGTCGCGGAATCGAAGCATGGCGCATCGCTCGTAGTCGACCACCGTGGCTCCGCTGCCTGCTTCGTCGCCTGAGAGGCACGTGGTGTGAATGCCGAGCAGGACTAGGCCCCGGGCGGGTCGGTCGTCGCGACGGCTGAGCTCGCGTAGGCCGCGGATGGTGACCGTGCTCCGGAGGGTCTCGCCGAGTCGGACCGGCTGACGGAGGGCCACGCCGCGGTAGAAGAGGTTGGCAATGACCTGACGGGTGGCCACCGTGCTCTGGCCGATCGACACGTGGAGCACCAGCGCCGGATTGACCAGTGCTCCCGGTTGGCCGGTGACAGCTTCGGCGACGGGTCGGCTGAGCGAGGTGGCCAGCGGATCTCCGCAGATGGACTGGTAGACGGCGGCCTCGCCGGGACCGATGGTCAGCGCCGGTGCGGGGTCGAGTACCTGACCCACCCGGAGTTCCTCGAAGTAGGGCCCGTCGGGGGACGGGACGCGGGAGACGGCATCGCTCACCCGGGCACTCTGCCAGCCGTGGGCGCCGGGTGCCATGTCGCCCCATGAGGAGACCGCCGGACTTTGACCGGATTTGCTACCCGGCGGTCATCGTAGGGACGTATCCATTTGTGGAATATCGATCTTCTAAATAGATAGGTAGGTTCTCTAACAATCATTACGAATCGCTGGAGCGCGAACGGCTCTGTTCCTACCATCGGCCGGTCAGTCAGATCACGGGGACGACGTGCGGTCGATTGGATGGGCGAGGGGCCCGGACACAGCCGGCGGTCAGGCCTTACTCTCGGAGGGAGCCAACCATGTCAGACGCAGCGGCGAACCTATACGTCGACTCGCAGACGATGTCCTGGGTGGATGACGTCCTCTGCCGTGGTGAGAGCGACCTGTTCTTCGCCCCGTTCGCGGAGCGTCCTGAGGCCCGGGTTCGCCGGGAGGCCAGGGCGGCTGAGCTTTGCGCTGCCTGCCCGGCAATGGACACCTGTAAGCAGCATGCCCGCGACCATCGGGAGTTGGGCTTCTGGGGTGGTGAGTCAGAGGCCGAGAGAGCCACGGCCGGCTTCGCCCCTACCACCCCGATCATCGGCCGACGTCAGGTGGCCGCCCGCCGTGCCGCCGCCGCGCTCGCGGAGGTCGGCTGACTGCCGGACTTCTTCCGGCCGGGCGTCCTCTGGCCGATTGCTGGGGCTGCTCAGAGGCCGCGGAACCCGCCGCCGTCGACCGACACCGTCTGCCCGGTCACGTGCCGGGACAGGTCTGATGCCAGGAACACGGCTACCGGTCCGATGTCCTCCGCCGGGTCGCCGATGCGCCCTAGTGGCGTGCGTGCCTCCAACCGCTCGCCGAGTGACGGGTCGGCCTCGATGGCCCCCGCCAGCGCCGGGGTGCGGGCCAGCGGAGCTACGCAGTTAACCCGGATCCCGTCCGGCCCCCACTCGTCGGCCAGTCCCTTGGCCAGCCCCCTTTGGGCCGCCTTGGCTGCCCCGTAGAGGGGCATAGCCTCGCTGCCCTCCATCCCGGCCGCCGATGTG
This sequence comes from Actinomycetota bacterium, assembly GCA_036123585.1. Taxonomy (GTDB): domain Bacteria; phylum Actinomycetota; class Acidimicrobiia; order Acidimicrobiales; family MedAcidi-G1; genus UBA9410. The sequence goes on along the minus strand of JAZADN010000054.1, from coordinate 33,067 downwards.
AGTAGGACCAGCGAGCCGCCGGTCTCTCGCAGGGCGCCGTGAGCGGCTTGGGCACACTCGAACGATGCCCGAAGCGACGAGGCGACCAGCAACCGCCACCCCGTTCCCGGCCTATCGACCAACGCTCCACCCGTCTGGCCGGCCACAGCGTTGTGGACAAGACAGTCCAGTCGGCCGTGTCGCTCGAGTGCCTTGGCTACCGCTGAGTGCACCTCGCCGGGCCTGGTCACGTCACAGCGGATGCAGTTGGCGTCGTGCCCGTCGGCCCGGAGTGCCTCGGCGGCCGGCTCGCCGGTCTCGGTTCGTCGGCACGCCAGTACTACCGCTGCGCCGTGTTGAGCCATCGCCGTGGCCATGCCGAGGCCGATGCCCGACGCCCCGCCAGTCACGAGTGCCACCCGCCCGGCCAGGAGGCCTTCTCCGGTGGTAGTCGGGTTGCTCACGGGGCCATCCAGGTGCCGCCATCGGCGACCAGCGTCCCACCGGTGGTGAACGCTGCTCGCGGGTCGGCTAGCAGGTCGAGCAGCGGCGCGAGGTCGGAGCCCGGGTCGCCGTGCCGGCCGAGGGCTGGTCCGGAGAGGGAGCCCTCGCTCCGGGGCCCAGTGGCGCCAGCGAAGAACGCCTCCGGGGCCACGACCAGGACTGTTGTGACCACCCTGTCGGCCCCCCACTGCTTGGCGGCGCCCTTGGCCAGCGCCCGGATGCCCTCACAGGCCGCCCCGGTGGCCACGAAGCCTGCTGCGCCGCCCAGTGCGGTGGTGGGGATGATCCATGCCAGCCGTCCCGGCCCGTCGTCGGCCGACTGCCTGGCCAGCATGGGATGGGCGGCCCGGGCCACGGCGACTGCCTCGTCGAGCGGGGCCTCACAGGCTGCCACCCAATTGTCGGGCGTCAGGTTGACCAGATCAGTCGGCCCGTTGGGGACCTTCGGCACGTGGACGACTAGGTCGGCCGTTCCTATCAGGCCCCCGACGTCGCCGGCGGTCACGTCGTGGCCAAGGGCCCGGAGGCCGTCGTCCAACGCGTCGAGGAACTGACCAGAGCCGACCAGCAGCGTGCGGGTCATGGTCGGGTCACGAGCGGATCACGGGAAGATTCCCCGCTGCTCGTACACCACCCGGAGGCGACGCAAGGCCACCGCGTACGCGGCGTCACGGCGCGATTCCACCTCCAGTTCCTCGCGGAGGTTGCCCACCGCGTCGCATGCCCGCCACAGGATGTCCCGCAGCCTGTGGTCCACATCGTCGAGGTTCCACCGCTGAGCCGACCGGTTCTGCAGCCATTCGAAGTACGAGACGACCACGCCGCCGGCGTTGACCAAGATGTCGGGAAGGACGTCGATTCCCCGTTGGGCCAGCACCTTCTCGGCGTCAGGCGAAGTGGGGCCGTTGGCTGCCTCGACGACCACCCGGGCCTGGATGTGGGCAACGTTTTCCATGGTGACCTGGTTCTCCAGAGCGGCTGGCACGAGGACATCGGCCGGGACGGCCCAGTAGTCGTCGGGTTCGATCCACATGGCACCGGGGAATCCGGCCACCGAGCCGTGCTCGCGGACCCAGTCGGTCAGGTCGAAGGCGTCGATTCCGTCCTCGTCGGCGATGGCGCCGGCGTGGTCGGCCACGGCTACGACCTTCGCCCCGTGGACCTGCAGGATCCGGCCGGTTGCGCTGCCCACGTTGCCGAATCCCTGGATGCTGACCGTGGCGCTGGCCAAGTCGAAGCCGACCTCGTCGGCCCAGTGCTGGAGGCAGAACACCACGCCCTGACCGGTGGCCTTCTCCCGCCCGGGGCTTCCGCCAGTCTCGAGCGTCTTGCCGGTCACGATTCGCTTGACATTCTGTCGCTCTGCTGCGCCGGTGGAGTTGGCGTAGGTGTCCATCATCCAGACCATCGACTGGGCATTGCTGCCCAGATCGGGGGCCGGGATGTCGTGGTCGGGTCCGATGTTGGATCCGAGGGCGTGGGTGAATCTTCGGACCACCCGCTCCAACTCGTCGGACTCGAGTGCATTCGGATCGAAGGAGATGCCTCCCTTGGCACCGCCGAACGGGATTTCACACAGGGCCGACTTCCAGGTCATCCACGAGGCCAAAGCCTTCACCTCGTCGAGGTCCACCATGGGATGGAAGCGGACACCGCCCTTGTACGGGCCGAGCAGGTTCGAGTGCTGGATCCTGTAGCCGCGGAACACCCGGTAGCGACCGTCGTTCATCTTCACTGGGAAGTTGACGATGATCTCGTTCTTGGGCTGCGACAGGATCGACCGCAGGTCGTCTGGCAGATCGATCAGGTCCGCGCCCCGCTCGAACTGGGACAGCGCAGTGGCGAAGAGGCTCGCGTGTCCGCCGTCCAGCGGCACTCCGGACTGGGCGGCCAGCGGTGAGTTCGTGGTGAAGGGATCGTTCACGTCGGGTCCCCCAGCGCACCGGGTGCGCCATTCGGCGGGGGCATCGTTGACCCCACTCGTGTCCCGAACGCTAGCGCTCGGGACCGCCGGAGGATCGAGGGACGAGGGCCACGGCCAGGGCGCCGATAGCGGTGCAGGCGACAGCCACCAGCCAACCGGTGGACGTCGGAACGACCAGTTCGAAGTAGTCGCGGGCGAACGGCCAGGCCATTGCAACCGCGTACAACCCACCCATCGCCGCCGCCAGGCCGACCTTCCAGGGCCGCAGCGGCCTGCTGATACCCAGCAGGACGGCTAGGCCCACCCCCAGCAGAGTCAGGGTGGCCGTGGTCCGGGCCGCCTCGAGGCCCATCCCAGCAGCGTTAGAGCGTCGGACCACCTCGTAGCAGGCGAAGGTGGCCACAGCGGTCGCCGCCCCGGCTGGCAGGGACCAGCGCAGCACCCGGGGTAAGAAGCCCGGCCGGACGAGCGAGTGGTCGGGAGCCAGCGCGAGGAAGAAGCCGGGGACGCCTATGGACACCGAACCGATGAGGGTGAGCTGCTTGGGGTGGAACGGGAACGGCACCCCGAACAGTCCGACCAGTGCGGTCAGGAGCACGGCGTAGGTGGCCTTGGTGAGGAACAGGTTGGCCACCCGTTCGATGTTGTTGATGACCCGTCGGCCTTCAGCCACCACCCTGGGCAGGGTGGAGAACCGGTCGTCGAGCAGCACCAGTTGGGCTACGGCCCGTGACGCCGAACTACCTGAGCCCATGGCGATGCCCATGTCGGCGTCCTTGAGGGCCAACACGTCATTGACACCGTCGCCGGTCATGGCCACCGTGCGGCCTCGGGAACGCAATGCCCCCACCATGGCCCGCTTCTGGTGGGGGGTGACTCGGCCGAAAACGGAGGCGGCCTCGAGGGCGTCTGCCAGCGCCTCCTGGTCGTCTGGTAGATCCCGGGCGTCGACCGCCAAGCCGACGTCGGCGCCGGCGATGCCTGCCCGACGAGCCACGGCGGCCACCGTGGCCGGATGGTCGCCGGAGATGACCTTCAGGTCGAGGCCCTGCTCGGCGAACCAGTTGAGGATCTCCGGCGCCTCGGACTTCACGGTGTCCTCCAGTAGGACCAGGCAAAGGGGGAGACGGGCCGTCGGGAGCGCCGCGGGATCTCCGTCCGGATTGCCTTCCGGAAGGAGGGCCGACCGGGTGGCGACCAGGACGCGTTGGCCCTCGGCGGCCATCTGGGCCACACGATCCCGGGCCGTGGACCACTCGCCTTCGGGGAGCAGAACGTCGGGCGCCCCCAAGTGGAATATGGCAGTTGTGGAGCCGTCACCATCTGAGGTTCGCAAGGTGGCCGACGCCCACTTGCGAGCCGACGAGAAGGGCATGGCGTCGAGCACCGTCCAGCCCGGGTCGCGCAGCGCTCCAGCGATGGCGGCCAGCGTGGCGTTGGGAGACGGGTCGGCGGCGGCCAGGGCGCCAACTGCCGCAGCGGCATCCGCGTCAGAGGTGGCCCCGATGGCCTCCAGTCCGGCGAAAGCGATCTCCCCGGTGGTAATGGTGCCGGTCTTGTCGAGGCAAAGGGTGTCGACCCGGGCGAGCAACTCGACTGAGGCCAACTCCCGAGCCAGAGCCTTCCGGCGGGCTAGGGCCACCACACCGACGATGAACGAGAGGCTGGTCAACAGGACCAGGCCGTCGGGGACCATGGCCACCGCGGCGGCCACTGTTCCCCGAAGGGCGTCGTGCCACTGATCCTCTGTGACCAGCAGGCGCAGCAGCAGCAGGCCGGCCGCTGGTGGTATGACCACCGTCAGCCACCGGAGCACGGTGTCCACGCCGGACCGCAGCTCGCTGTCGACAAGGTCGAAGCGGCGGGCCTCCTCGGCCAGCGTCGCCGCGTACGAGCCGGGGCCGATGGCCGTGGCCCGATATCGGCCCGAGCCGGCCGCCACGAAACTGCCTGAGAGCACCTCGTCGCCGGGAGCCTTGTCGACCGGGTCGCTTTCGCCGGTGAGCAGCGACTCGTCGAGTTCGAGGCCCGTCGCCTTGGCCACCGAACCATCGACCACCACCTGGTCGCCGGGATGCAACTCCAGCAGTTCGTCGGCTACTACCTCCGACACCCCGACCTCGCAGACTTCGTCGTCACGGACTACCCGGGCCCGCGGTGCTGACAGCACGGCCAGGGCGGTCAGGATCCGTCGGGCCCGCAACTCCTGGAAGGTGCCGATCACGCTGTTGGAGACGATCACCCCGGCGAACAGAGCGTCGCCAGGGAAGCCGGCCACCAGAATCAGTACGAGCAGTGAGCCCATGATGGCGTTGACCGGCGTGAGCACGTTGGCCCGCAGGATTTCGCCGGTGGTTCGGACCGGGGCGTCGGGGACGTCGTTGATCCGGCCGTCGGCCCGACGCTCGGCCACCTCGGCCGCGGTCAGGCCGGCGGCTCCGCCTGTCGTCGTCACGTGCCCGTCCGGGTGTCCTCGAAGCGGTAGCCGTCGTCGGCCATGGTCAGACGGTGCCGCGGCCCCTCCAGCGACGGGTCGCTCGCTTCGTAGCCTGCGTCGCCGGTCCACATGGCAACTGGGCCGACCTCGGTCCGTGCCATGTGGGTCTCGTAGAACGGTGGCTCCTCGGCGCCTAGTTTGTCCAAGGCCTCGTTGACGGAGGCGAAGCCGGCCAGCCGGTTGAGGGTTACCCAGGTCGGCGGGGCCAGCTCGATATCTCCGACATCGCGCCGCTTCATCGCGTCGACTGGTCTCATCCATTCGTGCTCGGTGATCTCGCCGTCGTCGATGGTCACGTCGCCAGTCCGGCCGCCCCACGGCGCGGCGAAGAAGAATGTGGCGAAGCGTTTCGGCATGACGGGCGGTGGCACCCAGTGGGCGAACCACACCAACGTCGCCGGGTCCAAGGCCACCGAGGCTTCCTCGTGCGCCTCACGGACTGCAGCCACAGCAGCAGTGGCCAGCCCGTCGGGCTCCCCGGCTTTGTTGAGCACCGCGTCGCCTTCGTCTATTCGGCCGCCGGGGAATACCCACATGCCGCCAAAGGCGATCTTCGAGTTCTTCCGCAGCATCAGTGTCTCGACCCCTTCGGCGCCATCACTCAGCAGTACCACGGTCGCCGCAGGGATGAGTTCCGAGTCGCCGTGCTGGGCATGGTTCCGGGCGTAGGCGTCATAGCGGTTGTGGTCGCGATGCGCTGGACCGCCGGCAACGGTCCTGGGCCCGCCGCCGCTCATCCCACCACTCCCGCGTCGCGTAACTCAGCCAGACGGTCGCCCCGCCCGGTCTCGGCCACCACATCGTCGGTGTGCTGGCCCAGCGTCGGGGCGCACGGATCGTCGAACTCGGTCGGCGTGCCGTGGAAGTGGGTGGGCGGGCGGTGGTGTCGGATCCTGCCGGCGGCCGGGTGGACGAACTCTGAAAGCAATTTGTTGTGCACCACCTGCGGGTCATCGGCGACCTCGTGGACCTCCCGCACAATGCCGAACGGCACCTGGTTCTCCTCGAGGCGAGCGGCACCTTCGTCGATGGACATGCGGGTGGCGTTCTCCCGGACCTGACGGTGGATGGCCATGGTCTTGTCTCGGTTGCGGGTCCGGTCCCGGACGGTGGCCAGGTCCGGGTCGGACGAGTCGACGCCGAGGGCCCGGGTCAGGCCGTGGAACTCGGCGTCGCCGGGCACGGCGATGGCGGCAAAGCCCCCGTCGAAGGCGAACGGCGTGTTGTTGGCGGCCACCGACTGGGGGCCAGCATGATCGCCCTCGAGAATGACCTCGTGGTCTGCACCATCGACGAACAGGTAGGCGATGGAGGCGTCCAACATCGACAACTCCAGGTGCTGGCCGCCGCCGCCCCGCTCGCGGGCGAACAGGGCGGCGGTGATGGCCTGGCAGGCCGTGTAGGCGGTCACCTTGTCGCATACCAGGTGCCGAAGGAATTTGGGCTGTTCATCGCTGGTGCCGGTCTGGCTGGCGGCGAGGCCCGAATGGCCCTGGATGACGGTGTCGTAGACCCGTCGGTGGCTATAAGGGCCGTCGGGACCGAATCCGGTCAGGTCGGCATAGATCACGTCAGAGGCCACGCCCGCCACGTCGTCGTAGGTCACCCCGAGGCGTTCCGCGACGCCGGGTCGGAAGTTCTGGACGACCACGTCGGCGTCGGCTATCAGGTCCATCAGGATGGCCCGGCCCTCATCTTGGCCGAGGTCCAGGACTACCGAGCGCTTGCCGCGGTTGGCGGCCTGGAACATGGCGGAGATGCCCGCCACGCTGGGGCCTAGCCAGCGGATCACGTCGCCGATCGGGGCCTGCTCGACCTTGACGCACTCGGCTCCCTGATCGACCAGCATGCCGACGGCCAGCGGTCCGGTGAGGGCGACTGAGAGGTCGACGATGCGGATGCCATCGAGGGGTCCGGCCATGGCCGGACGGTAGTCGGGAGTGTCGCGACCTGAGGAGCCGGATGGCCGCGTGGGTGGCTTGGGCGACCGGGTCCTACTGTCCGCCGGGGCCGGTAGCTGACACCGGATGACTACGGGAGGACGGACCGTGCTGGAGGAACTCAACGGACGGGTGGCGGTGGTGACTGGTGCGGCCTCAGGCATAGGCCTGGCCATGGTCGAGGCCTTCCTGGCTGAGGGTATGTCGGTGGTGCTGTCCGACGTGAACGACGGGGCACTGGACGCCCAGGTCGGCCGCCTCTCGGCCGAGGTCGGGCAACGGGCGTCCGGCGTGGTTTGCGACGTGGCCGATCCGGAAGCCGTGGCTGCCCTTGCCGACGTAGCGTGGGCCCGCCATGGGGCGGTGCACCTGCTGTGCAACAACGCCGGCGTTGGCCCAGCCGGACCGATGTTGGCCACCACCCCCTCGGAATGGCGGTGGATCGTCGACGTGAACGTTCTTGGGGTGGCCCACGGGGTCACAGCGTTCGTTCCCCGGATGGTGGAGGAGGGCGAGGGTCACGTGGTGAACGTCGCCTCTCAGGCTGGGTTGATGACCACTGACTTCCTCGGCATGTATGCGGCGACCAAGCACGCGGTAGTTGGCCTGTCCGAGGCCCTCTATCGAGAACTGGAGTCCACCGCCGTCGGCGTGTCGTGCCTGTGTCCGGAACTCGTGTCGACGGGGATCTTCGACGTGGCCCGGGTCCGACCCGACTGGGTAGAGGTCGACGGCCACTCGGCGGAGACCCAGACGTTGCTTGGCGGGATCCTCGGCGACCGCGGCATCGGAACTGACGAGGTCGCCGACCGGGTGGTCGAAGCGGTGAGGTCCGACCGTTTCTGGGTGTTCACCCACGACGTTACGCCGGAGGTGGCGGCCCGGCGCTTCGCCGACATCGCCGCCGGGCGGAACCCGTCACCGGGCGGCACCCCGGACTGATCGGCGCCCAAGTGGACGCCGGTCGAACAGTCGTCGAGTCCGTAGCTCTAGAAGCCGGCCTGGTTGGTGGCCATGAAACCCCCGTCGACGCCGAGGGCTTGGACATCGGCGCCCGATGCCGAAAGGAGTTCGCCGGTTTCGGCGTCTATGCCGTTGATGGCGCAGGCCAGCATCACGGTGCGTCCAGCGTGGTCGAGGAGAGTCTGGCCGGTCATGGGCTCAGCGTTATTCCTGTCGGGGAGGAGCGGTTGTGGTTCAGAAAGGTGCCCGGTCGAACCAAGCGGCCTCCTCGCGGAGGCGTTGGCTGCGCCAGCCGTCGGGCGTGCGGACGAGGTCGTGGTGGTACCAGCCCCCGGTGAACCAGACGTCGCCACCGGGAAGGCGCATCGGGTTGGTGAATGCGGCTGACACTGTTGCCCGGTCGGGGTCGTTCGGATCGACGGCTAGGTCGACGTTACCGATCACGTGCTGGGTCATCTCGAACATCGGCAGGCTTGCGGCGAGGAACTCCACCACCTCGTCTAGGGGGCCGGCGATCCCTCCCGCCGACGTGTAGTCGACCTCGGCCGCAGGGGTGAATACGGTCCGGTAAAGGTCCCAGTCCCGCTGGTCCACCGCAGTGGCGTACCTGGTCAGAAGGTCCTCTACGGAGATCCGGTCGGCGAGGGTACGGAGGTCAATCTCGTCCATCGGGTGACAAACCTACGACGGCCGTGTCGGGAGGGCCGGATCGGGAGCACACCGCGCGGTAGCCCTAGGTTGGCGGCATGGACGCCTCTGCCGATCCCGCCATCGACCCTTCGGTGGATCTCCACTCCATCGACCTCTCATCGGTGGACGGCTTCTGGACGCTGCCGATGGCCGACCGGCACGCGGCATTCGCCGTGCTCCGGCGACGCGACCCCATCCGGTTCTTCGCAGAGACGGAGATCGAGGGCCTTCCGCCGGGCCCCGGCTACTGGGCGCTCACCCGACATGCCGATGTAGTGGAGGCCAGTCGGCGCCCGACTGACTTTTGCTCGGCTCGGGGCACGAACGTCACCGATCTGCCTCCGGAGTTCCTGGAGTTCTTCGGGTCGATGATCAACCTGGATGACCCCCGGCACGCCAGACTGCGCCGCCTGGTGTCCGCCGGCTTTACGCCCCGGATGATGCACGAGTTGGACGGCGGCATTGACGCCATGGCCACCTCCATCATCGACGCAGCAGCCACAGAGGGAACCTGCGACTTCGTGGTCGACGTGGCCGCCCGTCTACCGCTGGCGATCATCTGCGACCTGATGGGCATCGAGCCCGATCGCCGAGACGAGGTATTTGAGTTGTCGAACATCGTGCTCAGCCAGGGGGACCCTGAGTACGTTCCGGAGGGGACGGACCCTTTGACGGCCTTCCTGGCTGCCGGAGCCGGATTGGCATCGATCATGCACGAGACTGCCGATCTCCGTCGGGGTGGCGATGGCCAGGATCTGACCAGCGTGCTGGTCAACGCCGAGCTGGAGGGGGAGCGGCTCACCGAGGACGAGTTGGCGTCGTTCTTCGTGCTGCTTTGCGTGGCCGGGAACGAGACCACCCGCAACGCCACCGCATGGGGTCTGCAACTGCTGACCGAGAACCCAGACCAGCGGGACCGGTGGCTGGCCGATCTGGACGGCGTGACCCCCACAGCTGTGGAGGAGATCGTCCGGCTGGCCAGCCCAGTCATCCACTTCCGTCGGACGGCTACCGCCGACGGGGTGCGCCTCGGCGACCACGAGTTTTCCGAGGGCGACAAGGTGGTGTTGTTCTATGCGTCGGCCAATCGGGACGAGGCGGTGTTCGCTGAGCCCGATCGGTTCGACGTGACCCGGGACCCCAACCCGCACGTGGGCTTCGGTGGCCCTGGTCCGCATTTCTGCCTCGGTGCCCACCTGGCTCGACGGCAGGTGGGGGCCATGTTCCGGGAACTACTGAGCCGCTTCCCTCAGGTGCATGCCACCGCCGAACCGGACCGCCTCCGGTCCAATTTCGTCAACGGCATCAAGCACCTGCCCTGCTCCTTCGAAGGCTGACGGAGCCCAAGCCCCATACGATCGGGCGAAGTGTCGAACGGCGCCTTCCTCCCCGAAATGCCGCTGCCCCACCGGGTGGCCCGCCATCTCGCCGCGTCAGGCCTCCGCGGCGCCTCGTGGTACTGGCGTCTAGCCCGGCTTTCCGCGACTGGTCCCGCTCCTGGTCTGGTCCGGCTTCCAGACGGTACCCCCATCGTCCACGACGCCTCCGACTGGACCTGCCGCGGTTCGTACGAGGGCACCTACGAGCGGGAGGTACTTCGACTCCTTCCTGGGCTGGTGGGGCCCGGCGACGTGGCGGTCGACGTGGGGGCCAACGTCGGCATCCTCACAGCGCGTTTGGCCCATCTGGTCGGACGAACCGGCTGTGTGATCGCCGTCGAGCCGTCGCCCCGGTGCCTGGACGACCTCCGAGCGGTAGTTGATGCCCTGGGGGAAATGGTCGAGGTGTCGGTGGTGCAGGCCGCCCTGGGTCCCGTCGATGGAACGGTGGTCCTGACCGGGTGGGACAACCCGGACCACCGTGGACTAGGCACGGCGGTCGTCGGCCACCGGGCCGGGTTGGAGGAGAACTGGCACGAGGGGCGGGCTGTCGAGGTGCCGCAGCGGCGACTGGTCGACGTGGTGGCAGAGCATGTCGGGGACCGTGAGGTGGGACTCCTGAAGGTCGACGTGGAGGGTTACGAGGCTGAGGTTCTGGCAGGTGCCCCCGACCTTTTCACTAAGGGTCGTGTGCGTTCGGCGATCTTGGAGGTCACTCCCGAGGTCGACGCCAGTTGGGCTGCTGACCTGATCAACTCGTCGCCGGCCTACCGGGCATTCGCTATCGAAGAGTCTGGTCGGGTGCTGCGTCGTACCAGCCTCCGTCCGGTCGAGGCCGCTGACGCCGCCGCCCGTCCCGACCAGTGGAACCTCCTGCTCCGACGTGTCGACCCACCAGGGAAGGCCGGTTGGTGATCGATCACCACGCGTAGGGGATCGGGGAGTCCTCCGGTTCGACGATCTCGTTGTCGTCGGGGTCGTGGGGCACGTCGGCGCAGTTGGCGATAAGGGCGTCCCGGTCGCCGAGGCACTGGAAGCCGTACCAGAGGCCTGCCGGGATCCGGAGTCGCCGGTAGGCATCGGGTCGACCGAGGTCAACCACGTCGAGGGAGCCTCGGGTCGGTGAACTCTGGCGGTCGTCGTACACCACAAAGCGGACGCGTCCAACCGGGACCGCGAGGTGCTGGGTTTGGTGACGGTGCCGCTTCCATGCCTTGACGGCACCGGCTACGACCTCGGAGAAGTAGCACTCGCCGAACCCGGTGAAGGTTGGGTCGTCGTTTCTGAGGTGGTGGAGGACGGTGCCCCGGTCGTCCTCGAACCGGAAGAGGTCGGTCAGCAGCACGTCATGGATGGCCGGACCGTCGTTCATGGGCGAGCCCAGCCCAGACCAGCGTCGTTTGCCAACCCGACGTACCGGTCGATCTGGTCAATGGTCGTGGACCGCATGTCGGACGGGTCGAGGTGCCAGGTTCGATACCAGTCGACGGTCATGGCCACCGTCTCGGAGAAAGTTAGGACGGCATGCCAGTCGAGCACCCGGAGTGCCTTGTCGCACGACAGCTTGAGAAGAGCGGCTTCGCGGCCCGATTGCTCGGAACCGGTGGCGATCTCCCAACGAGCCCCGTCCCAACGTTCGGCCATTGACTCCAGCAGGTCGGCGACGGTTTCGTCCTGGTTGGTCCCGGGACCGAAGTTGAAGGCCTCCCCGTCGAGGTCCTGTCCCGTTCCTGCGAGGAGCTGGACACCCAGCCACAGGTAGCCGCTCAGTGGCTCGAGAACGTGCTGCCAAGGCCGGGTGGCGCGGGGGCTGCGGACGGTGACCGACTCGCCGTTCGACCACGCCCGGATGCAGTCCGGGACGATCCGGTCGGCGGCCCAGTCGCCGCCACCTATGACGTTGCCAGCCCGAGTGGAGGCCATGCGGGTGGAGGCGTCCCGCAGAAACGAATGGTGGTAAGAGTGCGCAACCAATTCGGCACAACTCTTCGAGCCGCTATAGGGGTCGTGGCCTCCGAGGTGGTCGGTCTCCCGATACCCCCAGTCCCACTCCTCGTTCCGGTAGGCCTTGTCGCTGGTGACGAGCACGACGGCCTGGATCCAGGGCCGCTCTCTGACGCACTCCAGAACGTTCACCATGCCCATGGTGTTGACCTCGAAGGTCTCCACCGGGTCGGCCAGGGACTGGAGCACCAGGGGTTGGGCGGCCAGATGGAAGACCACCTCTGGGCGGGTCGCGTCAATGGCCTCGGCAAGTCGTGACCTGTCTCGGATGTCGCCCAGGTGGTGGTCTACGAGTCCGTCGAGACCGAGTAGGTCGAAGGCTGACGGCTGGGTGGGGACGCCGTCGGAGTAACCGGCGACCTCGGCCCCGAGATGATGAAGCCAGAGGCTGAGCCAGGCTCCCTTGAAGCCGGTGTGGCCTGTGACGAGGACCCGTCGTCCGGCGTAGGCGTTGTCGAGTCGGCTCACCGGTGTCCTCCTCTCGCGGCCAAGACGTCGCCGATGACGAGCGAGACCTCGTGGGCGAGGTCATTCGGACAGAGTCCGGCGACCTCCTCGATCCGAGTGGAGTCGAGGTTGAAAGCCGGAAGGCTCGTGGAGTCGTCGGGGTGCTCGATGGCGACGGGACGACCATGGTATCTGGATGCTGCCTCGGCGACCGTGCGGGCGAAATCACCCATGGTGGTCGTCCGTCCGCCACCGACGTTGAACGCCTCGTACCGGCCGGGAACGGTGGCCCGGGCCAGGAGGGCGTCGATCCGGTGGTGTAGGAGGCCGCGGGCTAGCAGGTCACGTCTGGTCGACGGTGGGGAGCGGAGGACGATCCGGTCGTCGGTCAGGGCCATGGCGGCCAGGTCATGGGTAAAGGACACCTTCCTGCCGTCGTTTCGCCTTCCGAGGTCGACGCTCACCGAATCGGGGCCGTGACGGGCGTGGAACGGATCGGCTCCCACCAGGTTGGTCATACGGAGCACGGCCCCGTCGAGACCGAGGCGGTCCGTCGCCCGCTCCAGGATCCGTTCGTTGGCCAGGTGCGCCGCACCGTAGGTGTTGGAGGGTTTCGGGTGGGTCGCCTCGGTGACGGTTCCGACGAGCGAATCTCCGTACACCCAGACGGTGGAGAACAGCACGACGGTCCGGAGTCCTCGACCGGCCAGGTGGTCTAGTAGTCGTTCGAGCCAATCGGGAGCGGCCTCTCCGTCGAGGACCCAGGGCGACACCATCGCGGTGGTCGGCCCGGGGTGGGGAATGCCGTCGGTCGGGCGGTGGAGGTCGAAACGGACCTCCTTGATCCTCGGGTGGTCGAAGCCGGGCGAAGGGCGGCGGGCCGTGGCGACGACACGTCCACCGCTCTCCACGAGGTGGAGGCATAGGGCCGCACCCACGTGCCCCGTTCCGCCCACTACGAGGGTGGGCGGTGGTGCTCCGGCGCCGGTCGGGGGGTCGACGACCATTAGGTCGACGCTAGCAACCGGACCGCTGGGGGATCTGGCGGGTTAAGGGGTGCTGGATAGGGTCGCAGCGTGGTTCGTTCCCCTCGTCCCGGTTCGTCTCCCCGTCGACCCCTCTTCTCGGTCGTGGTTCCGACGTTCAACCGCCGGGACCACATCGGTCGCTGCCTGGGCTCACTCAAGGCCCAGGAGTTCGCTGACCTAGAGGTCGTCGTGGTCGACAACGCGTCGGAGGATGACACCGTGGAGGTAGCTAGGTCCAGTGCGCCGAGCCTCGACGTTCGTGTGCTGGTCAACGACGCCAATTACGAGCGGTCCTATTCGCGCAACAGGGGAGCGGCTGAGGCCCGTGGTCGGTACGTGGTGTTTCTGGACTCCGACGACGTGTTGGAGCCCGGTGCCCTGGTCCGGGCCGCTGCTTTCATCGCCGGGGATCCGGCTCGCCGGTTCTTCTTTCAACTGCTCCGGATCGTGGACGAGGCTGGACGCAGCGTGTACCGCCCGAAGGTAGGGCGTGGGTCCATGGCTGAAACGCTGGCTGAGGGAAACCCGCTGTCCTGCTCTGGTGTGTACGTGGAGCGGGACCTCTTCCTTCGGCACCGGTTTGACGAGTCCCGGGAGTTGGTGGCCAGCGAGGATTGGCACTGTTGGCTACGCGTGGCTGCGGAAGAGTTGCCGACGGTCTGCCCGGGAGAGGGAGCCCTCCTCGTCGACCATGCTGGCCGGACCATGGCCGCTGATCCGTGGGAGGCGGCCGAGCGTCGCTTCGCGCTCATGACTCAGGACCTGATGGATCGACCTGACACGGCCCGCTTCCTGGCACCCCACAGGGGGCTCTTTTTGGCGACCCAGGATCACTACGTGGCCGTGAAGGCCGCTGGACAGGGCGCGCTCGGGGTGTCGCTCTCCCGCTTCCTCCGATCGGTCTTCCGGTGCCCCCGTCTGGTTGTCTCACGACGGACACTGCACCTGATTCGGCTCTGGCTTCGTTCTCCCGCGAGTCGTCGCCTAAGCCGCCCCTAGGTCCGGTGGTTGGGGACCGGCCGTGCTCCCCGGCGGGCGTCGAGGGTGGCCAGCATCCCCTCGCGCCAGTCGACGGAGCACGGGCCTGTCAGTGAGCGGCGTTTCGCGGGGTCGGCCGCACTCCCGGGTTGGCTGCCCGGAAGGTCGTAGTAGGTGGGTTGCGGCTCGACGGCTAGGTGTTTTCCGAACATCGCCACCCAGTCTTCGGCGGCTACCGCCTCGTCGCCGCACCAGTTCACGATGGTTGCCGGGGTCGCCGCCGCGTCCAACAGGGGTGCCACTTGCGCGGCCAGGTCGTCCTCGTGGATGGGGCTGTAGGGATTAGGCCCGGGGCCGCGCAGCCAGACTGGTTCGCCGCGGGCCACCCAGTCGCCGTGGTAGGCGGGCAGCCCACCGTTGGGGCCATAGCTGGCGTTAATGCGGGCGATGGTGGTGGGCAGGTCGAAGACTCGTGCCATGGTGCGGGCCACCGCCTCTTGGGAAACTTTGGAGATTCCGTAGGTGGGGCTGTGGGGGGCCGTGGGGTCGCCTAGCGGGTCGGTCTCGAGGTAGGGGTGCCAGGGGTCCTCGTGGGCTCGGTACACCGAGTTGGTCGAGGCGATGAGAGCGGCATCGGCGTTACGGCAGTGGGACATGAGCAGGCCGGTGGCCTCGGCGTTGGCCCGGATGGCCCGGTCGTGGTCTAGCGTCCGCCCCTGCCAGACGGCGAAGTGGACGAGATGGGTGAAGTCGTCCGGGAGGTCACAGAGGTCGCCTTCGACTAGGTCGGCCACATGGGGCCGCACCCCGATGGCCTCGGCCCGCTCCCGGCTGCCCTCGGCGGTATAGCGGGCCACCCCCCACACCTCATTATCTCGGGCTAGGAACTCAGCAACGGGCTGGCCGATCTGTCCGGTCAGGCCGGTGACGAGGATTCTGCGGTCGGACAGCATGGTGACGATGCTAGGGAATCTGGCCGCCAAGGTTCCGGTCGTCGGGCGTGAGAGCGAGCCGGGTTCAGACATTGGGGTTCCGGTGGGGCAAGGTCGGGGCGGGCGGTAGCCGCCCGTCAACCACGCGAGAGGGGATCGGGGCCATGCTGGACCGGGAGGGAATCGCCGGACTTCACGACCTTACGGGCCGGGTGGCCATCGTGACCGGTGGGAGTCGGGGTATCGGCCTGGCCGTGGCCCATGCGTTTGCCGCCCAGGGGGCGAAGGTTGTGGTGTCCAGCCGCAAGGGCGACGCCTGCGACGAGGCAGCGGCGGCCATCGGGGCCGCGGGGGGAGAGGCGCTGTCGGTGCCGTGCCATGCCGGCAACCTCGACGACCTGGAGCGACTGGTCGCTACCACCGTCGAGGCGTACGGGGGCATCGACATCCTGGTTAACAATGCCGCCAACCCGGTGGCTCTACCCATCGGAGCGATCACCCCTGAGGCATTTTCCAAGTCATTCGACGTGAACGTCCGTGGGCCGGTCTTCCTCTTCCAGTCCTGTCTGGACTACCTCTTGGCCTCCGACCACGCTGCGGTGGTCAACGTGGTCTCGGCGGGGGCGTTCCTGCAGACACCGGGTGGGTCGCTGTACGGGGCGGGTAAGGCAGCGCTGCTGCACTTCACCGGCTCGATGGCCGCCGAGTACGCCGCTCGGGGGATCCGCGTCAATGCCCTGGCCCCTGGTCCGACTGACACGACAATGGTCCGCAACACCGGCGAGGAGGGAGCGGCCTCGATGGCTCGGTCCACCCGCATGCGGCGCCTGGCCGACGCCGACGAGATGGTGGGAGCGGTGCTCTACCTGGCGTCGGATGCCTCGAGTTTTATGACTGGCCAATGCCTGACCGTGGACGGTGGGTTGGTCCCCGCTCGGTGACCCGCCGATAGGGTGGCGAAGAATCTGACGGACCGTCAGGAACTCCTCTCCCGATCTCCGGAGCGAACCAGGACCATGGGGCACCTCGAAGGAAAGAGCATCGCCGTTACTGGCGCCGGGAACGGCATTGGTCGGGCCATCGCCATTGCGTGCGCCGCGGAGGGCGCCAACGTGGTGGTGGCCGACTACGGCGTCTCCATGGACGGCAGCGATCCCTCCAGCGAGGTGGCCGACGCCGTTGTGGCCGAGATCACTGCCGCCGGGGGTGCGGCGGTCGCCGTGGCCGGCGATGTCTCCGAGATGGAGGTTGGCCAGCGCATCGTGGATTCCGCGGTGGATAGTTGGGGCTCCATTGACGGCGTGGTCTGCGTGGCCGGCATCGTCCGCGAGCGAATGCTTTTCAATATGAGCGAGGAGGAGTTTGACCACGTGGTCGGCGTTCACCTCAAGGGCCACTTCACTCTCTACAAGGCTGCAGCGGCCGCGATGCGCAAGCAGGAGACAGGCGGCAGCCTCATCGGCTTCACGTCGGGCGCCTTCGTCGCCTCGACGGCGCAGGCCAACTACTCGGCGGCCAAGGGCGGCATCGTGTCGCTGACTCGAAGCGCCGCTTTCGCCCTTCGGAAGTACGGTGTCAACGCCAACTGCATTGCTCCGGCTGCCATGACACGCATGTCGGAAAACGTGCCCTTCGAGATCGAGGCTGGAGGCCCCGAGGCCATCGCCCCACTGGCCATCTACCTGATGTCCGACCAGGCCCGTGACATCACTGCCCAGATCTACACCTGCACCGGTCGACGGATCGCGGTGTGGAACCAGCCGATCGAGATCCGTCACATGTGGGCCGATGACGGCGAGTCGTTCACCGTCGACGAGATCGCCACCAAACTCCCGGCCACCATCGGTGACGAGGAGATGCCGATGTTCGCCGACTTGGAGCGCCGCATGAAGGAGATGGCGACCGCCAAGGAGGCGGAAGCAGCCGGTTCTGCTTCCTGACCCGCGTCCTCCCTCCCATTCCGTCGGGCCTAGCCTCGTCGACATGACCTCACCGTTCCCCGTTCCTGACTACGTCGGTGGTCACGGCCTGCTGACCGGTCGGATCGTCGTCGTGACGGCTGCTGCCGGGGCCGGCATCGGCGCTGCGGTGGCCAAGAAGGCCGTCGAGGAGGGCGCCACGGTCGTGGTGTCTGACGCGCACGAACGTCGGCTCGATGAGATCGCCGAAAAGCTCGCGGAAGTGAGTGGGGTGCGGCCGCTGGCCCGTGTGTGCGACGTCCGCGACGAGGCCGATGTGCAGGGTCTGCTCAACGCAGCCGTGGCAGAGCACGGTCGCATCGACGTTCTGGTCAACAATGCCGGTCTGGGCGGCGACAGCCGCCTGGTCGATATGGCGGACGAGGAGTGGGACCGGGTACTGGACATCAGCCTCACCGGGACCATGCGCTGTACCCGGGCTGCCCTCCGGATCATGGGTGGCCAGGGTCACGGGGTAATCGTCAACAACGCCTCAGTTCTGGGTTGGCGGGCCCAGGTGGGTCAGTCGCACTACGCGGCGGCCAAGGCCGGGGTCATGGCCCTGACGAGGTGTGCGGCCATGGAGGGCGTGGAAGTCGGCGTCCGCGTCAACTGCGTGGCCCCCAGCTTCGCCACCCACCCCTTCCTAGCCAAGACCAGCAGTGAGGAGCTCCTTGCTGAGCTGGCATCGCGCGAGGCGTTCGGTCGGGGCGCCGAGCCGTGGGAGGTGGCCAACGTGGTGGTCTTCCTGGCCAGCGACTACTCGTCGTACCTGACCGGCGAGGTGGTCTCGGTCTCCAGCCAGCGGGCCTGAGCTCCCGGTGCCGGGACCTCAAACCAGGCGCCAGTCGGCCTTCCAGTCGCCGTCACCGTCGTCGACATCCCTTGCATCGGCGACTGCCCGCCCGGCTCGCTGCATGGCGACCAGGTGGGCGTACACCGACGCGCCGGCGGCCTTGAGGAGGTCCTCGTGGAGGCCCACGTAAAGTTCGTTCACGATCGACGGGATGTCGCGTGGGCCGGCGGCCAGGGCCGCAGCGATCTGGTGGTCGCGCATCTCCCGGTGTTCGATCAGAGCCTGAACGTAGGGCACCGGATCGGTGATGGCTGGCCCGTGGGTGGGGCGGTAGGTGGCTTCGGGGCGGTTCAGCAGGCGTCGGAGGTTGGCCAGATAGTGGTTTAGGTCGCCGTCGGGTGCTGGGACCACAGTGGTTGACCAGCCCATGACGTGGTCACCGGTGAACAGCGTCGTCTCCTCGCGTAGGGCGAAGCACAGGTGGTTGGAGATGTGGCCCGGGGTGTGCAGGACTTCGAAGGCGAAGCCGTCGCCATCTAGGACGTCGCCGTCGCCGACCAACACCTCAGGCACAAAGTCACGGTCGCCGGCTCCTTCGCCGTCTTCAGGCTCAGGCTCCTCTCCCTTCTCGATCGCCCGGCGGACCCTTTCATCGTGGGCGGCGATGGCTTCCGGGGGGTGGGGCCCGAAGCCGAAGGTGGTGGCCCCGGTGGTCTCGGCGACTGCCGTGGTGGCCGGGGAGTGGTCGGGATGGGTGTGGGTTACCAGCAGGTGGGTGACCCGCTGACCATCGACGGCTTGAAGCACGGCTGCAACGTGCTCGTCGTCGTCCGGGCCAGCGTCGACGATGGCCACCTCGCCGCCTGATGGCGGACCGACGATGAACGTGCCCGTGCCGTGGTAGGTGAATTTGGACGGGTTGCAGGCCACCACCCGGCGAACCAGGGGCGAGACCTGTTCGACGCTGCCGTAGGGCGGAGCTTCTTCGGTGCGGAACTCGGGGGGCACCCCCGCATCCTGCCCGACGGCGTGCCACCGGACGGTCACCTGGTAGCGGAATGGTGCTTCAGGTGGCGCACTCCGACTCGCCGATCTCAGCTACGTAAGGGCCAGTCTCGTCGTAGTCCACGTAGTACTCGGGGGACTCGTCGGGCGTCGGGAAGTGGTCCAGGTCCTTCAGTCCGGCGGCAACCTCCGAGGCGCCGCCAACCCGTTCCATCCATTCGTGGAAGCGCTCGCCGGTCCCCCGTTCGTCGGCGAAGCGGCGGACCACCCGAACAGTGGCCTCTGCAGCGTTCTTGGCCGGAAGGCGCAGGGCCTTCTGTCCGAAGCGGATGCCCTCCTGTCCGACATAGCCGCCTAGCAGCATCTGGTAACCGGGCGCCGGCTGGCCGTGGGCCCGCCGCTCGGCACCGAAGAAGCCGATGTCGGCCGCGTGGTGCTGGCCGCAACTGTTGGTGCAGCCCGAGATGTTCATCCGTATTCCGCCCACCTCGGCGAGGCCGGCCTCGTCCAGCGCGCTGTCGATGGCACTGGCCAGACCGCGGCTCTGTGTAACGGCCAGGTTGCAGGTGTCAGCGCCGGGGCATGCCACGACGTCACGGGACAACTCGGCTCCGGGCTTGGCCATCCCGGCTGCCACCAGCCGCTCGTGCAGGCCGGGTAGCTGCCCCTCGGTGAGGTCGCGCAGCACCAGGTTCTGACGGTTAGTGACCCGGACGTCGGCGTCAAACTCGCGGATCATGGAAGCCACCGCCCGGAACTGGGCCGAGGTGACGTCGCCGAGAGCGCACCATGCGTAGGCAGAGACGGTGCCGTTGGCCGCGCCTCGGACCACGTTGGCCTCCACCCAGCGGTCGTAGTCGGACCTCGCCCCAAGGGTTACCGGTGTGCCCTGGCCCATGGGGGTCGGGGTGGCGCCGTCGGCCAGTCCGGCCGGCTCGTCGCCCCACTCGGTGACCACCTCGGGCACGCCGCCCGGCCAGGTGGCCGAGGCGGGCAGCAGCTTGCGGGTGGCGACCACCCGGCGGCGGACCTCGTCAATGCCCAGTTGATCGACCACCCACTTGAGGCGAGCCCGAAGCTTGTTGTCGCGGTTGCCGGTCTGCTCAAAGACTCGTAGAACCGCCTCGATGGTGGCCAGCAGATCTTCGCGGGGCGTAAATTCCTCCAGTGTCAGGGCTGGGAATGGCGTGGTGCCCAGGCCGCCGGCGATGTAGACGCGAAAGCCCCGCTCAACACTGCCGTCCTCGAAAGTGCGCGTCGCGGCAACCACGCCCACGTCGTTGAACATGGCCTGCCCGCAGTCGGTGTCACAGCCCGAGAAGTTGATCTTGAACTTGCGGGGCAGTCGCTGGCCCAGTGGGTTGCGGACGAAGTGCCGGTAGGCGGCCTCGGACCATGCGGTGACGTCGAGCACCTCCAAGGGGCAGGCACCGGCCAGATGGCAGCCTTGGACGTTGCGGACTGTGTCACCGCAGGCTTCACGGGTGGTCAGCCCCACGGTGGCGAGGCGTCGCATGACTTCGGGGATCTCGGCCAGCTCGACGAAGTGGAACTGGATGTTCTGGCGGGTGGTGATATGACCCCAGCCGCGGCTGTGGTCGTCGATAACGTCGGCCAACAGATCGAGTTGGTCGGCCGTCATGGCGCCGTAAGGGACCTTGACGCGGACCATTTGGTTTGTACCGCCCTGGCGCTGTCCGTAGATGCCGTTGTTGAGGCGGAAGACCCGAAAGACATCTTCCTCGATGCGGCCTGCCTGGTAGCCGGCCAGCATCTCCTCGAACTTGGAGATGTCAGCCGCCATCTCGGGGTCGATGGCCGGCCTGGTGGCAGTGGCTTCGTGATTCTCGTGTGTGAGGCTCATGGCTCGTGCTTCTTGGGTGTGGTCCAGGCGGTGGGCAGGTTCGATCAGGTCAGGCCGGTGGTCAGCCGCGCCAGTTCCTTGTCATGGAGGCCGGGTCGGCCATCGACCACGTCGAGGCCGGCGACGGTTCCAATGACCAAGACCGCGGGGGCGTCGACCGGGTGATCGTCCAGTTCGACCAGCGTGGCGCGGAGCGTGCGCTGGGCATCTGTGCTGGCCGATTGAACGGCGGCCACCGGGGTGTCGGGGTCCATGCCGGCGGCCAGAAGACGCGCAGCGATGGCGCCGGCCCTTGATGCACCCATGAGAACGACAAGGGTGGTGCCGAGTCGGGCCAGGGCATCCCAGTCGAGGTGGCGCGACGCTGCGGGATCCTCGTGACCGGTGACCACGGTGAAGCCGCTGGCGTGGCCCCGCATAGTGACCGGGATACCGGCCGCGGCAGGTCCGGCCACGGCCGACGTGATGCCGGGAACGACGTCGACGTCGACGCCCGCGGTCCGGAGCGCCTCGGCCTCTTCGCCGCCGCGGCCGAAGACGAATGGGTCGCCTCCCTTGAGCCGGACGACGACGTCGTGGCGACAGGCGGCGTTCAGCAGGACGTCGTGGATGCGGGACTGGGCGTCGGCGGGACCACCGGGCCGTTTGCCGACGTCGATCCTCTCGGCCCAAGGGGCAGCGAGGTCGAGGATCCGCGAGTCGACGAGGCGGTCGTGGATGACCGCGTCGGCGGTCTCCAGCAGCCGGAGCGCCCGCAGGGTGAGGAGTTCGGGGTCACCGGGGCCGGCACCCACCAAATGGACGGTCATCGGCCGGCTCCGGTCAGGCCGACGGCGGAGCGGAGTCGGTGGCGAGCCGCTTCGAGGTCCCCGACTCGGACCAGGTCGACTAGGTCGTCGTCGAGGGCGTCGACCCAGCCCGGGGACTCACTGGTCCCGGTGGCCGCCCTTAGTTCGGCCCGGACCTCAGCGGCCAGGGATACGACGGTGGCGTGTTCGGGGCCGACCGCGGCGTCGATGGTACGGCGCAACCAGGCGGCTACGGCCGGACTGCGGCCGTTGGTCGAGACGGTGACCTGGAGGTCGTTGCGCGAGGTGACAGCGGGCAGGGTGAAGGAGCAGTGCTGGGGGTCGTCGGCGCTGTTGAGCCACACGTCAGCGGCCTCGGCGTCCCAGTAGACCTGCCCATCGACCGCAGGGTCGCCGGTGGCCGAGATGGCCAGCCGATAGAACGCCACCTCACCGCGTCGATAGGGACGCTGGTGCCAACGGACGCGGTGGTTGTCGGCGATCTCGTCCACCACCTCGGGCGCCACCACGGTGACATCGGCGCCGGCGGCCAGCAAGCCGTGGACCTTGCGGGCGGCCACGGTGCCGCCGCCCACGACGAGGGCACGGCGGCCGGCCAGATCGAGATTCACGGGATAGGGGGTGCTGGGCATGGGGTCTGGTTGTGTCGGTCAGTGAGGCGCAACTGGAAACCTGAGTGATCTGGTCGGGATTAAGGTCAACCTACCGACCTCCGGATGTCGAAACAACAGAAATCTGATCGGAATAGTCGGGAATCGCCCGTGGTCGCCTTGGAGCGGCCATGGGGCGGGAGCCAGTCGGGCGTTGCGTCGGTCAGACTCGGGGCCATGCGCCGCTCAATCGACGACTATCCCTTCGACTCCACCGACTACCCACCGGACTACGAGGACGACGAGCTCACGCCCATCTCGTGGGCCGTCGGCATCACCGATGACTACGCCGACAGCCAACCGAGGGTCATGCTCACAGTCGAGGAGGTGGGTCGGGCAGGTCAGGGCCTCGTCGGGCATCTGTCGCCGGAGGTCGCCCGCCGCCTGCGTGCCGCCATCCGCGACGCACTGGCCGAGATCGGCCAGGACCCTGGGAGATAGGGAGTCCAGGAGGCGGGGGTTCGGGCGGTCGGCCGGAGGCGCTAGGAGGGGCTGGCGTCGAGGTAGGTGGGACCCTCGCCGCCGCCGTGCACCTCGACACAGGTACCGGTAACCCAGCGGGCCAGGGGGGAGGACAGGGCCAGCACCATGTCGGCCACATCGTCTGGTTGGCCGAGGCGTCTGGCGGCCAGGTTCCGGGCTACGGCGGCCTGCCCGTCGGCATCGCCGTAGAACGCTTCCGACTCCTCCGTCACGATCATCCCGACGGTCACGGCCACTACCCGAATGGTCGGGCCCCACTCGTGGGCCAATGTCCGGGTCATGTTCTCGAGGCCAGCCTTCGCCGCGCCGTAGGCCACCCCGAGGGGGTTGGGGCGGGTGCCGCTGACCGATGAGATGTTCACGATCACCCCGCCACCGTCCTGAGTGGACATCGTGGGGTGGACGGCTTGGCTGAACGTCATGGGGGCGGTCAGGTTCAGGGAGATGACCTTCTCGTTGAACCGCGGCGAGACAGTGGCCGACTCGGCGGCTGGCGCCCCGCCGGCGTTATTGACCAGCACGTCGATGCGTCCGGACCGCTGGACCGCTTCTGCCACCACCGCTGCCACCTGGTCGGGATCGCGCACGTCAGCGGCCACGAATGCCGCCGTCCGGGTCATGTCGGACGAGCACACCGGTTCGACGGGTTCGCTTCGGGCACACGTCAGCACGTCAGCCCCGGCATCGAGGAAGGTGGTGGCGATCACCCGGCCAAGACCGCGCGACCCGCCGGTCACCACGACCGACCGTCCAGAGAAGTCCAGAGGGGAACTGCGATCCGTCACGACGGGGACGCTAACCGGCGCCCGGGGCGACGGATCGCACAAATCTGACACACCGTCAGGATTTCCGTCGGGAGGTTGACTGGCATACCGTCAGGGTCGTGATCACCACCTACGCCGCCTCAGCGCTACCCGCCCCCGGTGGGCGCCCTGACAAGCGGATGACCGAGGACGACGTCATCGCCCGACTGTCCGACGGCATGACCATCGGCATCGGCGGGTGGGGATCCCGCCGCAAGCCAATGTCACTGGTCCGCGCCATCGCCCGCAGCGAGCTCACCGACCTGACCATCGTCTGCTACGGGGGGCCTGAGGTCGGCATACTTTCGGCCCTCGGCAAGGTCCGGCGGGCCGTCTACGGCTTCGTCTCGCTCGACTCCATCCCGTTGGAACCCCACTTCCGGCAGGCCCGCCAGCAGGGGACCATCGAGGTCACCGAGCTGGACGAGGGCGCCTTCTACCTGGGGCTGCTGGCTGCCGCCCACCGCGTGCCCTTCTATCCGACCCGGGCCGGGCTGGGCAGCGACATGATGCTGATGAACCCCGACCTGGCGACGGTGACTTCGCCGTACCCGGACGCCGAAGGGACCCACGAGGAGCTGGTGGCCATCCCGGCGTTCCAACTCGACGCCTCGCTGATCCACATGAACCGGGCCGACGCGGCGGGCAATGGCCAGTTCCTCGGACCGGACCTGTACTTCGACGACCTGTTCGCCAAGGCGGCCGCCACCACCTACCTGTCCTGCGAGAAGGTGGTCCCCACCGGAGACCTGCTGCACGAGGGTTCGCTGCACACGCTTAAGATCCCCCGCCTGTTCGTGAACGGCGTGGTCGAGGCGCCCCGCGGCGCTCACTTCACCGAGTGCCCGCCCGATTACGGGCGCGACGAAGCATTCCAGCGGGCCTACGCGGCGACTGCCAAGGACCCCGAGGCCTGGCTGGCCTTCGTGGAGCGCTGGCTAGAGGCACCAAGCCACGAGGCCTACCTCGACCGACTCGACGCTGAAGGCGGCGACCATGGTTGAGACGATCCGCGATCCGGCCACCCGGGACGAGGTCTGTGCGGTGGCCATCGCCGAGGCCTTCCGCGGCGACGGCGAGGTGCTGTGCAACCCCATCGGCACTACGCCGATCATTGGTGGTCGCCTGGCCCGGGCCACCTTCGAGCCGGCCATGGTCATGACCGACGCCATCTCCGTCCTAGCTGCCAACCCGCTCGCCGTCGGCGACGATGACGCTGAGCGGCTCATCGAGGCATGGATGCCCTACCGCGACGTCTTCGACGTCGTCTGGTCGGGCCGCCGGCACGTGGTCATGGGTGCCAGCCAGATCGATGCCCACGGCAACCAGAACCTCGCCGCCATCGGTGACTGGCAGCGTCCCAAGGCCCAACTGCTCGGCCTGCGGGGCGCCCCCGGCAACCTCGTCAACCACGCCACCACCTACTGGGTGCCCAACCACTCCACCAGGTCGTTCGTGCCGTCGGTCGACGTCGTCTCCGGACCTGGCTACGACCGCGTGGCGCCGCTGTCGACGGCTATCCGGAGGGACCACGAGATCCGCCGGGTGGTCTCCAACTTGGCCGTCATGGACTTCGAAGCCCCAGAGGGCGCCCAGGATCGCCCGTCTGCCGGGGGTCGTGCCGGACCCCGTCGGATGAGGCTCCGGTCGATCCACCCCGGGGTGACCGTCGAGGAGGTGGTGGAGGCCACCGGCTTCGACCTCATCGTCCCTGACGAGGTCCCGGAGAGCCGGCTGCCCACTGACGAGGAACTCCGCCTCATTCGCGATGTGCTTGACCCCCACGGGTACCGCAAGGCCGAGTTCGGCGGCTGACGACGTGGGCGACCCCCGGCTTCACACCCGATTCTGCGACCTGGTTGGCATCCGCCACCCGATCGTCCAGACCGGCATGGGCTGGGTGGCCGGCTCCCGCCTGACCGCGGCCACCGCCCGCGCCGGCGGCCTCGGCATCATCGCCGCCGCACCCATGACCTTCGAGCAGATGGCGACCGCCATCGAAGAGGTCCGGGCCGTCACCGACGCACCGTTCGGCGTCAACCTGCGGACCGACGCTACTGACGTGGACCGACGCGTCGACCACCTGATCACCGAGGGTGTCCGGGTGGCTTCCTTCGCCCAGGCCCCCGGCCGGGCCATCGTGGAGCGCCTCAAGGAGGCCGGGGTCTTGGTCATCCCGACCATCGGGGCCCGCCGCCATGCGGAGAAGGTCGCTGAGTGGGGGGTGGACGCTGTCATCGCCCAGGGCGCCGAGGGCGGTGGCCACACCGGGAACGTCCCTACCACGCAACTCGTCCCACAGGTGATCGACGCCCTGGACGGCACCGGCGTGGCCGTGGTGGCCGCCGGGGGCTTCACCGACGGCCGCGGCCTGGCCGCGGCTCTGGCGTGGGGCGCCGACGCGGTGGCCATGGGCACCCGCTTTCTGCTCACCACCGACAGCGATGTACCCGATGCCGTCAAGGCCGTCTACCTAGCCACCCCGGTCACCGGCACCGTGGTCACTCGGGCCATCGACGGTGCGCCGCAGCGGGTGGTCGACACCGATCTGGTCCGCCGCCTCGAGCGGTCCCGCTTGCTGGCCTTTCCGAGGGCGGCGGTCAACGCCCTGAGGTTTCGTCGTCTTACCGGCACCGGGCTGGTCGAACTGTTGGCCGAGGGTCTGCGGATGAAGCGCAACTCGGAGCTCACGTGGGGTCAGGTGGCCATGGCGGCCAACGCCCCCATGCTGACCCGGGCCTCCATGGTGGAGGGCAGGACGGAGGTGGGGATCCTGCCCACCGGACAGGGCGTCGGCTCGATCGACGAACTGCCGTCATGTGCCGAGTTGGTGGAACGCACCATCACCGAGGCCTCTAGGGCGCTAGACCGCTTGGGTGGGGTAGGCGAGGGCTGAAGGCGTGGACCTCGACTTCACCTCCGCGCAACTGGCATTCCGCGACGAGGCGAGGGCTTGGATAGCCGACCACCTTCCGGCCGAGCCGTTGCCGGCCATGGACACTCCCGAAGGCTTCGAACGCCACCGCGAATGGGAGGGCGTCCTTTACGAGGATCGCTGGTCGGTGGTGGCGTGGCCCGAGGAGTACGGAGGCCGAGACGCCGGTCTGGTCGACTGGCTGCTGTTCGAGGAGGAGTACTACCGGGCCGGTGCCCCGGGCCGGGTCAACACCAACGGGATCAGCCTGCTCGGCCCCACTCTGTACGCCTTCGGGACTGACGACCAGAAGGACCGTTTCCTGTCCCGCATGGCCTCCGGCGAGGAGATCTGGGCCCAGGGGTGGTCCGAGCCGGACTCGGGGAGCGATCTGGCATCCATCTCCACGAAGGGGATCAGGGACGGCGAGTGGTTCGTCCTCGACGGACAGAAGACCTGGTGTTCCCGAGGGGCATGGGCCGACTGGATGTTCTGCATAGTCCGCACAGATCCCGATTCCGAGCGCCACCGGGGCCTGTCGTACCTGCTGGTCCCGGCCGACGCTGACGGACTGGAGCGTCGACCGGTGGGCCGCCTCGATGGCGAGCCTGCATTCGCCGACTTGTTTTTCGACGGCTGTCGAGTACACGAGTCGAACCTGTTGGGCGGTGAGGGCGAGGGTTGGAACGTCGCTATGGCCACCACGTCCAGCGAACGGGGCCTCAACCTGCGGGCCCCCGGGCGCTTCTTGGCCGCCGCCGATCGCCTAGCGGAGCTCTATCGGGACCTGGTCGAGGAGGGTTCGACGGACTCGGGACTGCTCGACGAGGTGGTTCGGGCCTGGACCGGGGCGCAGGCCTACCGGTGGCAGACCTACCGCACAGCGGCCCGCCTGTCCGGTGGGGGAGAGCTGGGCGCCTCCTCCTCAATGATGAAGGTGTTCTGGTCGGAGCTGGATGTCGAACTGCACGCCACGGCGCTGCGCCTGCTTGGTGACCGCGGCGAGTTGGTGGCCGCAGCACCCGACGCCGTGGACGGAGGCGCCTGGATGTCGGGATACCTGTTCAGCCTTTCGGGCCCCATCTACGCAGGCACCAACGAGATCCAGCGCAACATCATCGCTGAGCGGGTGCTCGGCCTTCCGAGGAGGTAGGTGGCGCCGTGGACTTCACCTTCGGAGAGGACCGGGAACTGTTTGCATCGACTCTCCGAGGGATCCTGGACGACCGGTGCTGCCCTCCCGCCGTCCGGGCCTCCTGGGACGATCCGGCCGGCCGGGTCGACGGCTTGTGGGCGGTGCTGGCCGAGACGGGGATCCTCGGCCTGCTGGTGCCCGACGACCACGGCGGCCTAGGCATGGACGAACGCGACCTCGTGCTGCTCCTCGAGGAACTGGGCCGGGCCGCCTGTCCCGAACCGGTAGCCGAGCACGCAGCGGTGGCCGTTCCGGTCCTTCGAGACTTGGCCCCCGAGGTGCTGCGCGACGGCTGGCTGGCCGGAGCAGCCGATGGATCGGTGTTGGTCACCGCGGGTTCTCCTGTCGATCACCCCGTTGTGGCGGGGGCCACGGCCGACCTCATCGTGCTGGCTGTAGACGGCGCCGTCCATGCCGTCCCGCATGACGCCGTTGCCGCTACGGAGCAGCCCAGCGTGGACGGCTCCCGACGCCTGGCCGTATTGGACGTCACGACCTCGACCGACACCCTGGTCTCCAACGCCCCCTCGGCCGTCGAGGCCCTACTCGACCGCGGAGCATGGGCGGCCGCCGCCCAGGGTCTGGGCGTGGCTCAGCGCCTCCTGGACCTGACCGTGGAGTACGTGGCCGAACGCGAGCAGTTCGGCCGCCCGGTGGGCGTCAACCAGGCCGTCAAGCACCATTGCTCGAACGTCGCTGTGGCCCTCGAGTTCGCCCGCCCGCTGGTTCAGGTGGCAGCTTGGTCGTTAGCTACCAGCCGACTGCCGGAGGGCACCGTCCCACATTCGGCGGACACTCCCCCCTCTTCGGTGGGGACGTCGATGGCCAAGGCCGCTGTCTCCGACGCCCTTGACCTGGCGTGCCGCTCGGCGCTCCAGTGCCACGGGGCCATCGGTTACACCATTGAGTACGACCTGCAACTCTGGCTGAAGCGCGGCTGGGCACTTTCGGCGTCGTGGGGCGATGCCCGCTACCACCGTCGCCGGATCGCTGCAGGCCTTGGCCTTGCTTCGGCCTGAAGACGCTGGGCCCACCAGACCGGCCCCGCTGTAAGACTCTGACGACCGGACCACCTCCTCGCCCCGTGGTCCGGCCAGACTGCCGACCATGGGGGAGCAGTCCGACCGGCGTGACGCGGTCCACCACCTTGCCGACGAAGTCCGGGCTCTGGTCGGGGACCTGAACCGCCTGGCCCCGGATGGCCCGGCGTTGGACGCCGCCCGCGACCTGGTGGCCGAGGTCCGCCGGGCGCTCGAGTCGCCGGTCCGCCGCCGCTGGTACGAGGTGCCCCTCGAGGAAATTGACGGTCCCACCGAGGCCCGCTTGCGGACCGAGGCCCGAGACCACAGTCTCTACCGAGGCGATGCCAACCCACTGGCCCCACCGCTGGTCGTCACCACCGTGACCGACGACGGGAGCCCCATGGTGGTGGGAACGGTCCGTCTCGACCGAGACCGGGAGGGTCCGCCGGGCCGTGTCCACGGCGGCTTCGTGGCTGGCATCTTCGACGACATACTCAGTAGCGCCCCGGGGCTGGTCGACGCTGGCCCGGTCGTCACCGCCCGCCTCTCCATCCGCTACCGGCAGGCCACGCCGCTGGACGTGGATCTCCGCTTTGAGGCCGTCGTAATACGACACTCGGGACGGCGCATCGTCGCCCGAGCCCGGTGCCTAGCGCCGGACGGTAGCGGCGAGTCGGCCGTGACTGCTGAGGCCGAGGCCCTATTCGTCGCCGTGCCCCCTCGCCCTGCGGAAGAAGCCCGTCCTGTCGGGGGGCGGTAGGGGTGGCCACCATCTGCTTCCTTTGCACCGGCAACGCCGCACGGTCGGTGATGGCCCGGGCCATGTTCGCCGACCGGTCCGAGGGCCACCGGGCTGTCGGCGCCGGGACTCTGGTGCTGGAGGGCCTCCCTATGAGCCAACGCACCCGCTCCGCCCTGGCCGCCCACGGCCTCACCGACCCCGACCACCGCAGTCGACAGTTCGGGCCCGCCCACGTCGACGTCGACCTGGTGGTGGCCATGGAGCCGTCGCACGTGGCTTGGATCCGACTGCACCACCCGGAGGTGGCCGCTCGCACGGCAAGCCTGCCCAGACTGGCCCGGGATCTTCCGGCCCCCGGAACCGGAGACCTGGCGGACCGTATCGCCTCGCTCAATCTGGCCTCCGTGGAGGTCAGTGGCTGGGAGGAGGTGGTCGACCCCGCCTCGGGTGATCAGGCCGACTTCGACGAGTGCGCCGCGACCTTGGATCGCCTGGTGGATCGCCTGGTCGACCGCGTTGGACCGGGAGACGGGTGATGGCCGGGGAGACGAGTCCTGGTTCTGGACTCCCTGAGCGCCTCCTTCCCTGGCGGATGCCGACCCACCGCAGGGACGGCTTCCTGTTGGCCGCCGCCTGCCTCTTGATCGGGATCACCTTCGGAGTGTTCGCCGACTCCTCGAACCTGGGAGTGGGACGGGCGTCAGCCCTTTCGGTCCTCACGTTTACCGGGGCGTCGCAGTTCGCTGCCGTGTCGGTGATGGCGGGTGGCGGGACCGCGGCGGCCGCGGTGGGCAGCGGCCTGCTGATCGGCGCCCGCAACGCCCTTTACGGTCCGGTGGTCGCCCCACTCTTTCGGGGTGGCCCGATCCGTCGGGCGGCTTCGGCCCACTTCGTGATCGACGAGACCGCGGCCATGGCCAGTGCCCAGGAGTCCTCGGACCGGGCCCGGGAGGCCTTCTGGACCACCGGACTGTGGCTCTTCGCCTTCTGGAACATCGGCACCCTCCTCGGGGTCCTGGTCGGCGGGTTGTTCGACGACCCAGGCGCCCTCGGCTTGGACGCCGCGTTCCCGGCGGCCTTCTTGGCGCTTCTGGCGCCGCACGTGCGCGACGCACCGGGGCGGATCACCGCGCTGACGGGTGGTGCTATCGCGTTGGTGACCATCCCGACCACGACGGCCGGGGTGCCCATGCTGCTGGCTGCCCTCGCCGTCCCGGTCGGCCTGGTTGTCCGGCGGCGCTCTACCGTCGGACGCCCTAGGGGAGAGGCCGCCTCGTGAGCTGGGCGGCCATCCTCCTCCTATCCGGCGGCTGCTATGGAGCCAAGCTGGTTGGCGTGGTGGCTGGCGACCAGGCGGGGCGCGTCCTCGAGCCGGTCAGCACGCTGCTGTCTCCAGCCCTGTTCGCCGCCATCGTGGTTCTCATGACGGTCGCCGAAGGGGAGACCCTCGTGCTGGATGCCCGTCTGGTGGGCGTGGCGGTGGCGACCGTAGCCGTGTGGCGGCGGGCCCCGTTGGTCGTTGTGGTCCTCGTGGCCATGGTCGTCACGGGCGGCCTGCGCTTTCTGGTGTGACACCGTCGACCCCGGCCACCGGGTCTATTTTCGCCAGCATGGGAGAACCGCCAAACGACGTTGACCTGTCGGGGGTATCGGACTCGGTTCAGCGGTCGTTGGCGCTACCCCGTCCACGCTTGCGCGGCGTCATGCACCGGATCGCCGTGCCCTGCTCGCTGGTCGCCGGGACCCTGCTGGTCGTATCGGCCGAACCTGGCCAGGACCGGCTTGGGGCGGCCGTCTTCTCCGCCGGGGCCCTGGTCATGTTCACGGCCAGCAGTCTGGTCCACCTGCGGCGGTGGTCGATCCCGGTCTTCGAGGTGCTCTTTCGCCTCGACCACGCGGCGATTTTCGTCCTCATCGCGGCCAGCGCCACGCCCATCGGCCTGAGTGCCCTCGATGGTGGGGCGGCCACCCTGCTGCTGTGGGCGGTCTGGATCGGCGCCGGGATCGGAGTGACGGTCAGGCTCCTGCCCTTCCACCCACCGAAGGGCTTGATGAACACCCTCTTCCTGAGCCTCGGCTGGGTCCCCATCGTGGTCGCCCCCGACCTATTCCGGTCGCTGGACGCCGGGGTGTTGGCCCTCATCGCGGTTGAGGGACTCCTCTATAGCGGCGGGGCGCTGATGCTGGGCGCACGCTGGCCTGATCCGTCGCCCAGGGTGTTCGGCTACCACGAGGTGTGGCACACGCTGGTCACGACGGCCGTCGCCGTCCACTTCGCCGTGGTCGCCCTCCTCGCGTCTGGCTGACCGGGTGGAGGTTGGGGTGATGCCGTCGGCAATCGGCCGAAGACGCTTGGTAATAACTCTCTTCGGGGTTCTCGTGGCGTGGAGCATGGTTGCCTGCGGCAGCAACCGCGTGACCGATCCGGAACGGGCCACCACCTGCGCCGAGTTGGTGGGCGCCGGAAGAGCCGTGGCCGAGGCCGTGATCGAGCAGCTCGCCGACCGAACCGCCGACGGATCCGGAGCCGTCGACCCCTACGCCGACGTCCGGCGTCTGATGCGGACGGAGGCGTTCGACCGGCGGGCTGGGGAGTTGGGCTGTGGTGAGGTGGACATCCGCCGCCGGGCCTGTACCGCATACCGGGGCTTGGCGACAGCCGCGGAGGGGGAGGCGGCGCGGGACTTCCTCGCCCCCTACTTCGCTGCGTGCGACTGAGTCGCGGGAGACTGTCCCGGTGACCGAGGACGGCGAACCGACCTGGGAGCCGCTGCTGGCCGATCTGGCCCGCCGCCGCGGAGCGGCGCGTGCCATGGGTGGCGCCGACCGCCTAGAACGCCACCGAGGCGACTCGGGAGGTCGCCTCGACGCTCGGGACCGTATCGACCACCTGCTGGATCCGGGCTCGTTCCGCGAGATCGGCACCCTGGTCGGCTCCGTGCCCGCCGATGGCATCGTGACCGGCACCGGATTCGTCGACGGTCGGCCGGTGATGGTGGGTGCCGAGGACTTCACGGTGCTCGGCGGTTCCATCGGAGCGGGCAGCACCGCCAAGCGGTTCCGTATTGCCGAGCTGGCCGAGCGGGACCGCATCCCGTTGATCATGCTGCTCGAGGGTGCCGGCCACCGGCCGCCGATCGAGGGTGAGGCACAGCCGGGCCGAGCTCCCACCGACCTGATGCAGCAGGCGCGCCTGTCAGGCCGGGTCCCGGTGGTCACCTCAGTGATGGGACCATCCGCCGGCCACGGAGCGCTCATCGTCCCCCTGTCGGACTTCTCGGTAATGACAGCGGATGCCGCGGTATTCACCGCCGGACCGCCGGTGGTCAAGGCATCCCTCGGCGAGGATGTGACAGCAGCCGAGTTAGGTGGCCCGAAAGTGGCGGTGGCCAGCGGCCTAGTCCACAACATGGCCGCCGACGACCAAGATGCCATCGACCAACTACGCACCTGGCTGTCATACCTGCCGTCCAGCGCCTGGTCCTATCCGCCCCCGGTGGAGGCCGGTGTGGATGTCGGCCCCCGCCGCCTCGACGGGATCACCGACCTCATCCCGCGGTC
>JAZADN010000053.1:0-26319 GCA_036123585.1 Actinomycetota bacterium | reverse complement strand
GCCGGCTGTCGGGCCGTGCCAGTGCCCCTTGACGGCGATTGGCGGATCGACGTGTCGGCCATCGACGAGACCGACGCTGAGCGTGCCCTGTGTCTATGGGTCAACACGCCTGGAAACCCGGCCGGTGCCCTTGACGACCTCGGGAAGGCCGCGGCATGGGGAAGGGAACGCGGTGTCCCCGTGGTTTCGGACGAGTGCTACTTGGAGTTCACCTGGTCTGAGCCGCCCCGCTCCATCCTTCAGCACGGCACCGATGGGGTGCTGGCCGTCCACTCCCTATCCAAGCGCTCCAACCTGGCTGGCTTGCGGGTCGGCTTCTACGCGGGGGATCCGGACTTGGCCTGGTACCTGCGGGAGACCCGGAAGCACCAGGGCCTCCTCGTGCCCGGACCGGCCCAGGTAGCTGGAGCGGCGTCGCTGCGCGACCAGGCCCACGTCGAAGTTCAGGCTGGCCGCTACAGGCATCGCCTCGAGGCCCTGCTGGAGGTGCTGGCAGCCCTCGGTCTCGACGCGTCCATGCCTGAGGGGGGCTTCTACCTATGGGTGGCTGCCACAGGAGGTGACGAAGTGGCGTTGTGCCTGCGGCTTGCCACCGAGTTGGGCGTGCTGAGTAGCCCAGGGACCACTTTCGGGCCCGACGGGGCTGGCTGGGTGCGGATCGCTGCGGTGGTCCCCGACGACCAGTTGGACCGGCTGCGGGTCCGTGCTGGCCTGTCCTGACCCCCCTCGGGGCCCGCCGGTAGCCTCGGCGCCATGACCGATTTTCCACATGCCATCACGGCGCACGATGCCCTTCGCGCCCGGATCGAGGACCTGTGGGCCGACCGCGACAATCTGTCGGCCGACGACGCCGAGGCCACCGCCACCGTTCACGAGGCCATTGACCTGCTCGACACCGGTACCGCTCGGGTCGCCGAGCCTGACGGCGCCGGAGGCATCGTCGTCCACGAGTGGTTGAAACTGGCCATCCTTCTGCTGTTTCGGCAGTCAAGGATGTCGACCATCGAGATGGGGCCGTTCGAGTTCGCCGACAAGATCCCGCTGAAGACCGGCTGGATGGCCCGCAACGTCCGCGTTGCCCCCGGAGCTCAGGCCCGGTGGGGCAGCTATCAGGGGCCCGGAGTGGTGATTATGCCGAGCTACACCAATATCGGTGCCTGGGTGGGCGATAACACGATGGTCGACACATGGGCCACGGTCGGTTCGTGCGCTCAGATCGGCCGCAATGTCCATCTGTCGGGTGGAGTGGGCATCGGTGGCGTGTTGGAGCCGCCGAACGCCGTGCCGGTGGTCATAGGCGACGAGTGCCTGATCGGGAGTCGCTGCATCGTGGCCGAAGGGGCCCGGGTGGGCACCGGTGTGGTACTGGGTGCCGGAGCGGTGCTGACCGGTTCCATCCCCGTGATTGAAGCTGAGACGGGTGACGAGTTGGGTCGGGGCGTAGTGCCCGACTGGTGCGTGGCCGTCCAAGCGACCCGCCCGAAGTCTTTCGGCGGTGGCGAGTTCGGCCTACCTTGCGTCCTGGTCCTCAAGCGCTTGGAGGAGGGCGAGCGCCACGACAAGTCGGCACTCAATGACGTCCTGCGTACC
This sequence comes from Actinomycetota bacterium, assembly GCA_036123585.1. GTDB lineage: Bacteria > Actinomycetota > Acidimicrobiia > Acidimicrobiales > MedAcidi-G1 > UBA9410. Next base: position 24,729 of record JAZADN010000053.1, on the reverse strand, counting down.
CACGGTGTGACCACCTGACCCGTCAGGTTGCCGACAACCACTCGGAACCCACCGTGACTGACCTGCTAGCCCTCACCGCCGACCTTGTTGACATCCCGTCGGTGAGCTTCGAAGAAGCTGAGTTAGTGGCCCTGCTGGAGGCGGAGCTGCGTGCCGTTCCCGGGCTGACCGTCGACCGGATCGGCGACAACCTGGTGGCCCGGACCGACCTTGGACGTGAGCACCGTCTGGTCCTCGGCGGGCACACCGACACCGTCCCCGGGGACACATCGGGTTCCCGTCTGGAGGGCGACACCTTGTGGGGCCTTGGGGCGGCCGATATGAAAGGCGGCCTAGCGGTGATGCTGGAGTTGGCCCGCACTGTGGCCGAACCAGCTGTCGACGTCACCTGGGTGTTCTACGCCCGCGAAGAGGTGGCGATCGTTCACAACGGTCTCCGGGAGCTATTTGCCGAGGCTCCCGAACTGCTGACCGGCGACGTTGCCATCCTCGGTGAGCCGACTGGGGGTGTGCTGGAAGCCGGCTGTCAGGGAACGATGCGGTTTGAAGTGACTATGGCCGGAGCGCGGGCCCACACGGCACGTCCGTGGATGGGTCGAAACGCCGTGCACCGTCTCGGCAGGCTGCTGGTCTCCCTGGATGGCTACGAGCACCGGGAACCCGAGGTGGAGGGCTGTCGCTACCGGGAGGCCCTGCAGGCCGTTCACGTCGAGGGTGGCGTGGCCGGCAATGTGGTGCCCGATCGGGCCATGGTGCGGATCAACCACCGGTACGCCCCTGACCGTTCCGGTGACGAGGCCGAGGCGCACGTCCGTGGCTTTCTTGCCTCACACCTCGAGCGCGGGGACACCGTGGAACTGGTCGACCATTCGCCGGCTGCCGCACCGGGTATGTCGCATCCGCTGCTTCGGACGCTGGCAGAACGAAACGGGTTGGAGGTCCGGTCCAAGCTGGGATGGACCGACGTGGCGTTTTTTGCTGAGCAAGGCGTACCGGCAGTGAATCTGGGGCCAGGCGAGGCGACCCTGGCGCACACTGACGACGAGCGGATCGAGCGTTCCTCGGTTGAGGGGTGTTATGCGGCGCTCCGGAATCTGCTCGAGACCGGGGTTTGACAGGCCGCTTCCTTTGGGGAGCGACGCGGGCTGCCGGTGTCAGATCCGTCGGAGGACGGTGACCACCCTGCCGTAGATCCGGACTTCCGAAGACGGGCGATGGATCGGTTCGTGGGCACCGTTGGCTGGGTTCAGGATGACGACATCGCCGTCCCGGTCGAAGGACTTGACGGTCGCCTCCTCGTCGTCGATGCCGGCCACCACTAGGTCCCCGCGGTCCGCAGTCGGCTGGACCCGGGCTACCACGTGATCGCCGTCGAGGATCCCGGCATCGACCATCGAGTCGCCGCGGACCCGGAGCATGAAGAGTTCGCCGTCACCGGTGAACTCAGCCGGGAGGGGGAGTGACTCCTCCACATTCATCTCGGCCATGACGCCTGTTCCGGCGGCCACGTCGCCCACCAGGGGAACGTGGCGTACCGCGCCCCGCTCGACCGCCGCTCCGGTCAAGGGGTCAAGACAAACCTCGAGCGCCCGAGGCTTACTGGGGTCACGGCGGATGAAGCCTCGGTCTTGGAGGGTGGCTAGGTGGGAATGGACGGTCGACGGGGATGTGAGACCGACCGCTTCGCCGATCTCGCGGACTGAAGGGGGGTAGCCCCGGTTACCGATTTGCTGGTCTATGAACTTGAGGATCTGCTGCTGTCGTGGGGTGAGACGGGTCTCAGTCATGTTGTTAGTGCCTCCTCCTGCGCGCCTGTCCCGTCCCGTGACGGGGCCGGCCGATGCCTTTGTTGACATCGAACGTATGTTCGATACACTATGACTTGTGATCGAACACCTGTACGCCGAATCCATGTTCGCCGAACAGACGTTCCGTGTCAAGTACCCCGTGCCCGACCCTGTCGGTGGCCATGGGGCGAACGGACCGGCCTCGGGCGGGGGCTGTCACACCCGATCGTCAGGATGGAGACCATGACTGCACAGCTCGCCCTCGACCTGCCCTTCGATCCAGAGCCTTTCGCTCCGCAGCCGTTCGACGCCTGTGATGAGGCCGACGGGCAACGCCTCGCCACTGTGCACCGGCTGTTCGCCGACGTCCTGGCTGCCGAGCCCGCGGTCGTATCCGAGGTCCGCCGCTCCGCCGCCTCGAAGTCCGCCACCGCCTCTGTTGTTGCTCCGATAGCCCTGCGTGGCGCGTCCACTGTTCGCCGGCCGGTCCCGCCGGTGGTCTACCGCCGTCGGCGCCTCGTGGTCGCTGTCGCTCTCGGCCTTCTGGCGTCGGCGTTGTCGCTCCTGGGCGGTGAACTTGCGGGCAGGATCACAGGGACGCCGGGGATCCCTGTGGTGGGAGCGTCGGTTGAGCCGACCTCCCACATCGTTCAGCCTGGCGACACCCTGTGGTCGATCGCCAGGGCCATCGGTCCTGAGGGGGTCGATGTTCGGTCCACCGTTGATCGACTGGTTGAGGCCAACGGTGGACCGCTGCTAAGAGTGGGCCAGCGGATCGTCCTACCCGCCGGCTGATTTCCGATCTGGGCGGCTACGACACCAGGTAGCGGCAGAAGAGGAAGCCTTCCTCAGCGAGCACTCGGTCCAGACGAAGCCGGGTCGGGATGGGCAGCGGGCCACCCGATAGGAGGCTGTAGCCGGTGCCGCCGACTAGGCGGGGCGAGATGGTCAGGCACACCTCGTCGACCAGCCCGGCGGCTAGGAGTTGGTGGTTCAGGTCCGGGCCGCCCTCGCAGAGGACGATCCCGGCGCCGATGTCGTCCAGTACTGCCAGCAGGCCGGTCAGGTCGACCCGGCTCGGCCCGCAGGCCACCAGCTCGGCCACCGGCACGAGGGCATCGCGCCGCTCCTGGGGCGCCGACGCCACGGTGGCCACAATGGGGGACAGATCCTCCTCCGATCGGTCGGTGAAGAGTGGTGCCCTGGGGTCAAGGTCGAGGCTTCCGGACACCACGACGAGTCGCGGGCGGGGCGCCCGCCCTTCGGCGAGCCTTCGGGCGACCACTTTGTCGTCCGGGGTGCGAGGCGACCGGTAGCCCTCGGCTCGTACGGTCCCGGCGCCCACCAGGATCATGTCGGCCGAACCCCGCAATGCCCGGAACACTCGCTGGTCGCCTGGCCCACCCAGACCGGCGGATCGGCCGTCGATTGCCGTCGCTCCGTCGACCGATGCCACCATGCTTACGACCACCCAGGGTCGGCCCGGCGGGGCCGGCCGCTCATCGTCGAGGTAGGCGGAGACGGGGTCCGGGGCATCGTCGTCTGGCGCGAGTTCGGGGGTAAGTCGTTCCACGTCCCGACGGTATCCCGGCTGGGGGAGCCCGGCTGTGGAGAAGCCGCCCGTCATCCACCGAGAAATCCCCAGTGCTTCCCTCTGTTCGTCCACAGGGTCTCTTCCATATGTTTGGCCTCCGTGGCCGGAGGCAGTCGGCCCGGATGGAACCTGCCGACCGTGATCAGTCACGGTGGCGTTGGGACGATGGAAGGGACTCCCGGAAGGGAGTCGCCAACCTCTCCTCAACCTGGGCCCGCCGCCTCCGGCCACGAACCAGCAAAGAGCCCGGGGCGACCGGCGCCTGTCACGGGCGGTCCGTATCGTCGGCTAGGCCGGGGATTGAGGCCGGGAGAACCGGAGAAGGGCGGACGGGCGATGTCGATGGCTCCCGAGCGAGGCGTCCTGGGGATCTGTCGCCACTTCACCGAGGCCGGAACCGACCCCTATGACGATGTTGAGTGGGAGGTTCGTACCTCCCGCCTGGTCGACCACCGAGACGGATCGGTGGCCTTCGAACAGGACGATGTCGAGGTACCGGCCGACTGGTCGTTGAACGCCACAAACATCCTCGCCCAGAAGTACTTCCGGGGTGCGCAGGGATCGCCCGAACGTGAGACGTCGCTGCGCCAGGTTGCCGACCGGGTAGCCGGGACCATCGCATATTGGGGCCTGCGCGACGGCTACTTCGTGGATGAGGATGAGGCCACCACCTTCGCAGACGAGCTTCGCCACCTCGTCGTGACCCAGCGGGCAGCGTTCAACTCCCCGGTCTGGTTCAACATCGGAGTGCCGGGCGTGCCTCAGCAGGCGTCGGCCTGTTTCATCCTCTCGGTTGACGATCAGATGTCGTCCATCCTCAACTGGTACGTCGAGGAGGGCACCATCTTTAAGGGTGGCTCCGGGTCGGGGGTCAATCTCAGCGCCATCCGCTCGTCGAGGGAGGCCTTGCGGGGCGGCGGTCGGGCCAGCGGTCCGGTCAGCTTCATGCGGGGTGCTGACGCCTCGGCGGGAACCATCAAGAGCGGGGGCACTACCCGACGGGCCGCCAAGATGGTCGTCCTCGACGTGGGCCACCCCGACGTCGAGGAGTTCGTGTGGTGTAAGGCCCGCGAGGAGCGCAAGGTCCGCGTGCTTGAGCAGGCCGGATTCGACGTCGGCTTCGATGGGGCCGACAGCCACTCGATCATGTACCAGAACGCCAACAACTCAGTCCGCGTCACCGATGAGTTCATGGAGGCTGTCGTGGCCGACGGAGACTGGGAATTGCGGGCCGTCACCGACGGATCGGTGCTGGAGAAGGTGCGAGCCCGCGACCTGTTTCGCCAGATGGCAGAGGCGGCTTGGGAGTGCGCTGATCCCGGTATCCAGTTCGACACCACCATCAACCGCTGGCATACGGCCGCGAACACCGGCCGCATTTCTGCCAGCAACCCGTGCTCCGAGTACGTGCACCTCGACGACTCGGCTTGCAACCTGGCCAGCCTCAACCTCCTGAAGTTCCTTGGGGCTACCGACGGCGATACGGAAGCCATCGGCGGATTTGACCTGGATGGGTTCCGCCACGCCGTGGAGGTCGTCCTGACCGCTCAGGAGATTCTCGTTGGCAACGCTGACTATCCGACGGAGGCGATCGGGGAGACCACCCGGGCCTTTCGCCAACTGGGCCTGGGCTACGCCAACCTCGGCGCCCTACTCATGGCCCTCGGCCTGGCCTATGACTCTGACGAGGGACGCTCGGTGGCTGCAGCCATCACGTCGCTCATGACCGGTCACGCCTACCGCACCTCAGCCCGGATCGCCGACCGGATGGGCCCCTTCGACGGCTACGAGCACAACCGAGAACCGATGCTCGGAGTGCTTGAGATGCACCGCGAGGCCGCCGAACTCCTTGACGACGCCGTGGCCCCCGCCCTCGTCGCTGCCGGCCGGACCTCCTGGTTCGAGGCCTGCGCTTTGGCTCAGCGGGTCGGGGTCCGCAACAGCCAAGCCACGGTGCTGGCCCCTACCGGCACCATTGGCCTACTCATGGATTGTGACACCACTGGCATCGAGCCCGACCTGAGTCTCGTCAAGCACAAGAGGCTTGTTGGCGGTGGCACCATGTCGATCGTTAACCGCACGGTGCCCCGGGCCCTCGAGCGCCTCGGCTACGAGGACGAGACTGCAGCGGCGATCCTCGGCTGGATCGACGAGCATCAGACGGTGGTCGGCTGCCCTGAACTGGAGGCTGAGCACGTGGCCGTGTTTGCCACCTCCATGGGCGATAACCCGATCCACCACATGGGCCACATCCGAATGATGGGCGCCGTCCAGCCGTTCCTGTCCGGGGCCATCTCCAAGACCTGCAACATGCCCGAGGAGGTCTCCGTTGACGACGTAGAGGAGCTCTACCTTGAGTCGTGGCACCTCGGGCTCAAGGCGGTGGCCATCTACCGTGACAACTGCAAGGTCGCCCAGCCACTGTCCACAGGGAACGTGGGCGCCAGCTCGAATGCCGCCGCCGAGGTGGTCGACCGGGTGGCGTCCGAGCTGGGCGAGCCTGTGCGGCGCCGGCTGCCTCGCAGCCGGACGTCGCGCACCTTCGAGTTCCGGGTGGCCGACTGCAAGGGCTTCGTGACCGTTGGCGAGTACGAGGACGGCCGCCCAGGCGAGGTGTTTGTCCGGGTGTCGAAGCAGGGCTCGACCATGGCTGGGATCATGGATGCCTTCGCCATCTCGCTCAGTCACGGACTCCAGTACGGGGTGCCACTGCGGGCCTTCGTAGAGGCGTTTACCGGCATGCGCTTCGAGCCGGCGGGAATGACCGACGACCCGGACTTGCGTATCGCGTCCAGCCTCATCGACTACCTGTTCCGACGCCTGGCCGTCGAGTACCTCAGTTTCGAGGAGCGGGCAGAGCTGAACATCCTGACCACCAGCGAGCGGACTCAGCCCACGCTGCCCGGCGTCGAGGAGGCGGTGACAGAAACGCGGCAGGGGAGTGACGTGCCCGCCGATCCACCGACCGTGCCGTCGGCCAGCCAGTTCGCTGCCCAGTTGAGCCTCAGCGACGGTAGATCGTCGGCTGATGCCCCGCTGTGCATGCAGTGCGGCGTAGCCATGCAGCGGGCCGGCTCCTGCTACGTCTGCACCGACTGTGGGGCCACTAGCGGATGCTCGTGAGCGACCCCGTCCCGATGTCGTTGCTCTCCGGTCTCCGGGCCTGCTGATGGCTCGCTTGCGATTTTCCTTCGGGACCATGGGGTCCGGTAAGAGCACATTGGCCCTGCAGATCCACCACAATCTCCAGCAGCGGGGCCTTCAGGGGATCCTTTGCAGCCAACTTGACCGGGCCGACGGCAAGGTGTCCAGCGCGCTCGGCGTGTCGGCTGATGCTGTCGAGGTCGGCCCCCGGCTCGACCTATTCGAACTCGCCCTTGCCGTTGCGTCGAGGCGGGGACGTATCGACTACCTCGTTTGCGACGAGGCGCAGTTCTACCTGCCCGAGCAGGTCGAGCAGTTGGCTCGCATCGTCGACGACTTGGGTGCCGACGTATTCGCCTTCGGGTTGCTCACTACCTTCCAGGGCGAGTTGTTCTCCGGGACCCGTCGCCTACTGGAGTTGGCCGACGAACGGGTGGAGGTGCAGGTCGAGGCCCGATGCTGGTGCGGGGAGCGGGCCACCCACAACGCCCGTCTCCATGACGGCGTACAGGTTTACGACGGAGAACTGTTCGTGGTTGACGACCCCGACGACCACGTCATCACCTACGAGTTGCGCTGTCGCTGCCACTGGCTGTCCGGCGATGGGGGGCCCAGTTCGGCCAGCCGCGCTACCTCGTCTACCGGCGCCGACCAATCGGTCGCCTGAGCGACCTTTTAGAGGTCAGGCCTCCGGGAGGACTCCGAGGAGGTGCTGGGACAGGTCGCCGGTCAGATCCATGGCGTAGGCCCGTTCTGTGAACCGCCAGACCCCGCCGATTTGCGCGAATCGGTCTAGGTAGCGGCCGCTGATCACCGGTTGCAACGGTCCCGACCCGGCCTGCTGAAACACCGTGTAGGTGCTCCGGCACGTCGCCGTTCCTGCCTCCTCGTCGACCTCGATGATTGGGGTGGCCACCAGATGGCGGGTGCGGGGTGTGCCGTCCTCGTGGATCCGCACCATGGACCGCCACGCTGCGGCCAGTCCGTCCCGGTCGACCACCGGTGGGTCGCCGTCAGCCGGATCTCCGAGCAGAATCCGGGCGTGGGTGAATAGGTCCGCACATTCCTCCAGACGACCGGCGTCCATCAACTCGGCGTATCGGTACAGCAGGTTTGTGATGGCGGTGGGGGTGTCGTCCATGCCTCCGACGGTAGCCATTGGCCCGACGCAGCGACGGTCCGGCCGTAATCGACCGGAACCCTCCCGGGCCCGCTCAGGATCGGCAAGTGAGTGGGCGATAAGTTCCCACCATGAGCGACTATCGACCGCCGCTGGACGACATCCTCCTCGTCCTCCACGAGATCAGCGACCTCGAGACCCTGTGCGGTCTCCCTGGCTACGAGCACGTCGACCCTGACACGGTCGGAGGGGTCCTCGACGAACTCGGGCGCTTCGTGGCCGAGGTGGTCGCCCCGGTTGACCGGATCGGTGACACCGAGGGCTGCTCGGTCGACGATGGCGTGGTCACCGTCCCCGAGGCCTTCGGCGAGGCATGGGACCGGTTCGTGGAGGCCGGGTGGAGTGCTATCTCGCAGGATCCCGACTATGGCGGGGGTGGATTCCCTGGCACCGTGCAGACAGTGATGACCGAGATGCTGGCCTCAGCGTCCCGCTCGTGGTCGATGGGCCCGATGCTCACGGTCGGGGCGCTCGACGCCCTCCACTCCTTCGCCGACGAGGGTCAGAAGGAGGCGTACTTGCCCAAGATGGTGGCGGCCCAGTGGTCGGGGACCATGAACCTGACCGAACCGCAGGCTGGGTCTGACGTGGGCGCCCTCACCACCAAGGCCGTCCCCCAGGACGACGGGACGTACCGGATCTTCGGCACCAAGATCTTCATCACTTTCGGCGAACACGAACTGACCGAGAACATCATCCAACTGGTCCTGGCCCGGACGCCTGACAGCCCACCGGGGACCAAGGGCATCTCCCTTTTCATCGTGCCCAAGTACCTCGTCGGCGACGACGGGAGCCTCGGCGAGCGCAACGACTACAAGTGCCTGTCCGTCGAGCACAAGCTCGGCCTCCACGCCAGTCCCACCTGCGTCCTGTCCTACGGCGATGCCGGTGACGGAGCGGTTGGCCACTTGGTTGGCGAGGAGCACCAAGGCATGCGCTACATGTTCAAGATGATGAACAACGCTCGCTTGGGCGTTGGCGTCGAAGGCCTGGCGGTAAGCGAGCGGGCCCTGCAGCTAGCTGCCGACTATGCCGTGGAGCGACGACAGGGCCGGGCCATCGGTGGGCCAGCCGGCGAGTCTGCGGCCATAGCAGAGCATGCAGACGTGCGCCGGATGTTGCTGACCATGCGTGCCTACACCGATGCCATGCGGTGCTTGCTCTATCTGAACGCGGCCACCCTGGACATGGCTGCCCGCCACCCCGACACCCACGTTCGCCAGGCAGCCGCTGATCGGGCCGAGTTGCTCACGCCGATCTCCAAGGCGTGGTGCACCGACGTGGGCGTCGAGATGGCGTCGCTGGGCATCCAAGTCCATGGCGGATACGGCTACATCGAAGAGACCGGTGCTGCTCAGCACTGGCGGGACTCGAGGATCTCTCCGATTTACGAAGGTACGAACGGCATCCAGGCCATGGACTTGGTGGGTCGCAAGCTGCCCATGCGCGAGGGCGGGGTTATGGCTGACCTGCTGGCCGAGGTGGGCCGCTTCGACGCCGAGTTGGCCGATGCGGGAGACGGCTTTGCCTCCATCCGGTCTGGTCTGGCCGATGCGCTAGCCGCCATGGAGGAGGCCACCTCGTGGCTGGTGGCCAACGGCCTGACCGATCCCAATGATGCCATGGCTGGCAGTACCCCGTACCTGCGGATGTTCGGCCAGTTGGTCGGTGGTTGGCTGCTGGCCCGCCTTGCCCTCGGCGCCCAGCGGAGGCTCGACGCCGGCGGTTCCGACGCCGACTTCCTGACCACCAAGGTGGTGGCCGCTCGCTTCTACGCCGAGCAGCTCTTGCCGGTGGTCCGGGCCCAGCTGGGTGCGGTGACCGCCGGCAAGCGGGACCTCTTCGAGGTGCCCACCGGGTCGTTCTCGGCCTGACCGGGACTGATTTGGGAGCCTGCCGACCGTGACCGCCGCGCTCTGGGGAGCTATCCCCAGCCCGTCGCGCTCGTCATTGGCCATTGGACCCCTGGAGTTGCGGGCGTACGGACTGATGATCGCGCTCGGCGCGTACATCGCGGTCGTTTGGAGCCAGCGGCGCCTGAGGGCCCGGGGCGGCGACCCCGAGGTCGTGTCGGCTATCGCCCTGTGGGCCATCCCAGCCGGGCTGGTGGGGGCCCGCCTGTACCACGTGGCCACCGATTGGCGGTCATTTCGCGGCCGATGGGAGGACGTGCCTGCCGTGTGGCAGGGCGGCCTCGGTATTCCCGGCGGCCTGATGGCTGGCGTGCTGGTCGGGGTGATGGTGGCCCGACGCCGTGGCCTCCGCATGGGCGACGCCCTTGACGTGGTTGTCCCGACCCTTCCGGTGGCCCAGGCCATCGGCCGGTTCGGCAACTGGTTCAATCAGGAGGTCTTTGGGCGACCGACGGACCTTCCGTGGGCACTGGAGATCGACGCCGCCCACCGGCCGGCCGAGCACGCGGCCACCGCCACCTTCCACCCGACGTTCCTCTACGAGGGGCTCTGGAACGCAGGCCTCGCCTTGTTCCTGGTGCGAATCGAGCGGCGGGGGGTGCTCCGACCGGGGTATCTGGTTGCCCTGTGGGTGGCCGGCTACGGATTGGGACGCTTCTGGGTCGAGGCGCTGCGCGTCGATGCTGCGTCACTGGTGGCCGGTGTCCGGGTCAACACCTGGATGTCGCTGCTGGCCATCATGGTCGGGGGAGCGGTCGCGCTGCGAGGAAGGGTGAGCGTGGGGGAAGCCCACGATGGATGACCTGGTGCCGGAGCGCCCCATCAAGCGTGTCCCACGGACCATTGCCTTCCTCGACCTCTGCGGATTCACCGCGTACACCGAGCGGCACGGCGATGAGGCCGCCTACGAAGTCGTTACCGGCTTTCGGGCTGCGGTGCGCCGTGTCGCCGCCGAACGGGGCATCCGCATCGCCAAGTGGCTGGGCGACGGGGTGATGCTGGTGGGCGTCGAGGCAGAGGAGCTGGTCGAGGCGGTGGTCGACATCGAGCTGATCGTCGACCTGGCGGGATCTGAGTTGCCGATTCGGGCCGGGATCGCCCGAGGTGACGTCATGGTCATCGACGGTGACGACATCATCGGCCGGCCGGCCATCCTCGCGGCCCGGCTCTGCGACCTGGCCGCAGAACACCAGGTACTGGCAGAGGAGGGGACCATCGAGCCGATCATGGCCAACGTCGGACTAGAGCCGCTCGGCGACGTCGACGTCCGCAGCTTCGTAGCCCCGGTCCGGGTGGTCCGCCTGGTGGCCCCGGGTGGCCACGACCGTCGTAACGGCGGGTTCTGACCATCGCCGGCCGGCCGACCTCCTTCACACCATTCGAGGTGGCGGTGGCCGAAGTACTCGACGCGCTTGGACCCGGTGAGGTGGTGACCTACGGCGAGGTGGCGGCCGAGGCTGGTCATCCTGGCGCGCATCGGGCCGTGGGCCGGTTTCTGCGTGACCACGGGGGGCACCAATGGTGGCGGGTGGTGAGCGCCGCTGGTCGCCTAGTCCCTGGTCACGAAGTCGAGCAGGCCCAACTACTGATTGCCGAAGGGGTCATGGTGGTTGACGGACGGGTGCGGAACGGCTGACCGCCGGCTTGTCGCCAGGCGACGCCCTGCCGGGTCGACCTCGTGTCCGGAGTCTGCGCCGGTAGGCTGGGCACACCCATCCGGGATCTGTCGGCCGCTGGCTCGCCGACCCCGGAGGGACTCGTCACCCGGGAAGAGCGGTGGCGGACCCGCCAAGGCGCGGGTGACGACACGGCGGCAGGCCCGCCGAGAAAATAGGCATTCCATGACGACGACCCAGTTCGCCGACCTGGGCATTGACCGGGACCTGGTCGACGCTCTGTCCGAACGGGGCATCACCGCCCCGTTCGAGATCCAGGCTCTCACCATCCCCGACGGGCTGATGGGCCGCGACGTGTGCGGCAAGGCTAAGACCGGCTCAGGGAAGACTTTGGCCTTTGGGATCCCGCTCCTCCAGCGGCTCCCCAAGGGATCACCGAAGCGCCCCACCGGCTTGGCTCTGGTCCCCACCCGCGAGTTGGCAGTGCAGGTCTGCCGAGACTTGGAACCCCTCGCTGAGTGCCGGGACCTCCGCATCGAGGCCATCTACGGCGGCACCCCGATCGAGAAACAGATTGAGGCCCTGCGCAAGGGTGTCGACTTCGTGGTGGCCACACCGGGACGCATGATCGATCTCATTCAACAGGAGGAACTGTCGGTGGCCGATCTGGAGGGCGTCGTCATCGACGAGGCCGATCGAATGGCCGACATGGGCTTCATGCCGCAGGTCGAGTGGATCCTCCGTCGGACCGAGAAGGACCACCAGACGTTGCTTTTCTCGGCCACCCTCGACGGGATGGTCGGCTCTCTCATCAGCCGCTATCAGAAGGATCCGGTGACCCACGAGGTGGCATCCCGCGAGGTCACGGTTGCCGAGATGGAGCATCGCTTCCTCGCCGTCCACGAGATGGACCGGGTGCGGGTGGCGGCCCGCATTATTCGCTCGTCGAAGCGCACCATCGTGTTCTCCCGGACCAAATGGGGTGCCGACAAGCTGGCGGGCAAGCTCGTTGCCGAGGACGTGAAGGTGGCGGCCATCCACGGCGACCTCCGCCAGGCTCAACGCGAGAAGGCGCTGGCCGACTTCATCAAAGGAAAGATTCAGTGCCTGGTGGCCACCGACGTAGCCGCTCGGGGCATCCACGTGGACGATGTTGACGTGGTGATCCACTACGACCCCCCGTCGGACGCCAAGACCTACCTGCACCGTTCGGGCCGAACGGCCCGGGCCGGCGAGTCGGGGATGGTGGTCAGCTTGGTGCTCTGGAACGAGGAACTGGAGGTCCGCAAGTTGCTGCGTCGCCTCGGCATGAAGCAGCCCATCGTCGAGGTGTTTTCCAACGACGTGCGGCTTGACGACCTGACCGGCTGGGATCCGGCTGCCGAGGTAGCCGCCTGATCCGGCTCTGGGATGAGGGTGCAGGACGGGCGCCGATTTCGACGTCCTCCTCTACACTGTCTGACAGACATCACGAGAGGCCCGGTACGCCGGGTCCGGCAACCTGGGACGGACACCCAAGGTGCTCGCCCGCCGGCGACGGTGGGGATGTGGTCTCGACGGGGTGCGCCCGACGAGGCAACGAAGTGTCCGCCGGCTGGCTTCCGGGCCACGCTGTCGGCGCCGAGCGCGTTGGCCAACCCACACGGAGAACGGCCCCATGACGCACAAAGGTGACGATCGACAGCGGTCCGACGTCGGTTCCTCCGTGCATCCCCGCGCCTACTCGGCCGGCCTTCCGGTCACTGGAGCGTGGCGTCCCGGCGACCCGCCGGGCAATCGTCGGTTCCTAGAACTTCAGGACGGGCGCCCGTTCTCCCTGGAGGGCGGCGGGTCGCTGTCCAGCGTGACCCTGGCCTACGAGACATGGGGCGAACTCACGCCCGACGCCGACAACGCCGTACTCGTTTGCCACGCCCTGACGGGCGACAGTCACGTCCGTGGTGAGCCCGGCGACGGCCATCCGTCGGAAGGCTGGTGGAATGGGGTGGTCGGCCCTGGACTGGGCATCGACACAAACCGGCATTTCGTGGTCTGCGTGAACGCCATCGGCGGTTGTCAGGGGACTACCGGCCCAGCGTCCGACGACCCTGCCACCGGGCGGCCCTACGGGTCGACCTTCCCGACGGTCACCACCAGGGACATCGTGCGGTCACAGGCCGCGGTGGCCGATGACCTCGGAATCGACCAGTGGCTGGCCGTTGTGGGTGGCTCGATGGGCGGCATGCAGGTCCTCGAGTGGGGCGTCATGTACCCGCATCGCACCCGGGCTCTGGCACCCTTAGCCACCACCTTGGCCGCTAGTGCCCAACAGGTGGCGTGGAGCGCGGTGGGCCGCACCGCGTTGGCCCTTGATCCCCGGTTCCGGGGCGGGGACTACTACGACGCCGAGCCGGGCGATGGGCCGTTTGCCGGCCTCGCCGTCGCGCGGTCGGTGGCCCAGATCACCTATCGCAGCAGCGAGGTGTTCGACGACCGCTTCCGCCGGGAGCTGTTCGATCCGAGAGCGTTGTATGGGAAGTGGGACCGCTTTCAGGTCGAGTCCTACCTCGACCACCACGGCGAGAAGTTGGTGAAGCGGTTCGATGCCAACAGTTACCTGGTCCTGAACCGGGTCATGGACCTCCATGACCTGGCCCGAGAGCGGGGAAGCATGGAGCAGGCCGTCCGGCGACTTGCCCACCTACCGTGTCTGACCGTCAGCATCAGTTCCGACACCCTGTACCCGCAACATCAGCAGATTGAGATCCGTGACGAGGTGCGGGCAGCCGGTGGTCGTTGCGACCACTACGTGATCCAGAGCCCCGACGGGCATGACGGCTTCCTGCTGGCCCAACGTGAGGTTGGGGGATATCTCGACGGCTTCCTTCGGGAGGTGGAGGACTCATGACCGAGAATGAGCACCAGGCCGGGGGTGCGGTCGAAGAGGGGCAATTGCCTGTCCATCTGGAGACCTCTGCGGTGCTTGGCGGACGAGCCGAGGGCGAGCATTCGCTGGCCCCGGTGTTGTACCCCACGTCCACCTTCGACTTCGACTCGGTCGACGAAGGCCGGCGACTGGCTACCGAGTTGGCGCCAGAACGGTTTTACAGCCGCTATGGCAACCCGACGATCAATGCCTTCGAGGCCACCATCGCCGAACTGGAGGGGGCCGAGGCAGCCCGGGCGTTCGCCTCGGGCATGGGTGCTGTGAGCGCCGTCGTTCTCGGGCTTTGCTCGTCGGGTGACCACGTGGTGACCCAGCGCCAGCTCTACGCCGGGACGCAGTTGTTTTTGCAGACGGTGTGTCCACGGATGGGCATCGAGGTGACGTTCGTGGACGGGACGGTGTCGGGCGCGTTCGCCGAGGCCGTCGTGCCGGGGAAGACGATGCTGGTGTTTGCCGAGACCCCAGCCAACCCCCGCCTCGATCTGGTCGACCTCGACGACCTCGGGTCGCTGACCGGGGCGATGACCGTGGTCGATTCCACATTTGCCACCCCGCTGGCACAGACCCCACTGGCCCACGGTGTGGACCTCGTACTCCACTCGGCCACTAAGGGCATCGCTGGTGCCAACGACGCCACCCTCGGGGTGGTGGCCGGTTCGCAGGACCTGATCTCGTGGCTTTGGGGCTTTGCCATCCTGCAGGGGGCCAACGCGTCGCCGTACGACGCCTACACCGCCCATCGGGGCGTGCGGACCCTCGGTGCCCGGCTGCGCCAGCAGTCGGAGACCGCGGCCACCCTCGCGGGGTTTCTTGAGGGCCACAACGGCGTGTCCGAGGTGCGGTACCCAGGGCTGTCTTCGCATCCCCAGCACCGTCTTGCCGTCCGACAGATGAGGTTGATGGGCGGACTATTGACCTTCGACCTAGCCGGCGGGCTGGAGGCTGGGAAGCGGTTCGTGGAGGCTACGACGATCGCCCGCCAGGCGACGTCGTTGGGCGGTCCGGAGACGCTGGTCTGCCATTCAGCGACGACCACACACGTGAGCCTCACGCCCGACGAGCGGGCCGCCTCGGGGATCGGGGATGGGACGGTGCGGGTGTCGTGCGGCCTTGAGCACGCCGAAGACCTGATGGCCGACTTCTCCCGGGGCCTAGATGCCGCTGCCGGTTGAGCCGGTCGGCTGCGGTGCCCCGGCGGGCTCCTTTCCTCCTAGCGTCCAGGTGCCCTGATGCCCGAGATCCTGGAGGCTGAGTCCTACCGGCGCCTCGCCGAAACCGTTGTCGGCCGCACGGTGACCGCCGTCGAGGTTCCGGACCCGCTCTATCCGAGAGGTGGCATCGAGTCCGTTGGCCTGGCCGGCGCGCTCGTGGGGCGACGGATCACAGCGACCCGGCGCCACGGCAAGGTGGTCCTCCTCGACTCGGGTGGGCCGACGCTCGGCCTGCGCTTCGGAATGACCGGCCGCCTCTTCGTCGACGGTCGTGCGGCTATCGAGTACCTGAAGTGGGGCGGGCGTCGATCCGATCCCTCGTGGCTGCGGTTCGCTCTGCTATTTCGCGGCGGCGGGCAGCTGTGGATCGACGATCCACGACGG
Source organism: Actinomycetota bacterium (assembly GCA_036123585.1). Lineage (GTDB taxonomy): Bacteria > Actinomycetota > Acidimicrobiia > Acidimicrobiales > MedAcidi-G1 > UBA9410. The sequence continues at coordinate 8,974 of JAZADN010000053.1, read as the reverse complement.
CTGGGGAGCGTCGAGTTGGCTCCTGACCTGTCCGGTTTGGGTCCCGACGCCTGGTCGCTCCGGGTCGGCGAGTTACGCGGTGCCCTGGCTGGAGGTAGGGGACCGCTGAAGGCCCGCTTGCTCGATCAGGCGAGGGTGGCCGGCCTGGGCAACCTCCTGGTAGACGAGATTGCTTGGCGGTCCGGCTTGTCGCCGCTGCGGCCGGCCGGCTCTTTGGACGAGGACGAGGTGCGTCGGCTCCACCGGACGATCCGCCGGACCCTCGACCAGATGGATCGGCGGGGTGGGAGCCACACCGGTGACCTGTTCGATCACAGGCGGCCTGGGGGAGTGTGCCCGCGAGACGGCGCTCCGCTGTGTCGGAGCACGGTCGGGGGACGGACCTCGTGGTGGTGCCCCGGACACCAGCGCTGACTGGTGCTGCCCGGGCCGGAGCGACGGCCACGATTACGATCTGAGGTATGCGGAGCAGGGGTCTGGTCAGTTCACGCGCACGGGCCCATCTAACGATGCTGTTGCTGGTAGGCACGCTGGTCACCCTCACCCCGGCCGGGGTCGGCGCCGCTCAGGTGACGACGGTGGAGACGGTTCCCCCTGCGATGGACGCCAGCGGCCGGACGGCCGACGAGCGCATCGACCAAGTCGTCGTGCTGCTGCGGATCCTCGGCGTGGTCCTCGTGGTGGGCACCGCCGGCTACTGGTGGCGGACCCGACCATCGACCATCGAACGGTTGGCGGGGTCCGAGGTCGAGGTCGGATCGACGGAGGTCAGTGGGTGAGCGAACCGACTCTGGATGTGGACGCCATGCTGCAGCGGTTCCGGGAGCGGGCCGCCGCGGTACGGACCAGGACGCTGCCTCCGGTAGGCGGCGAGGAGCGCCAGCGCTTCATCGACCAGGCCCAGGAGGACCTGTTGGACTTCGGTATCGTGGGCGACGCCGAGGCGACCCTTGAGGATGGTGTCCTGACCTTGCGGGTCGACCTCCGGCCGCCGTCGGACCGCTGACCAGTCAAACCGGAGAGCTCGCCGGGGCGTCGGAACGGAGGGTCTCCCGCTATCGTTCCTGACTGACGCGGACGTAGCTCAGCTGGTAGAGCATCACCTTGCCAAGGTGAGGGTCGCGGGTTCGAATCTCGTCGTCCGCTCCAAGAGAACCACAGGTCAGCTAGTGAAACCGATTTCCTAGCGAGGCCTCAGGATGGTTCCTACATGGCCTCGGGACGTGTGACGGGCGTGAGAGCATCTCCGAAAGCCGAATGATCCTTTCTGCCAGGAACTCGTCGAACGCCGGGAACGGGTACGCGTAGAGGTCCTGGGCCACCGTGATCGAGAAATGGCCGACTACGGGCTGACAGACTCCAGGCGGGACACAACGAAGCGGGAGGCGGCAGTGGTGGGTCGTGTATTTGTCTGGACCAGACGCTTCACATGTCTGGCCGTAGTCCTAGTAGTTGCCACCAGTTGTATCCGACTGGATATGGCGATGACGGTCGACCGGGACGGCACTGGCACCGTCGAGTTCCAGGTGATGCTCTCGGAAATTTTTATTGAGATTGCCGAGGCCTTTTCGGAAGACGACGCCTCCGGAGACATTTGCGCGGAGATGCTTGACGAATCCGGCCTGATGACGGACGTACCGGTGGGTGCCGAGGTGAGAGAGTTCCTGGAGGGCGGTTGGTGTGGCATCGAGATGGTCCTTCCGTTTACGGACTTCGACATATCCGAGCTCTCCGAGGACGGAGATATCCAACTCTGGGTGAATGAACAGACAGTCTTCTTTCACTTCGACGTCTCCGAACTGACTGCTGATTCCGGCGATGAGATGTCGTTCGAGGAGATGGCAGTCATGGCCAAGCTGTTTGACCTGGAGCTTGATGAGCCAAAGGTGAATTTTGAGGTAGTGCTCCCCGGTTCACCTGTCGAGCACAACGCGGATTCGGTCCGAGGTTCCACATTCAGCTGGGAGTTGGACCTGATGGAAGGCGATAAGCGAACCTCGCTCCATGCCTCAGCAGATATGTCAGACCCCCAGAGTGCCGGTAGCGGATCATCAAGCCTCCTCTGGCTGCTCTTGATCGGCGGAGGCTGCTTGGGGCTCGCCGGTATCGCCACCTTCGCCATGCGACGCCAGTCGGACACGACGACCCAAGGCGGCGATCCTTCTTGACGAGCGACCTGAGGGCCTCGGCACAATCCCGCTGTAGTGCGTGGTCGCCGGATGGGTTGGCGCTGCAGACGTCTACATCACCGATTGTGTGATGCCCTGAGTCGGAGTGGCTGAGGATCAGCCGGCCCAGGTCGGCGGGCGCTTCTCAAGGAAGGCCCGCATGCCCTCTCGGGCCTCGTCGGTCGAGAACAGCTCGGCAGACAGTTCGGTCGTCCAGGCAAAGGCGTCTTCGACCGACAGGGTCGGCACCCTGCTCAGCAGCTGCTTGGTGGCGGCCAGTGCCCCCGGTCCGCCGGCCAGCAGGTCGGCGACGAATCCGTCGACCGTGGCGTCCAGTAGGTCTGCCGGGACGGCCCGGTTGACGAGCCCCAATCGGGCCGCATCGGCGCCGGTCATGCGGTTTCCGAGCAGCATCGCCTCTGCGGCTTCTGTCGGCCGCATCTTCGGGAGGCAGAGCACCGAGATCATGGCTGGGGCTACTCCCCGTCGAACCTCGGTGAACCCGAACTTGGCGTCGTTGATGGTCACGGTCAGGTCCATGGCGGCGGCGAGGCCCATGCCGCCCGCCACGCAGTGTCCGGCGATACGTCCCACGTAGACCTTCGGCGACTCTCGGAAGCGGGAGAAGAGGGTGGCCGGATGGCCTCTGACTGAGGAGGTCGCAGCGTCGTGCGACGGGCCGCCACCGGAGCGTTCCGACAGGTCGGCGCCGGCGCAGAACACCCGGCCCCGGTTTGTGAGCACCACCACCCGCACGTCTGGGTCGGCGTCAGCCTCATCGAGCGCGGCTACCAACTCGCCTACCAGGGCTGTGCTCAGGGCGTTTCGGTTCGCCTCGTCGGCCAGGGTGACGGTGGTGACGTCCCCGGTCCGGTCAACCTCGACGAGCGGCATCAGAAGGTCCCCGCTGCGGGACCGTCGGTGGGCGGTCCTGCGAAGGCCTGGGCTCGGACCATCCAGTCGCGGGCGGCGTCCCCGATCATCTCGAGGCCTGTGTCGTCGGCGTGGCGTCGCTGGGTGACCACCAAGCAGAAGTCCTCGGCACTGCCCCGGACCGTGTCGACGGCGTCTCCCGGCCCCCACGTCCACGTGTCGCCCGACGGGGCGGTGAGTACCACGTCAACTTCGACCTCGGGTGCCTCCATCCGCCGGTTGGCGTAGGACCAGTGCCGGGTAATGACCCCCAACTGGGCGATGTGGCGGAGCCGGTCTGTGGCCTGCCGGTCGCCGTCGACGGCATCGATCACGTCCTGTCCGTGTGCCCACGCCTCCATGAGTCGGGCGGTGAGGAACGACTTGCCGCCCATCGATGGGCCGTACCACGGCACTCGGGCCTCCTCGGCTAGCCCGGTGGCGGCGTCGGCCAAGTCGGCTCGTCGCGAACGCCAGACGTCCAGGAGATGTCCGGGCACCATCCGGCGGAAAGCTCCGAGGGTGAGGTCGTCGACGGCGTCCTCACCGTCCCGGGCCACGCCTATCAGGGTCTCGACCGCGGTGCGAAAGCCCCGGGGGTCGACGATGGCCTGGGTGGCCGTCCCGTCGAAGTAGGCGAGGTGGCCGATCTGGTCAGCCACTGTCCAACCCGGGCTCGGCGTCGGGGCGTGCCACGCCTCAGTTGGCAGGTTGGCGACAACGGCATCCAGAGCCTCCTGCTCGGCGATTAGGTCGGCGGCTACTGCGGCGACGGTCAGGTGAATATCGCTCATGGCGCCAAGCCTCGCAGGATCACGTCGACCATTGAGTCGGCGGCCTCCTTGGGCGTCGAGTCGATCTCGGCTAGGTGGTCGGGGAGGGCGAACAGGTCGCCCAGACCGGCCACCACCCGGGCCACCGCGGCGGTGTCTACTGGGGCGAGCTCGCCGCGTTCGACGGCTAGGTCCAGCATGGTGCGGGTAACGGCCACCAGATAGTCGGAGTGCGCTGTGACTAGGCGATCTGCGGCGGGTGTGGCTGCCCGGTCGCGGGCGAAGGCTGGCGTGGTGGACGCGACCGCCCGGTTGGCGGCCCGCAGGTAGGCCCGGATGGCGTCTAGTGGCGCCGGGTCGCCGCCGAGCACGCCGACGGCCGAGCGGCCGACCCGTCGGAGGTTGCGGTCGATGACTGTCAACACCAACTCGTCCCGGGTGGGGGCCAGGTCGTACAGGGTGCGAAGCGAGCAGCCCACCCGGGCGGCGATCTCGGCCATGGTCAGGTGGACGAAGCCGTCGTCGAACAGGTCGCCGAGCCGCTCCAGCACTTCGCGCTGCCGGTCGGTGAGGCGCTCTTCCCTCTCGCGGTCCATGACCGGTCGGGGCGCCGGGACGGCACGGAGGCGGCGGGCCAGGTCGGTTGTCTCGGTGGTGGTCGTCATGATGCGTCTCCACCCATCGGGGTGGCTCCGTTCGGGAGCAGAGCTACCGGGACGTCCACCACCCGGGCCCGCAGCCACTCGCCGAGGCTCTTGGCCTGGCCGTCCTGGCGGGTCGAGGCAGCAACCCCCTCGCCGAGTAGCCCGCGCAGCACGAAGTTCAACGACCGGACGGCGGGCAGTCGGTAGCGTTCGATCTCGAGGTTGGCGGCCTCAGGGAGAAGCATCCGGAGGCGTTCCTCGGTAAGGAAGCCGTCTAGCCATGCCCAGGCGGCGTCGTCGCGGGCGAACACCCCGAGGTTGGCGTCGCCGCCCTTGTCTCCTGAGCGCGCCCCGATTACCAGCCCCAACGGGGCAGGCGCCGTCGGTCCGTCGGGCGCGGGGGCATCGGGGCCGGGGAGGCTCACGACCGCAGAGTCACCGGACGGGGAAACCGAGTCGACGACGGTGCGGCTCGGGCCGGCCGGCCCGTCGAGGACGGCCACGTACTGGGGGACCAACTCCGCGGGGACCAGACCGGCCCGATGCACGCCAAACGGCTTGGAGCCACCGCTGTTGATCCCGAAGAAGCCGGGGATGGTGGCTAGGGCCATCTCGGTCATGGCGTTGAAGATTCCCCGGCCGACCTTGCGCTCGTCGGGGTCCTTGAGGGTCAGACACCACAGGGCGACCGCCTCCTCGTTGGAGGCCGGGTCGGCCTTGTCGGTTCGCACTACCCGGGAGGTGACCGAGGCGAACTCGGTGGGCTCGTAGGGGCAGGCCGCCCAGAAGGCCTCCTCGGCCAGAGCGGCCTTGGCGTCGACGTCGAGGCCGGTAAGGGCGATCCGAAGGTCGCAGCGGTGCCCACCCATCTCGTTCATTGACACTTTCAGCGTCGCGGGGGGCGGCTCACCCTTCGTGCCGTGAATGCGTACGCGGTCGCCATCCGCCTGGTCGAGTTGGACCGTGTCGAATCGGGCCGTCACGTCGGGTCCTAGGTAGGCGGGCGAGCCGATTTCGTAAAGCAGTTGCGAGGTCACGGTGCCGATGGAAACCTCGCCTCCGGTGCCGTCGTGCTTGCCGATGACCGCCGTGCCGTCGGCGGAAACTTCGGCCCACGGGAAGCCCACCCGGGCCATGCCGTCGACCTCAGTGAAAAAGGAGTAGTTGCCACCAGTGGCCTGAGCGCCGCACTCGATGATGTGTCCAGCCACCACGGCTCCAGCCAGGGCGTCCCAGTCGTCGCGGGCCCAGCCGTGGTGCCAGGCCGCCGGGCCACAGACGATGGCAGCGTCGGTAGTTCGGCCCGTCACCACGATGTCGGCGCCCCGGTCCAGGGCCTCGACGATTCCCCAGCAGCCCAAATAGGCGTTGGCGCTGACCAGGTCACCGGGTCGGGCCAGTGCTTCGCCGGTCACCGGGTCAGGTAACTCGTGGCCAGCGGCCCGGAGGTCGTCGAGGCGGGGAAGGAGGTCGTCACCGCTCACGTAGGCGATGGACGGCGATAGGCCGAGCCGGTCGGCCAGATCGGCGATGGCTTCGGCGCAGCCGTCCGGGTCGAGTCCTCCGGCATTGCTGACGACCCTGATGCCCCGGTCCAGGCAGGTGCCCATTACCTGCTCCATTTGTTTCACGAAGGTGGTGGCGTGGCCGCCGCCCGGCCGCTTGGCCCGGGTGCGGGCCAAGATGAGCATGGTGAGTTCGGCCAGCCAGTCGCCGGTCAGGACGTCGATGGGGCCGCCGTCGACCATCTCTCGGGCAGCAGACAGGCGGTCGCCGTAGAAGCCAGAGCAGTTGGCGATCCGGATTGCTTCAGCCATTGTCGGCATCCTTGCCCGTGGCGGACTCGATGACCATCAGGACGGCGTCATTGTCGATCTGGTCGCCGACGGCCACCCGGACCTCGGCCACCGTCCCGTCGAACGGAGCGGCCATGTGGTGCTCCATCTTCATGGCCTCGAGCACCAACAAGGCCTGGCCGGCCGCCACGACGTCTCCGACCGTGGCGTGAACCTCCAGCACCTTGCCGGGCATAGGGGCGACCAGGCTGCCGGTCGGTGCCTCGTCGCCGGGCAGGGGGAATCGGGGGGCGACCTCGAGAGAGGTGGTGGTGCCTGCCGTGGTGATGTGGACGACCTCGCCGCGGCCATCGAGAGGCCGGCCATTCACGGCCGTGACCGGAGCGATCCGGCGGATGCCGTCGATGGTGGCGTCGATCGACTCGCCGGTCCAGTGGTGGACGGTGGCGACCAAAGGTTTCGACGCCTCCCTGTCGGCGCAGCCGTCGCCCCCGACGACCATCGTGAACCGGCCGTCGCGTCCCGTGTGGTATCGCACCTGGATGGTCTCGCCACCCAGGTGGAGTGTGAGTTGCTGGTCGGGGAGACGGGCGTTTCGCCAGCCACTGGGGAGCCGATCCAGTACCGATGCCTCGGAACGGTTGCGCCCCTGCAGCCACAGTGCGGCCGCTGCGGCCACCCAGCGGGTCGTCCGATGGTCCAACGTGGCTCGGGGTGCCGGGGCGTGTCGGTCCAGGAAATCGGTGGTCGTGTCGCCCTTGAGGAAAGCCTCGTGGCGAAGGGTGGCCGCCAGTTGGTCCCGGTTGGTGGCCACCCCGCCCAGGTGCATCCGCTCAAGGGCCAGGGCCAGCCGACCGGCGGCCTCACGACGGGTGGGACCGTGGGCCACCACCTTGGCCAGCATGGGGTCGAACTCGACTCCGACCACGCTGCCCTCGGCTACCCCGGCGTCCCATCGCACCGAAGGCTCCTTGGCCGGGCGCCACGCCTCCAGAGTGCCGATGGCCGGCAGGTAGCCGGCCGACGGGTCTTCGGCGTAGAGGCGGGCCTCGATGGCGTGGCCGTCGAAGGACACGTCGTCCTGTCCGTACCCCAACGGCTCGCCGGCGGCGATACGGAGCTGCTCGCGGACCAGGTCGATGCCGGCGACCTCCTCAGTGACCGGATGTTCGACCTGGAGGCGGGTGTTGACCTCGAGGAAGAAGAACTCCTCGGTGTCCTCGTCGATGAGGAACTCGACGGTGCCGGCCGAGCGGTAGCCGATTCCGTCGGCCAAGCGGAGCGCAGCGGCACCCATGGCCTCACGACCTCCCGCCGACAGGGTGACAGCAGGCGACTCCTCGACGACCTTCTGGTGGCGTCGCTGGATGGAGCACTCCCGTTCGCCGAGGTGGACGAGCGAGCCGTAGGCGTCGCCCAGGATCTGGATCTCCACATGGCGGGACCGGGGCACGTATCGCTCGAGAAACACCCGGCCATCGCCGAAGGACGAGGTGGCCTCCCTATGGGCGGAGGCCACCGCGTCGGCTAGGTCTTCGTGCCGTTCCACTAGATGCATGCCCTTGCCACCGCCGCCTGCCGCGGCCTTGACCAGCAGCGGGTAGCCGATCAGGTCGCCTGCGGTGGCGCTGTCGATTGTGAGGTCGTCTGTCGATGGCAGGGTGGGTACGCCGGCAACTTCCGCGGCTTCCTTGGCCGCCATCTTGTCGCCCATCGAGGCAATCACCTCCGGTGTCGGGCCGATCCAGGTCAGCCCGGCGGCCTCCACTGCCATCGCAAAGGCGGCGTTCTCGGCGAGGAACCCGTAGCCGGGGTGTACGGCGTCGGCGCCAGCTGTCAGCGCCGCGGAGACCAACGCGTCGGCGTCGAGGTGGCCGCCGTCATCGAGCTGGACCGCCACGTCGGCCTCCGCGACGTAGGGGGCGTCCGCGTCGGCGTCGACGTACACCGCCGCACATGACAGGCCCATGGTCCTGGCGCTCCGGAAGACGCGGCGGGCGATCTCGCCGCGGTTTGCGACCATTACGCAGGTCAAGGTTCGGTGGGTCATAGTCGGAACACCCCGTAGTTCACGGCGCCCTCGAGGGGCGCCGTCCTCACCACTGACAGGCACAGCCCGAGAACCGTGCGGGTGTCACGCGGGTCAATGATCCCGTCGTCGCTGACCGCGCCGGTGGCCTCGAGGGCTAGCGAGCCCTTCTCTTGTGCGGCCTCGACCTTCCGGACAATCTCGGCGTCGGCGTCCTCGTCGAATTCGAGGCCCTTGCGGGCGGCCTGGCCGCGTCGGACGATCGACATGACACCGGCGATCTGCTTGGGCCCCATCACTGCGATCTTGGCCATGGGCCACAGGAAGGTGAACCGGTTCTCGTAGGCCCGGCCGGACATGCCGTATGTGCCGGCCCCGTAGGAGGCACCGAAGATGACTGTGAGGTGGGGGACAGTCGAGTTCGTCACCGCGTTGATCATCTGCGAGCCCTTCTTGATGAGTCCGGCCTCCTCAAAGTCGGAGCCCACCATGAAGACCGTGATGTTCTGAAGGAAGACCAGGGGCGTGTCCTGACGGTTGCAGAGCTGGATGAAGTGAGCTGCCTTTTCGGCCGACTCCGGGTAGATCACACCGTTGTTACCGAGGATGCCGACTGGGTAGCCGTGGATGGTTGCAAATCCGCACACCATGG
>JAZADN010000052.1:0-5396 GCA_036123585.1 Actinomycetota bacterium | reverse complement strand
GGAGCCGGCGAAGTCTGGCTGAAGGTGGAGTCAGGAAACCCCACTGGCTCCTACAAGGACAGACTCGCCATCGCCATTGTCCTCGGTGCTCTGGAACGAGGCGACGTCGCTCCAGGGGACCGGCTCGTCGAGTACACCGGAGGTAGCACTGGCACAGCCTTGGCCCATGCGGCAGCGCGCGCCGGCCTCCGATTCACGGCGGTCAGTTCAGACGCCTTCGCTTCCGTGAAGCTTCGCTCCATGGTGGCCTACGGGGCCGAAGTCCTGATCGAGCCGAGCGACAGCGGGGTCATCACGCCCGAACTCATCGCTCGGATGCGCGAACGGGCTTACGCTTTAGCCGACGAGCCGGGATCCTGGTATACGGACCAGTTCGGCAGCGCCGACATCCGGCCAGGCTACGCCCCGATGGGCGCTGAGATCGCAGAGGTGCTTGGCAACCGCGTCGATGTTCTCTGCGCCGGCGTCGGCACCGGTGGGGCGCTCATGGGGGCATTGGACGGTCTCGACGCCGCCGGTGGCCGACCGGACGCCGTGGCCCTCGAACCCACCGAGTCGCCCCTGTTGACGACGGGAACTGGGGGCCCGCACCGGATCGAGGGCATCGGCGTCGGCTTCGCACCGCCGTTCCTCGACCACGAGCGCTTGACAGAGATCCGAACCGTGGACCAGGCCGTAGCGATGACCATGTGCCGCCGGCTCGCCGCTGAGGAGGGCCTGCTCTGCGGTCCCTCCACGGGACTGAACGTGGTGGCGGCCATACAGCTTGCGGTCGAGCGGGGGCCGAGATCCGTCGTGGCGACCTTCGGGGTGGATTCCGGCGCCAAGTACCTCGACGGCGGACTCTTCGGCTGATACTGCGTCACGCGGCAGCTAGAACCTTTCGCTTCGGGCAACCAGCGCCGAGGCGACAGCTGCGACAGCGGCGAGCAAGAGGGGTAGCCGGTAGTCGCCAAAGGCATCGAAGAGGAGCCCTGTTCCCAGAGGCCCGATCAGGCCGGCTGCTCCCCAGGCAGTGAACACTCGGCCGTAGGCGGCCGGATAACCATCGGAGCCATACCGGTCGCGAACGACGGCCGGATAAACGGCGATGATCGCCCCATAGGCCAGCGCCACTGCCGGGACGATCAACGAAATGGCATTGGTCCTGGAGAAAGCGGCGCCAACGGTCAGCAATACGGCGGTGGCTAAGGGCAGACCCACGACGAGTCGCCGGTGGCCTGTCCGGTCGAGGGTCGCAACCATGAGGAGGCCCCCGGCGGCGCTGGCGAAGTTAGCCAACGTCACAGCGACGTCCCCTGGACCTCCCGCCTCATCGACCAGTGTGGCGGCGTGCCCGAGGGCGGTGAGGCCGGCCAGGACAGCCAGGCCATAGCCCACCCAGAGCCGGAGCAACCCAGTGAATGCTGGAGCGGGAGACGGAACTGACCTGTCACGGGAGCGGGGCGACCGACCTCCATCGACGAGTGCGGAAGCGACGGCGCCCATGAGGACGACTGCGATGGCCAACATCCGGAGACCCCGCCCAGCACCAAGGTCGTGGACCGGGTCGGCGAGGACCACGCCAGCGATGGCGGCACCTAGGGCATAGGAAGCGGTGACCAGTGCCATGGCCTGGCCGCTAGTCGATGATCGTGCCTCGGCCGAGCGTTGCAGGGCGAACGCGTACCCCAGGCCATTGCCCATGCCAAACATCAGCCCATATCCGACAAACAGAACCGCCAACGACGAGGCCCCGGAGGCGATCACGAGTCCGACCGAGGCGATCCCGGTGGAAAGGAGAGCCACAGCGCGCCCGGGAAGTCGGGCAAAGAGGCGGTGTCCAACGAGTACTGATCCGGTGATGGCCACAAGCGCGACCGAGTAGACGGCGCTCACCCCGCCCCGACTGCTGGCCAGACCGGCTTCGAGAGGTTCAAGGAAGAGACTCCAGGCGTGGACAGTTCCGAGAGCCCCACTGAGGAGCACGCAGCCGGCCAGCGTTCGACGGGACTGGTCCACGATTCCGACGCTAACTGTCGGAGGGAAACCGGGGTGCTCTGGTGGCGAGAAGCCCCTCGGCATGATCTGATGGCTGGACCGTCGGCGTCCGTCGGCGAAAGGCGAAAGGAGAAAGTAGATGCCGCACTATCTGATCCAGGGCTCGTACACGGCTGAGGGGGCGAAGGGCCTGATCGCCGAAGGAGGGTCCAGTCGAGCCGCCGAGGCCTCGAATCTGATCAGTGCCCTCGGGGGCTCGGTCGAGTGCCTCTACTTCGTCTGGGGTGATGACGACATCGTCGCCATCTGTGAGATGCCCGACGACTCCGCGGCTGCCGCTGCGAGCTTGGCAGTGTCGGCTAGCGACAAGGTCAAGGTGCGACTGACGCCGTTGATCGCCCCGGCGACCATTGACGCTGCCGGAGAGAAGGCGACGAGCGCCACATATCGACCGCCCGGCGACTGATCCCTAGGGCCGTCCTCGCGCCGTCGGGCCTCGGTGGCCCGGCGGGTCGGATGGCGCGGGCGGGATGCTCGACAGGCCGACTGGCGGAGGGTCGCTGCAATCGGTGCTATGGCGCCAGACGGGTACGGTCGACCTCGAGTCGAAGTACATCGGGTCGGCTGTAGTGGCCGGTTGGATCGAAGTTCTGACGTTGGCGGGCCACCTCGCCCACATCCAGATCGGCCCACACGATGCCGGTCTCGTTTAGTACCGGTTCGACCACCCACCGGCCGTCCGGGCCGGCGATGCAGGTTCCACCGTTGTGGAACTTCTGGCCGTCGTCGATCTGGTCACGAAGCGGGAAGTCGCTAGGCAGCATCGAGGCGTCATATACGGCACCCACGCTGACCACGAACAGTCGACCCTCCTTGGCGATGAACCGGGTCACGTCCTCGGTCAGGCCCGCCGAGCCCGGCCACGCCGCTACGTGAACCTGTGAGCCAGTCCCGTACATGGCCGTGCGGGCCAGGGGCATCCAGTTCTCCCAGCAGTTCAGGCCGGTGAGCCGCACGTCGGCGTGGTCATGGGCCACCAGACCGGCCCCGTCGCCGTCGCCCCACACCAAGCGCTCGCCGTAGGTGGGCTTGAGCTTGCGATGCACGCCTACGACTCCGACAGTGGGGTCGATGGCCACCAGAGAGCAGTAAACCGATCCGCCAGAGGCGGCCCGCTCAACCACGCCGAGGTAGGTGAACGCCCCTGCGTCGTGGACCGCATCGACGACGGAGGCGAACTCCTCGCTGGATAGGTCCACCGACTGGTCGAGGTACCGGGCGAAGGCCTCCTGCTGTGCCGGCTTCTCCCACACCGAGGCGTCGGTGTTGTCGATCCACACCGGATAACCCATGACGAACACCTCTGGGAACGCGACCAGGTCGGCTCCGCCGGCGCCAGCCTCCGCGATGCGGGCGCGGACAATCTCCAGTGATGCTGACCGGTCGAGGAAGGCCGGGGAGTCCTGAACGGCTGCTACGCGCATGGTTGGTGGGTTCCTCGTGTTGGGATCGGCGTCAGCTTGCGGGGGCGGGTTCCCGGTCCGGGGCGTCAAAGGACATCACTCCGTCATCGATCGCTCCCCGTCGAATCATCTTCACGTCTCGACGGTAGTCCTGCGGATTCAACCACGGGGCACGGTCGCCTTGACGGGGCAGCAGGTGCATCGAGCGTTCCATGTAGCCAGCCGGGAAGTCCTCGATCCACTTGCGCTGCGGCATGTCAGCGTCCTCTGGACGGAGCCGCGGCGTGCACCGGGTGGATCCCGTCCGTTCCATATGGTTCAAGAGGCGGCAGACGTACTCCGACGTCAAGTCGGCCTTCAGCGTCCACGAGGCGTTCACGTACCCGAAGGTCGACACCAGGTTCGGGATGTCGGAGTAGCCGAGTCCCCGGTAGGTCCAGGTGCGGGCGAAGTCGACCGGTTCGCCGTCGACTATGAAGTCCATCTCGCCAAGTGTGACCAGGTTCAGGCCGGTGGCAGTGACGATCACGTCGGCCTCAAGCTCCGTGCCATCCCGGAGGCGGACCCCGTCCTCGGTGAACGTGTCGATGCGGGCGGTGACCACCGATGCCTTTCCCGACCGGATGGCCTTGAACAGGTCGGCGTCGGGGATCAGGCAAAGCCGCTGATCCCACGGGTTGTAGGCAGGGGTGAAGTGGGTGTCGACGTCGTAGTCGGGGCCGAGACCGGCCCGCACCCCGGCCAGGAGAAGTTGCTTGAGTTTCTCGGGTTGGGTCCGAGTCTTTCGGTAGACGAGACCCTGTCGGAACACGTTCTTGCGGCGCACGATGGCGTACGCCCATCGCTCGGGTAGCAACCTGCGGAGTCGGTTGGCGATCACGTCTTCGGCCGGCCGGGCCACCACGTAGGTGGGGGAGCGCTGGAGCATGGTGACGTGCCTCGCGGTCTCGGCCATGGCCGGCACCAAAGTCACTGCCGTTGCTCCCGACCCCACTACGAGGATCCTCTTGCCGGCGTGGTCGAAATCCTCAGGCCACTCCTGCGGGTGGATGATCGGCCCACGGAAGCGGTCGCGGCCCTCGAAAACCGGCGTGTAGCCAGTGCGATAGCTGTAGTAGCCAGAGCACATAAACAGGAAGCCGCAGGTCATGGTGACCTCTTCGGAAGCGTCCGGGTTGGTCGCGGTGGTATCCATTTCCCGTGACGGCCGGGTCACAGTGAGTGTCCACCGGGCGTCGACACTGGACCATTCCGCCCGTGTGACCTGGTGCCCGAAACGGATATGGCGGGCCAGGTCGTGCTCGGCGACCGTCTCCCTCAGATAGTCCATGATGACTGGCCCACCGGCGATCGATTTCTCGTGCCGCCACGGCTTGAACCGGTAGCCAAGTGTGTGCATATCGCTATCTGAGCGCACGCCCGGATAGCGAAACAGGTCCCAGGTGCCGCCGATGTCAGGCCGTCCCTCCAAGATGGCGAAAGACCGTTCGGGGCAGCGCTCCTGCAGGTGCACGGCACCGCCGATGCCGGAGATCCCTGCGCCCACGATCAGGACGTGGTGGTGCTCCGGGGCGCAGGAGCCCTCATCGGAGGTTGCCGCCATGGGGCGGACCCTACGGAAGGCAGCGTCGGTGGGCGGAACCGGGGATCAGTTGGTAGCAAGTGAATGGGGAAGGCGTCGAGGTCGATGATCTCCCTAAGGGGTGTTCGCGCTCGGCGAAATCGGTGGGCGGACCAGCCGTCCTGGGGACGGTGGCAGCGGGACCATCAACCCACTCCAAAGGTGCGAACAGAGTACGCTGAACGAACGTTCAGTCACGTCGAGTGTGGGAAGGCAGTCCAACGCGGTATGCCGGAGGCAATCGAACTCAGCGGAACGCAGGAGCAGATCCTTGACGCAGTGATCTCGTGCATCGTCGAAGGCGGCATTGCGGGCGTGAGCATGCGAGCCGT
>JAZADN010000051.1:0-9945 GCA_036123585.1 Actinomycetota bacterium | reverse complement strand
TCCGCGACCGGTTCGACATCCGGCTACCCGTCGAGGAGCTCACCCGCTCGACCATCTGGGGCTGAGAGTCGGGGACGTCGGGACGGGCCCACTCCAACGTGTCAGACGCGGCTTCAGCCCGCCAGATGCCCAGCGGGCCCCTCTGGGTCAACCAGACCGGCCAGCGACTCCCACGGCACCGTGGCCTCCGGTGTGCCGACCACCCCGGGCGCTACGGCGTGCATCGGGAATCGCAACACCAGATCGGTGGCCGTCACCCCGAACACGGTGAAGTTCGACGCCTCTGGATCCAGGCCCCGGCCGTCCGGCCACAACACTCCTTCGCCGAGCCGGTCCTCAAGGTCCCGTCGGACGAAGAAGCCAATCGTCTCCAACCACGGACTCTCCGGCACGAACAGATCGCGCAACCCCAACTCGGAACTGCTGGCCAGGTCGACCAGTACTGAATCGACCCGCTGGTCCACGCCTGCGGCTCCCGACCAGTCGATCCGCATGTCATACAACACACTGACCAGCCGGTCGTCCAACAGGTACACGGTCCCGCCGCCACTCAGCGAATCGCCCGAATCCGTCCCGCCCCCACCGGAGGCGCCACCCTCCTCATCGGAGCGCTCCGACAACGCCGCCACGAACTCGGCTCGCAACGCCTCGGTGGGCTGTCGCAACGCCTGGTTCACAGGATGTCCGATGGCCAGGCCGTCCAGCTGAGGGTGACTCAGGTCGTAGGAACCCGTCCCTCCGACCGTTCCCGACACCGAGTCCACGTAAACGGACCCGTGCACGCTCCCCAGCCCCGAACCGCCTGTACCGGCATCGACCCCGCCGACGCCAGAAACCCCACTCCCTTCCGGAATGGTCCCCTGCGGCAGCGAGCTGGTGGTCGCCAGCGCCACCGTGGTGGTCGTGGACTCAGGGGTGTGGCCGATGCCGTTGGCCACCATCTCCCGGCCGTCCTTCCCAGCACAACCGGCCAGGAGGACGATGAGCCCCGTCAGGAGTATTCCGGCACAAGGACCGGAAAGGCGGGATCGGAAGACGCGGCGGGTCACGGCGGGCAGGGTAGCGAGCGTCCCGGTGACGGAGCCGACCATCGCTACCATCACCCCATGGTCCGACGACGCGGCACCCGGCGTTCCCCCCGGGGACGCAGCAACCCGGTGGCTCAGACCATCGCCAACGGTCCGGCCACCGACCAGACCCTGCTCGACCTCGTCAACGGGCTGCGTGACCTCTCCGAAAGAGTCGCCTCCCTTGAGCACCGCTTCGACGCCCTCGGCACCGCGGCGGCCGACCCCGACGGCGGCGACGTCATGGATCTGCGCCTCGGCCTTGCTCGCCTCTCAGCCGAGCTGTCCCGGGTCACCGTCGAACTGAACGCCCGCATCGCCGGAGAATCCGACGAACCGGTCGCCCCGTCACTCTCCGGCGACGAGACCTTCGCCGACCTCAGCGCCGACTCACCGGCCCGGGCCCGCGGCACCACCACTGGCCGGGCTGCCACCCGCCGCACCAGCGGCTGGCAGCCCGCTGACTAACTCCCGGAATCCCCGGCCCAAGGAGACCGGTCCACCGAACCTGGGTGATCGGTCCGATTCAGCCGCTCTCAGCTTGGCGGGTCAACGCGTCGACCAGGTCCTGCATACGGGCTTGGAGGCGTCCGAACTCCGCCCAGTCGGCCGGATCCTTTGACAGCGCGGCTGCCGAAGCGCCCTGCAGTCGGGCCAACTCGGCCAGCATCCCCGCCAAGTCATCGGGAACTGGAACTGGCTCCGACGCGGAACCACCGGTCGAGCCGTCGTCGCCATCCCCGGATGTCGACCCGCCGTCGGAAGCCTCCGTCGAGGAGCCACCCGAATCCACCCCGGTGGACATCCCGTGGAACAGGTCGTCAAGGCCGACTCCGGTTAGCTCCTCCAATGCCTCCTGCAGCGAGTTCGCCATCACGACCTGTTCGCCGACGGCCACGATGACCCGCTCTAGCTCGGGCACCGTGCTGTCGCCCTCGGCCTGCACGTACAGCGGCCTCACGTAGAGGATCGAGTCCTCGATCGGCACCAACAGCAACTCACCGAACAGCACCGAAGACCCCCGCTGGCTCAGCAGCGTCTGGAGGCTGGCCACCTCCTCGTCGTTACGGATCCGCTCCTCGGCGAGCGCCGGGCCGTCGAAGTTCGACGTCGGTGGTCGGTAAACCACTAGCTCCCCGTACCGGTCGCCGTCACTGCGGCCCACCATGTACGCGGCAAGCTCCTTGCGGGCGTCGTCCTCGTCCAACGGCACGAACGCCCGCATGATCACGAACTCGGCCTTCCTATCGGAGGCGTCCCGGGACGAATCGGAACCATCCGCCCCTCCGTCAACCCCCCGAGGCAGGGCCACCAACGTGCGATACGGCGCCATGCGCATGTGCCGGGTCCCGATCTTGAAGCCCTGGGAGTCCAGCACGGCCAGGTTCGCCGCCCCTTCGCCGGTCCGGCCCGGATCCTGGGAGACGGCCCACTCTGCAGCCCGCTGGTAGAAGTTCTCGGTGTCCTCGACGTGATACCGGCCCCACAACTCGGTCTGGATCCGGAACAGATCCTCGGCATAGCGCAGGTGCCCAACCAGCGACGCCGGCATCTCCGACTTCGGCGCGAACAAGTCGTCAAACGCCTTCGAGAATGCTGCGATCATCGGGTCCGACTCGTCCACCACGTAGAACGTGACCTCGCCGGTGAAGGCGTCGACCACCGCCTTGACGGAGTTCCGCACGTAGTTCAAGTCGTGGCGCAGGCCACTGGCCCGAGGCAGCTCAGCCACCGGTGCTGGCTGCGAGTATGGGTACCGATCGGTGGACGTGTACCCGTCCACCACGTACACGATCCGACCGTCGATCAGCACCGGGTAGGGGTCGGCGTCGAAGTGCAGGAACGGCGCCAGCTTCTCCACCCGCTCCCGGACGTCTCGCACGTAGAACACCTTCGAGTCGCCGGTCACAAAGTTTGAGATCAGCGGCTCCAGTTGCCCGAACCGCAGGGCGAACGCCAGACGCCGCGGCAACGACCCCATGCCAACGCCGCCCTCGCCGCCGATGTCCTCATAACGAACGGCCTGCGTCTCCTGGTTCTCATCGGTGAAGTCGACCTCGTCGCGGCTGGCCCCCAGCACCGCGTAGCCATCCAGGCCCTCGCCCACGTAAAGCTGTGGCCGGTCCAGTGTCACCTCGACCGAAGGGTCAATCGACACGGGCAGATCGCCGATCAAGAAGTCCGGGTCGCCGGATCCCTTCACCCGGCTCACCGGCGCCAAGGCCACGCCATAGCCGTGGGTGAACGCCACGTGCTGGTTCTCCCACGACCGGGTCTCATTCAACTCCAGTTCGCGGGTACCCAGCAGAACCTGGGTCGTCTCGCCGTCGATCACGTACCGGTCGGTGTCCATCTCCGCAGCGAAGGAATAGAACTCTCGCTCGCCCTGCAACCGGTCAAACGTGCCCTGAACCACCAGCGGGTCCAGCGTCCGGATGTTGCGCACCGTCGAGCCGTTGGCCCGCAGATCGGCCGCCGTGACCTCGTTGTCGAAATCGGTCAACTGGACCTCGGTGATGACGTCCAGCCCGTACGCCGCCCGGGTCGCCTCGATGTTGCGGGCGATGTACGGAGCCTCCTTTTCCGACTCCGCCGGCTCGACTCGCAGATTCTGGATCACCGCCGGGTACACGTTGCCCATCACCAGGGCCACGAACGCCCACAAGCCCACAGCCAGCGTGGGCAGCACCCAGCCCCGCCGCCGGATGTTCACGATCAGCAGCACCACGGCCAGTAACGAGATGAGAATCAGCAGGTTGATGGCCGGCAACTGCGCCTTCACGTCGGTGTAGGTGGCGCCGGCCACCGCCCCCCGGCCCGACGTGGTCAGCTCGTACCGGGCCAGCCAGTAGTCGCCGGCCCGCACTAGAGCGATCAGGCCGAGCAGCACCGACAGATGGGCCTTGACCGCCGGCTGGACCCGCTCGCCGGACGTCTGGAGGCGGATCCCACCGTTGATGTAGTGGAACAGCGTGGTGACGACCAGCGTCAGGACGAGGGTGCCGAACAACCACCCGACCACGAAGCCCATGAACGGCAGGCGAAACACGTAGAAGGCGATGTCGCGTCCGAACTGGGGGTCGACCTGGCCGAAGTCCACCGGGTTGGTGAACAGCAGCCACTCCTCCCAACGGCCCCGCACCCCGAATCCGGCGATCAGAGCGAACAGGCCCGACAGCACGAGACGTACCAGCCACCGTCGGTGCCCGACCATCAGGTGGTAGCCGCGGAGCAGGTCCTCCTCTGGGCCGGGCGGGCGGACAGCCGGGGCGAGCCGGTCGGCCACCAGGAGGTTGGAGAACAAGATCCCGAAGAAGACAACGGCGAACAGCGCTACGAGCACCACCTGGGCGCCGAACACCGAGACGAATACCTCCTCGTGACCGAGGGCGTCGAACCACAGGTAGTCGGTCCAGAAGCCGGCCATGCCGCGCAACGACACCATCAGCACCAGGAAGCCCAGGCCGATGCCGCCGACGAGCATCCGGATCTTCATGGAACCTCGAGACCGGCGTCGGCGGATCGGAAATGGTCGGGGACCGGGCGGGGGGGCGTCTTCGGGGCGCATGACGCGAAGCCTACGGTGCGGGCGTGGCCGACCCAGCAGGTCCCGGTCGTCCGTTCAATTGAGCATCTCCAGACGGCCCAGTGTCACCGATCAGGGATCAGAAGGTCCCGGGTCTGGCCGCCGTGGCGCTCCATGGCGTCGAGGGCGTCCTGCAGAGTGGCGACCGGCTCGACGACCATGTCCCCGGCGTGGCGGCGGGCCACCTCAAATTCGGTCTCGGGCACTAGGAACAGGTCGATCCCGCCCTCGCGGGCTGCCACCGCCTTCTGGGCCACACCGCCGACCGGGCCGACCATCCCACCCAGATCAATGGTGCCGGTGGTGGCCACCTGCAGCCCCCCAGTCAGCTCTCCCGGCGTGATCAGGTCGAGGATCGACAATGTCAGGGCCAGGCCGGCCGAGTTCCCGCCCACCCGGCCGGTGTTGACCTTGACATCGATGGGCAGATCCTCGACGTCCTCCCACCGCGTCTGGGGGACGATGCCCATGAACCCGATTGTCGGATCGTCGTCCCGGGCCCCCAGCGTCAGCAGCACCGTCCGCGCCTCACCACCGCCCACTGGCTCGACGACTAGTTCCAGCACTTCTCCCGGGGCACGGTCCCGCACCACCACAACGAGGTCCATGGCCTCGAACACCTGCACACCGTCCATCGACAGGATCACGTCGTCAGTGGTCAAGACCCCCTCCGACGGACCCAACACTTCAGCCATCCCCACCCCGGTGGCCCGGATCGCATCAATGCCGAGGTACCGGAGAGCAACAGCCACCGCGGTGGACTTCGAGACCCGCATCAACTGAAAGTTGAAACTGCGGTTCTCGTCACGAGTCCGCCCGCCGAGCACGAGGTCCTCGTCGACAAGAGCCAGCGACGGCCGCAGGCGGGCCTCCAACCACTCCCAGCCGTTCACCGTGCTGTCCTGGCGAACTGTGGTGTAGTGGATCTCACCAGTCGGTTCAAACATGTCGCCGACCACCACGTTGACTCGGTCGCTCAGGGGTTGCACCGACCCCGGACGGAAAACGAAGTAGGGGACACGCACGAAGGTGGCAGTCAAAACCGCAGCCACCATCAGCAACACCAGCAGGCCGGTCAGGACTCGCGCGGCCCGGAGCTCGCCCGGCGCCGAAGTCGCCGGGTCAGCCACAGGTAGGTTCTCCTCCATGTGCTGGACGTCGTCCGGAGTGATGGTCTCGCTCCTGTTCCTGGAGAATGTCTACCTGGAGGGTGGCGGTCCCGTGGAACGCCTCGAAAGGATCCGCCAGCCTGCCACGGTCCGGACCGGATCGACGTCCGGGAGAGCCCGGTGACCCGCCGGACTCCCCGCAACACCATGCCGCCGGCCGGCGATCTCGAGTACGCCATCGACCAGCCGTGGAGCCCAGTGGCCCGCTGCGGCGTCTGGTTCCACCCACCCCGCCGAGTGGTCACCGGCCGAAAGGCTCGCATCCGCTGGTGGCACCGGTTCCGGGCTGCGGTGCTACTGGCCGTGTTCGTGGTCGGCGGCGGCGTCGCTCTGGCCACAGTGGTCGGTGTCACCATCTTCCTGTCGGGCTTTCTCGTCGAGCAGGCGATCGGCTGAGCGCCAACCATCCAATGGGCGCCGCGTGAATGGATGAGACTGGGCCTGATGCGGGGCAGGACACTGGCCCGGGCCGCCACGTCCATTACGGAGCGGCACCCAACCAGGAGGTCGCCCAACGCCGACGCCGGGCCGTCCTCGCCGGACACCACGACGAAGAAGCCACCGCCCGCGGGCTCCTGGCCGACCCCGAGGCCGTTGTACGGGCGGCCGCCGTCGGCGCCCTCGAACGGATCGGAACCCTCACTGACGACGAGCTAGCCCACGCCCTCACCGATTCCGACCCAGCGGTTCGACGCCGCGCTCTGGAGGTCCTAGGCAGCACCGGCGAACCTCGCCCGAACGTGGCCGCCGAAGCCCTCCCGGAACTTCTCCAGGATCCGGACGGTTCCGTGGTCGAGGTGGCGTGCTGGACGGCAGGTGAGCATCCGGACTTAGCCGATGGCCTGGTAGCCCCCGTGGTTGCGGTGGCCACCGGCCATGACGACCCGATGTGCCGGGAGTCAGCGGTCGCCGCGCTAGGGGCGCTCGGCCACGGTGGCGGGCGGGACGCCGTCTTGGGCGGGCTTGCCGAGCGGGCCTCCATCCGACGGCGGGCTGTGCTGGCCCTCGCCGCCTTCGAGGGGCCCGAAGTAGAGGCGGCCCTCGTTGCCGCCCTCAAAGATCGCGACTGGCAAGTCCGCCAAGCTGCAGAGGACCTGCTTGGCATCGAGGCTCCCGCTAAGGATTGAGTCGCAAGGGGGATGGGCCTCCTGCCCTAGTCGCGCCCCTCCATGAACATCATCCGCATGGCCTGGAAGGACTCGATGCAGTGTCCGGCCCCCATGACCACGCACTCCATCGGCGTAGGCACATGCACCACCGGAACGCCGGCCTCCTCGGTAAGCCGGAGGTCGAGGCCCCGCAACAGGCTCCCCCCACCCACCAGGCAAATCCCGTGGGTCAGCAAGTCCTGAGCTAGTTCAGGCGGCGCCTGAGCGAGGCACTCCAGCACCGACTCCACGATGGCCGACACCGGTTCCTCGATGGCCGAACGGATCTCGGCCGGCGTCAGGACAACCGTCTTGGGCAGGCCACTCATCAACTCCCGCCCCCGCACCTCGGCTCGGCCCTCGTCGGGCGTCGGTGCAGCGGAGCCGATCGTCCACTTGATCTCCTCAGCGGTGCGTTCCCCGATTGCCAGGCCGTACTCGCGGCGCACGTAGGCCTGGATGGCGGCATCGATGTCAAACGACCCGACCCGCACCGCCTCTAAGGCCACCACGCCGCCCAAGGAGATCAGCGCCGTCTCGGACGTCCCGCCGCCGATGTCCACCACCATGTTCCCCACCGGTTCGGAAATGGGCAGATGGGCCCCGATGGCCGCCGCCACCGGCTGCTCGATCAGCTGGGCGTCGGACGCGCCAGCCCGCTTGGCCGCCTCGGTAACCGCCCGACGCTCCACCGGGGTGATAGCCGAAGGGACGCACACCAACACCTTTGGCCGGTTGAACCGGCTCACCCCGACCCGTTCCAACAGTAAGCGCACCATCCGTTGCGTGACCTCGAAGTCGGTAATGGCCCCCTTGCGGAGCGGCCGCTTGGCCACCACGTGCTCCGGGGTCCTCCCGATCATGTGCCACGCCTCGTCGCCCATGGCCAGTACCTCGCCGGACCGCTCGTTGATGGCGATCACCGACGGTTCAGCCAGCACCACCCCCTCGCCGCGGGCGTACACCAGGGTGTTTGCCGTCCCTAGGTCTATGGCCAGGTCACGTGCCACGTCAGACCGGCCGCTCCTGGTCGCCAGCGGCCGGATCCCCGTGGCTCAGATCCTCGTCGCCCAATACACGTATCCGGTCCTCCCGGTACACCGGCCGCGGAGCACCGGGGGCGCGCTGACGCAGCACCCTCAGGTTCTGGCGCAACTGGTTCGGGTCCTCTACCGGCTTGCGGGGACGGCTGAGTAGCCACACCACGGCCGAGAGCACAACGGCGAGGCCAGCTGCCCCCAGCAGGAACAGCACCGACGGGTTCACCGGGCGGCCCCGCCGTCCGGACCCGCGGTGGATAGTTCCTCCCCGGGAGCCGGCCCGGGCACGTCGACCACGTGCTGGGCATCGACACCCCAGCTCTCGCCGCCGTCCCAGGCCTCACGCTTCCAGATCGGCACTGTGGCCTTCAGGGTGTCGATACACCACCTAGCCGCCTCAAACGCCACGTCCCGGTGGGGCGACGACACGGCGACCACCACGGCCGACTCGCCAATGGCCAACGAGCCGGTCCGATGAACGAGCGCCACCCGCCCCAAGTCGGGCCAGCGTCGACGAGCCTCGTCGGCCAGACGCTCTAGGCGGGGCACCACATGGGTCGCGTAAGCCTCGTACGCCAACTCGGTGACCCCCGGACGGCCAGTGGCATGGTCTCGGGCATTCCCACTGAATACGACTACCGCCCCGCAGTCCGGACGGCCCGCCCACCGGGTGACCTCATCGACCGGCAGCGGGTCGGCGGTCAGCCCCAGCCAGGTGTCGGCGCCCGGATCCACGTCCATCTGGCGCATCGTACGGCCATGTGTCGGTCCCGGAAGTGCCGCGTTGGAGGTCGTCGAGGTCAGTCCAGTCGGCGGAGTCGCCGCACCAGGCGGACGACCAGCCAGACAGCGGCGAAAACGGCCAGGCCGGCAGCAGCCAGCGACAGTCGCTGGCGGGTCCGTGCGTCCATGGTGTCGAGCACGCCCGGCTCGTGCCCGGCCACATAGGCCTCCTCGTTGGTGTGCCGTGGCTCCCAGCCGAGGTCCCGAATCCGGTCGTTGGCCACCACCCACGGGTGCACCGAGTAGGGGAACACGCCTGGAGGTGCGGGCGACAGCCCGGTCATCCACAGGAGACGGCCCACCACTGGCGCCAAGCGGCCGGGTAGCCGGAGCCGCGGGCCGGGACCTCCCAACTCGGCCATGACATCGACACCGATCCATCCGTCGGGGGCCACGTTTAACGCTCCGTGGTAACAGGCCTGCACAGCACAGACCACAGCGTCGGCCAGGTCGTCAGAGTGCAGGAACTGACCAAGCGGTTCGCCCTCGTCACTCCGGATGGACGCCGCCGCCCCCACCACACTGGCCAGGCCGCCGGGACGCTCCTCGGCGACGGTCACCGCCGGCCGCAGCACGGTCAGCACGCGGGATCCTCCACCGCAGGCCCCACCAGAGAGAGAGTCGCCCGCCGCTGCCCACGTGGCGGCCATCTCCTCCATCCGAGCCCGGTGAACGGCAAACATGAAGTCTGGACACGGTCGGACCGGCGCATCCTCGGTGAGTGGGACCGGGTTGTCGGGCCACGCTCCGTAGACCATGGCTGACGAGCGGATCACCAAGTGCCGCACCCCGACAGCGTCGGCCGCCCAAAGCAGGCGCTCCACCAGGGCAAGCCTGTCGTGCCCAGTGTCGGCGCCTACGTCGCCCGCGGTCACTCCGGCGGCCAGGTGCACCACCACCTCCGCACCACCGAGTTCGGCCCGCAGGTCGGCGACCGCTAGGTCGACCACCCGGAGGGCCACCCCGGGCGCCGAGTCCATGCCGAGACGCCGGTCTAGGCCCACCACCTCGTGACCGAGTTCGGCCAAGCGGGCGCACACCCGCCGACCCACCGCACCGGCTGAGCCGGTGACCACCACACTGCTCATGGGTCGACCCATGGGCGGTCCGCGCCGCACCGGCTCGGGACTCGGCGACAGGGATCGATCCGGT
>JAZADN010000050.1:0-31205 GCA_036123585.1 Actinomycetota bacterium | reverse complement strand
GCCCGACAGATCGCTATGGCGGCGGCCTCCGAGGGCAACAGTGAACCCAACGTCGAGCCGACGGTCCGCATGGAGTACGAGGCCCTCGTCCGGGTCGCCGAACTGCAAGTGGCTGATCGGACTGGCCTGACGGTGGCCCGCTCCGGCCGCCTCGAGGTCCAGCCGGTAACCCGCACGGTCTGGGCATCGAAGTCGGTCGACGCCTACAGGCCCTACCTGTCGAAGATGGCCCACTTCCCCACCGACGGGCTGGCCGACGATCCATCCCTGTCATGGATCTCCGACCTGATGGCATCGATGGCTCCCATGCTGGCCGCCGTCACCACCGGCACCATGGTCGGACGCCTCGCCCAGCGCAGCCTCGGTTCCTACGACTTGCCCATACCCCGCCCCTTGGAGGGACCGGACGCTGACGCTCTCCTAGTCGTCGCACCGAACGTGGACGCTTTCAGCGCCGACTGGAGCCTTCCCGCCGAAGACCTTCGGCTGTGGATCTGCCTCCACGAAGTGGCACACCATGCCGTCCTCGGCGTCGGGCACTTCCGGGACGCCATGGGCGACCTCCTGGCCCGCCACGCCGGCGCCTTCCGCAACGAACCCACGGACCTGGGCGGACTGCTCGGCGACGTGGGCCTCGATCCGAACGACCTAGACGACCCGAACGCGGCCGCCGAAGCCCTGGCCGGGCTCCAGCAGGCCCTCGACCCCGACGCCGTCTTGGAGGCCGTCCGGTCCCCCGAGCAGGAGGCATTGCTGCCCAGCTTGGAGTCGCTGGTGGCCTTGGTTGTCGGCGTGGTCGACCACGTGATGGACGAGGTCGGCTCCGGACTCATCGGCTCGTACCGCCAAGTCACCGAGGCTCTTCGCCGTCGCCGGGTGACCACCTCGGACGCTGACCGATTCGTGGAAAAAATCCTCGGCATTGACCTCACCCAGGCTCAGGTCGATAGGGGCGCCGCTTTCATTGACGGCGTGGTCGAACGCGAGGGCGACAGTGGCCTCGCCCGGCTCTGGACCGGTCCCGAGGCGCTCCCCACCCCGGCCGAGCTCGACGCACCCGGCCTGTGGCTGGCGAGACTCGACCTCGGAGATTGATGGCTCGGGCGAGCATGTCCGAGCCGGGTCCCCTGAAGGTCGCGTCCCTCAGTCCCCCAGTTCTTCTCGGCGCCAGAAGCCGAGTTGGCCGTCGGGGCCTTGGGGCTCGGTCGGCGGGACGATACGCGGCACCGGCGGCGAAGCCAGCCCGAACCAGGTGAGAGCGGCCGCGAAGCTGCCGGCGATCACCACGTATCCGACCTCCACCGACAGGGGCAGGAACACGGCCATGAAGCCACCAACCGCCCACGCCAGTTGGAACCGACCCTCGAAGCGGGCGAACGACCGTCCGTGGTTGGCGCCCGGTGCGTCGCGCTGGACTAGCGAGTCAAAGGCCAGCTTGGCCGTCCCGCTGCAGGTGGCCACAACGGCACCGATCACCACCGCCCCGGGCAGACCTCCCAGCCATACCGCCCCGCAGCTAAGCGACACGCCCACGAACAGGACGCCGCGGATGATCTTCTCCTCCTGAAGACGTCGGCGCAGCCGCGGCGAGAACTGGGCGGCCAGAAAAGCGCCGATACCCACCGCGCCCAGCACCAGGCCGAAGTGCCAAGCGGGCGCGGGCGCCTCGGCCAGTCCCGTCGCCTCGCGGACCACCCCGGTGCCTGCTCCGGCGGCCCGGCCGGAGACGTCGATCGACACACCCTCTTCGCCGCCCCGAAACTCGAAGGCCAGGAGGAACGAGGTGAAGCCGACCACGGCCCGCAACAGACCAACGGCCAGCGAGGCGGTCAGGATCCCCCGCTGTCGCAACTCGGCCCTCTCTCCGGCGGTGGCTGGCGCCGGGGCCACCAGAACCTTGGGCACCTGCACTGCCGCCACCAAGGCGATGCCGTAGCCGATCACCGCCACGACGGCGGGCGAAGAGTTGTCGACCATCAGGGCTATCCCCCCGATGCCAGCGCCGATCATGCTGCAGACGGCGCTCAACATGGCCAACTTGGCGTTGGCCTCGACTAGTTCCAGTTCATTGCGGACCAGCGACGGGACCACCGCGCTCTTGGCGATCGAATAAGTCTTCTGCATGACCAGCAGGCCGAAGGCCAGGGGGAACAGAAGCAGGCCGTCGAGGTGCTCGATCATCTGCCAAGCGATGAGCAGTCGGGCCACGATCGTGGTGACGATCATCCCCCGGCGCCCACCACGGACCCGGTCGACCAGTGGGCCGAGCAAAGGGGTGACCACGGCGAACGGCGCGATGGTCAGGATCAGATAGAGGGCGACCCGCCATCGGGCCGCGTCGGGGTTGATCGAGAAGAAGATCGACCCGGCGAGAGCGACCGCCAGCATGGCGTCCGACATGGCGCCCAGACCGTGTGTGCGGCCAAAGCGAAGGAACGGCGTGTCAGGTGGCCGCGGCAGGATCCGAGGACCCTCTCCGGGGCTCATCGGGCAACCCGCCTCGGGTGGGCCGGCGCCATCACGGGACTTTGACCCGGTAGCCGACGCCCCGGACGGTAACCACCAGCGTCGGGTTCCGCGGATCGGCCTCCACCCTGGCCCGGATCCGCTTCACGTGAACGTCCAGCGTCTTGGTGTCGCCCACGTAGTCGTGCCCCCAGATCCGATCGATGAGGACGTCGCGGGTCAGGACCTGGCCGGCATTCTCCATCAGTAGGGCCAGGAGTTCGAACTCGCGCAACGGCATGGCCACCACCTCGCCCCGCACGGTGACCTCGTGCCTACCGCGGTCCAACACCACGTCGCCGACCTCGACGGCGTGCCTCTCCGCTACCCCGTCACTCTCCGGTACCGCAGCAGATGCGCCGTCGGCCCGTCGCAGGACAGCCCGCATCCGGGCCACAAGTTCGCGCAGCCGATAGGGCTTGGTGACGTAGTCGTCGGCACCGACCTCGAGGCCGACCACCGTGTCGAGTTCCTCGCTACGGGCTGTGACCATGATGACCGGAACGGACGACCGGGTCCGGATCTCCCGGCACACATCGATCCCCGACAGTCGCGGCAGCATCACGTCGAGGAGAACTAGGTCGTGGCCACCCCGATCAAAGGCCTCTAGGGCCGTCGTCCCGTCGACCGCCACCTCGACCTCGAAGCCCTCGCGAGCCAGGCCCACTTGAAGCGCGTCGGCAAACGACGCCTCGTCCTCGACGACAAGGACCCGAACCGCGGTCACGGGGCAAGCTCCCCGGTTCCACCCGCCGGCGTTCCGGCCCCGAAGGGGAGTCGCACCGTCACCGTGGTGCCGCCTCCCTCCCGGGACTCCAGGTCCACCGTGCCGCCGTGCCCCTGGACGACGTTGCGGACGATAGACAGGCCTAGGCCCGACCCGCCGGTGTCGCGATTCCGTGCCCGGTCTACGCGGTAGAAGCGTTCGAACACCCGGTCATGGTCGCTGGCCGGGATGCCCACCCCATCGTCGGACACACGGACCAATGCGCGGCCATTGGCTTTCGACACGTGCACCTGCACTCGCCCACCCTCGTCCGAGTACTTGACCCCGTTCTCGACCAGGTTCCGGACCAGACTCAACAGTTGGGTGCGGACGCCGTCAACCCTCACGTCGGATGTGGGCAAGTCGGCCTCGACTGCCACGCCGAGGCGCTGGGCCATCGGCTCGACCCGGTCGACCACCTCAGAAGCCACAGTGCCCAGGTCAACCGACGAACTGACACCAGAGTCCTCCTCGATGGCCCGGAGGTCCAACAGGTCCTCCACTAGGTCGGACACCCGCCGGGCCTCGGTCCCGATCCGTCCGGTGAGCCGTTCAACCACCTCGGGGTCCCGTTCGCCTTCGAGGGCCTCGGCCAGGAGGCTGATCGCCCCCACCGGCGTCTTGAGTTCGTGACTGACGTTGGCCACGAAATCTCGGCGAACTGCTTCGACCCGGAGCCGTTCGGTGACATCCTCGAAGAGCGCCACCGCTCCCGATGACCCTCCGGTGGCCGCGGTGACGGCCGCCACGGGTCGGACGGAAACCTCAACGACCCGAGGCTCGTGACCCGGGATCCGAACCTGTTCACGAGTCGGCCCGGCACCCGGACGGACTGCGTCAGCCAGACGTTCGGCGATCCGGCGCCCCAGGACCCCGTCCTCCCAAGAGTCGACGAGGGCATCAGCCGCTGCGTTGCGGCGGACCATCCGACCGGAGACGTCGGCCAGCACGATGCCGGTCGGCAGCAGGTCGAGCGCCTCGGCACTCGTCGGACCGTGGGATGCAATCTGCTGCGGAGCCGACATGCGAGCCGTAGCGCCATGGCCTGCGGGTCGCCTCGACCCACGTCGTCGACCCCGGACAATCCCCACGGCGGTCAGTCTTCCCGCCCGAGGGCCCGCCCCCACTCATCGACGGGGAGCACCAGGCCAGAGTCACCGGTGGCCGCCAGCGCGGTGACCGTCGCCCAGCCGGCCCGCACTAGAGCCGTATCGGAGTCCTCCGGCATCGGTTCGTGGTTGTCGACGAGGTCAAGGTCCAGACCAGTGTCATCCCGGCCAGTGATGACCGTGCGCACGCCGCCGATTGGGGCCAACGACGCCGTCCGGACGCCACGGAGGTCGGTCAACGGAACATCGGGTGCGTTCACATTGAGCACCGTTCCGGCCCGTGCGGCAACTAGCCATGGCAGAACGGTTTGGGCCACCGTCGCCGCGGTCTCCCAGTGGACGAAGCCCGGAGCTCCGACAGCACCCGTCCCGCCGGTGACCGCCACATCCGCGCTGACTGCCATGCCCGACCACCCGAAGTGCGTTCCAGCCAGCACCGCTCCGATAGTGCCCGAGAACAGGGTGGAACGTCCCGTATTGGGCCCCCGGTTGATACCTGCCACCACCATCTCCGGGGGCGGCCCAAAGCCCCCCAGATCGGCCAACATGGAAATCAGTGCCGGCGGGGCCCCCACCGAGAATCCCGTGGCTGCCTCGCCGTCGAGACCGGGGACGTCGATCCGCGACACCGGCACCCGATCGGGGTCGTCAAGGGGTCCGAGGCATGCCGAAGCACCACTCCAGTCAGCCGAGGGGGCGGCCACCACCGGCAGGAGGCCGGCATCGGCCACCGCTGCAGCGAGGGCGTGAAGCCCGGGCGAGGAGATTCCGTCGTCGTTGGTGACCAGCACGCGCACGGGCCGACCCTAGGGGCCCGCAGTGCCCGACCCGACCTGACCGCCCCATGGCGATCAGGCCCTTGTGTCGTCGTCCTCGTCGTAGTAGTCGAGGCGGTCCACCGGCATAACCACCGCTGTGACCACGTTGAGGCTGTGAGCGATGATGCGCTTCAGGAATCGGTATAACAGAGCCCGCGGCACGGCATGCAGGCCAGGTTCGGTGGAGTGGACCAGGCCGTTGACCAGATCGTCGAACTCGCGACGGAGTTCGTCAGCGCGAGCGATGTAGGCCCGGGCCCGCTCCTCGTCGCGGACAGTCAGGATCTCGCCCATGAGTGCGATGCGGGACGAGATCTCGTCGCGGAACCCAAGGATTCTCTCAAGGTCGTCGGCCTCGGCGAATGACACGCCCTCCTCAGCCAGGTCGAAGACGTTCTTGTTGTAGTCACCGATCCGCTCGAGGTCCTTGATCATGTTCATGAAGACGAGCATCTCGGTGGCGTCACCACCGGCGTGGACCGAAAAATGGACCACCAACTCGCGACGGATCTCCATCTCGGTGACATTGATTTGCCGGTCGGTGCGGCGGACCTCATCGGCCACCGAGGCCACCGACCCGCCGGTGATGGCGTTCATGGCCAAGTCGAAGGTATGGCGAGCGTCGGTGACCATGCGCTGCACCTGCGCCTCGATGTGGTCGATGCCGCTGTCGTCACTGCGGCGGAAGAAGCTCATGACCATGGGATTTCTCCTGTCGGGATGAAGGGAACGGTAGCGGCGAAAATGGGGACGGAAGGAGCGCGACCAGAGGCCTGCCCGTCATCGCAACAGGAGAACGACGACGAGGGGCACGACTACAAACATGCCGAAGGCGTACCCGACGGCCATGGTGCGCCGGTCGGCGGCCAGGTCGGCCAGGCCGATGGCCAGGCGAATAGGCAACTCTCGCAGGACCTGCAGCGGATAGAAGACGAGGATGCCGCTCACGTTGAACAGCGTGTGCACGATGGCCACGGTGACAGCAGCCGGATTGCCGGTGGCCATTGAGGCGAGCAGAGCCGTGACCGTGGTGCCCACGTTGGCTCCCAGAGTCACTGGGTAGATGTTTTGGAGGGTCAGCACCCCGGAGGCGGCCAGAGGGACCAGAACCGAGGTGGTGATAGACGACGACTGTACCGAGATAGTGATGATGGTGCCGAGCAGGATGGCCACGATCCCCGAGCCGGCACTGAGAGCCCGGTTGATCGCCGCCTCGACCCGGTCTGCGACCAACAGACGCATGTTGCGGGTGATGTAGGCCAGCGCCAAGAAGATGAAGGAGAGGCCGATGACGATCATCAACCCGCCCTTCCAGTTCCCGCTGGCACCGAGGTCCGACAGAAGGTCCTTGACGATGCCGGCTGGCTTCTTCACCGCGGCCTTCAGCGGGCTATTGAACGAGGCACCAGAGCTCCCGAGGACCCTGTCGGTAATCCAGGTGGCGGTCTCCGACAGGTAGCCGGTGGCCAACTCGATGGGCAGGAAAAGGGCGACGGCCAGGATGTTGAAGAAGTCGTGCACAGTGGCCGCCGCGAAGGCCCGCCGGAACTCGAGGTCGCGCCGGACGTGGCCGAGCGAGGCCAGTGTGTTGGTGACCGTGGTACCGAGGTTTGCCCCCATGATCATCGGCACCGCGTCACCGGAACTGACCACGCCGGAGGCCACTAGGCCGACAATGACCGAGGTCGATACCGACGACGACTGGACGAGCACGGTGGCCAGCAGGCCGACGAACAGGCCGCTCACCGGGTTGGAAACTCCCTCGAAGAGGCCATCCACGAAACCCTTGCCCATCGTCTTGAAGCCACCGCTGAGCAGTTCGACGCCGGTGAGGAACAGGTAGAGGAGGGCCAGCACGAGCAGCGCCCGCATCAGAGTGGGAACCTCACGCCGACTCTGTCCGCGCTGTCCGAGCGACGGCGTTCCGGCAAGTGGATCGTTCATCGAAGGGCTCCGCGTCTCACGGTCGTCGGGGTCTCCAGCGGTCGTCGGGGTCTCCAGGAAACCTACGAAGCGGACCTTTCGCCTTCCTGACCACCGCGTGAACATCGGGTGAACGCGCATGGGAACCGTTTCGTTTCAGGGATCCCGGGGGGGTCTTCGATGATTCTCCTCGACAGGCCGGATCCCTTTACCGAGGCTTTCGGCGCGATGTGGGAGAAATGTCCCGTCCGGGGCGATCGCCCGGGCGGAGCGGCCACCGACTCGGGCCGCGTCGACGAGTCAAGAGAGCGAGAACCGAACCGATGAGCAACCAGGTCCTGGAACTCCCCACCGCCGAGATTCCCGTCGTGGCACCGCCCGACTGGGATGGGAAGACCGCCGAGGGCGCGGCATCAACGTGGATGTCGCAAGGCACTTGCGCGGGGTCCGACCCCGACGTCTTCTTCCCTCACGACGGCGTGGGCGTAGAGGTGGCCAAACAGGTATGCGCCACTTGCGCCGTCACCGAGCCCTGCCTCGAGTACGCCCTCGCCCACCGCATCGAACACGGCGTGTGGGGCGGTTGCTCAGAGCGCCAGCGACGACGGATCCTGAGGGCCCGCCGAGCGGCGGCCCGCGAGAAAGGCCTCATCGCCGTGGCGGCCTGAGGTCTCCTCCCTGCGGGGCGTTCCCCTCGACGCCCCCCATGCGGCCTGCCGCTGCGGGCCGAAGGCAATGGTCCCGACGAGTTGGACGTCGGGACCATTGTCGCGTTCCGGGGGGCAGGTTCAGCCTGTGGCGGACTCGCCCTCTTCTTCGTCGTAGCCGAGGTCCCATGAGATGAGGACGTTCTCGCGCTCAGCGTCGCGGTTGATCCGTTCCCGGTTCCGACGAAACTGCGGGTCATGCGGCGGTAACAACATCAGGCGGGCATGGACGCGGTCACGAAACGACTCGATCAGGTGCGGATCACCAAAACTGGATCGGAGCTCCCAGTGGGGAGCGGCAGGACCCAGGTAGACGACTCTGACGTCCCCGACCGGTGGCTGAGGCTCAAAGTCCTCGGAAAAGGTGCTCATGGACCGCAGTGTACCGGTGGCCCCGGAGGGCCCGACCGGGCGATCGCAGACCTGATCAGGACTTCTCTTCGCTACCGGACCCGTCGTCGGCCTGCCCCTCAGCGAGACCCTTCTGGAGCTCCCGCTGGGCACGCCCGAGGTTGCGGGCCAACTTCGGGAGTTGAGTTCCACCGAAGAGGACGAGAGCGATACCAGCCACGATCAACAACTCGGACGTCCCGAGGAATGCCAGTGCGTTCATGCCACGACGCTACCCGAACGTCCGGCTGGACAAAATCCCACCGGACAGACCGGCCGAGTCAGACCGCCTCAGCCTCGACGACCCGGATGGCGGCCTGGCGCTCCAGGGCCCGCTGTCGACGGATCCGGCGGCGCTCCCGCTCGCTCATGCCGCCCCAGATACCGAATTTCTCGCCGTTCTGCAGGGCGTACTCGAGGCAGTCCTCGCGCACTTCACAGCCCCGACACACCTCCTTGGCCTCCCGCGTGCTGGCACCCCGCTCAGGGAAGAACAGGTCGGGATCCACCCCCAGACAATTCGAGGCGTCCTTCCAGTCGGTATCTAGGTCAGGCTTGGCGATCATGCCCATGTTGCTCGTCCGCCTTTCGGCCGGTCGGCGGTCTGGTCGTTCCAGCCACCGGGCCCAGCATCAGGTCCTCTGGCCTCTCCCGAGCTACGGGAAACGCCGTCAGTGGAATTACACCACTGTGATTCCTGTAATTGCAAGGAAAAAGCCGATATTCCGCGGATTTCCGTCAGTGGGCGAACCCGCCGCGTCCACGGTTCACAATCATCCACGGGGCTCCCCGGGACACCGACTCAACGGCTGGACCGCATAGTCCGTCGGTGCTCCACGAAGTCGACCAGAACGTAGTCGCCGAGGTCCTGGTTGCTGGTCATGAAGGCCCGCCCCCCGTTCAGACGGGTTACCTCCTCGACGAAGCGAGTCAGGTGTGGCGTGGCGTCCAGCATGAAGACGTTGATGCGGATCCCTTCTCGGGTGCACCGCCGCACCTCCCGCAGGGTCCGGTCCACCGTCTCCCGTGTAGGCGGATAGCTGAACAACGGTCGACCGTCGTCGGTCAGGTGGGCTGTCGGCTCACCGTCGGTGACCATGATGACCTGCCGGTTCCCGGCCTGGCCGGCCAGCATCGACCGGGCCAGAGCCAGGCCATGTTGCATGTTGGTGCCGTACACGTACTCCCAGGACGCCTCGGGCAGCCGCTCGGGACGGATCTGCCGAGCCGTCTCGCTGAACGTGACCACGCCCAGGTAGTCGCGGGGGTACTGGCCAGCGATCAGCGAGTGCAGCGCCATGGCCGTCTTCTTGGCCGGAAGGAAGTTGCCCCGCATGGGCATGGAAAGCGAGAGGTCCAGCATGAGCACCGTGGCCGCTCGGACCTCCGATTCGGTTTGCTCCACGGCGAAGTCGTCGACGATGAGCCGCACCGGGGTCCCAGCACCGTCGCGGGCCACCGCGTTGCGCAGAGTGGCCTCGATGTCGAGGTCGAACGGGTCGCCGTACTCCCACGGCCGGGTCGCAAACTCGCGTTCGTGGCCGAGGCCCGCGTCCCGGTGCTCATGCCGGCCCGCCCGCTCACGACTCAGCTTTCTGTAGAGGTCACCGAGGGCATTCTGGCCGAGCCGCCGGATCGCCTTCGGGGTCAACGTGAGCCGCCCGCCCTCGTTGGTGACCAGTCCTGCATCTTCCAGTAGACGCGCCATCTCGGACAGCTGCTCGAGGCTCTGCGCCGACTCGTCGTCAACGAGGTCCCGAACCCGGTCCACGTCCACCTCGGCCAGAGCTCCCGGCGACGACGCCCCTCGGAGCATCTGCTCGAGGCGGTCGATCTCGGCCAACTCGTCGATGGCCCGCAGCGCCTCGTCCATCCCGAGCTGTGCCTCGCCCTGAAAGTCACGACCTTCGTCCCAGCCCATGCCGGGGAACATCTCCTGCAGGGCCTCGCCCAGTTGGCTGACCTGCCACTGGAGGTCCAGGTCCTCGAGCAACTGGTCAGCCAGGTCCTGCATCTGGCGACGCTGCTCGGGCGACATGGAGTTCAGCACCTGCTGCATGCCCGCCATGCGACGGGCCAGTACCTCGAGCAGTTCGTCGAGGGTTCGTGGACCCTCGGGGAAGAAGTCGCCGTAATCGTCCATGAAGACAGCGAAATCTCGGGCCTCCTCGGCCGGATCGACACCCTGACGGCGCCTGTCCAGCATCCGGTTCAGGTCGGCCAGCATGGAGGACATGCGGACCCGCTCCTCGTCAGTGATGCCTTCGGTGGCTTCGGTGACCTGATCCATGAACCGACGGGTCAGCTGCTCGCGCAACTTTTGAAGGAGTGCCTCGAATCGTTCGGCGGCTTCGGCCGACGTGAATTCGCGCTGCTGGAGGCCCCGGACCTGTCCGGCGAGGTCCTCCAACTCGAGGAGGTCGAGTTCCTGGCGGGCCCGCTGGACGTCTGGGTCATCGTCAGGCTCCTCCCTCGCCTTAGCGGCCTCGTCAAGGGCCGCTCGCTCCTGGACGATGACCTCGCGGAGTTCCTCGGCGACCTCGCTGAACACCCCGTTGGGGTCGCCGCTCTCCAGACGCTCCCGGCGGGCCTCGGCCAGGCGTTCCAGCACGTCCCGAAGCCCGTCGAGGCGGCCTCCTTCGAACGACAGTCCTTGGCGCATCATCCGACGGAGGGCCTCGTCGGGATCGCCGTGCTCGATCAGTTCATCACCCATGGCCTGAAGGAGCGCGTCCGCGTCCAGGTCGGGCACTGACTGGGTGCCGTCCCAGCGCGAGTAGGTAGCCCGACGCGCTTCGGAGCGTCGCCTCCGGCGGCGCAGAGCCATCAGCCTCCCCGCCCCTCTGGCGTCCTCGTCGCGCCAGCGCGGATGCGCCGTTCGGCGCGAGCCTCACAGGTCACCTCGCCATCCTGCACCAGGCGGGCGGACACCGTCACCAGCCCCGGATCCCCCTCAGCGTCGACGCCCTCCGCGTAAGCGCCTGCGTCCAGGAGGTTCGCCTCGAAGCGGAGCGGAACCCCGAGCAGCGTGGGACGCCGATAGTGGATCGTCACGGTCCGTGGGCCCGATTCGAGACCGGTCCGCCCTTCGGCCCTGTCCACTATGTGCTCGAAGCCTGCAGCGATGGCACCGCCGTGGACGCAACCCGGCGGACCCTCGTGGATCACCGTGAACGTGCCCGACGCCGTAACGATCCCTCCGGATTCAGCGCCGTCAACGAGGGGCGCTGCAAAGGCGTTGGCAACCCCAGTTACCGGGTGGAGCCGGGGGTCCAGGTGGGGCCCTTGGGCGTGGGTGCCGTCCCCACCTGAGGCGGCGACCTCTAGCAGGGCCACCTCCATCCTCGAAGCAAGGGCCTCGGCCGCCTCAGCCAGCTCGTCGGTGCCGGCCGCGTCGGTCTCATGGGCGACCACAGCCAGCACCAGCGCCCGGACCATGTCGGCCAAGGGCTCCTGGCTCACGGCACGTCCCCCCTGGTCACGTCGCTGCCGACGTAGGACCCGTTCTTTCGGGTCGAGTTCGTCGCACCCTGGGAGGAACGAAGGCGTCCCACCGCCTCGATGCCCACCTGGTCGAAGCGACGGAATGCCCCAGAGGCCTCGGCGGTCACCACTCCGTCCTGAACGAGACGACCCGAGGCCACCACGACCTTCTCCCGGTACCAGTCGACGTCGGCCTCGAACCGACACGGCACACCGATCCGGGTGGGTGCCAGGCGGGTGCATGCCAACTCCATGGTGGGGCCGAACATGCCGTGAAGACGGTTGGCCATGGCCAGCACCACGTCGAAGCAGGCCGACACGACACCGTCGTGGACCTCGTCACCGTTGTGGGAGGCCCGGTAGAGGTCACCGAAGGTCGCGTGTCCGACGATCCGGCCATCCACCACGTCGAGGATCGTCGGCGAGATCGGGTTGTACATCCCGCTGGCCATGCCAGTGGCATTGCCTACCACGACGGAACCCCGCACGTTGGCCTCGCCGAATGGCCCGTCGCCGCCCTCGCCGCCCGTGGACAGGGGCGACATCATCCTCGACAGGCGGTCCTCCTCGGCCGGCATCAGGAGCTCGATCTGGTCCAAGAGGTCTTCGAAGTCCCGGAGGATCCCCGTCTCAGCCTGCTCGTCGAGAAAGAGAACCGATGCCACGATGCGACGCACCGCGTCGACCAGACGGCGGCGCTCTACCTCCCGGCCGACGATGGCCGGCTGGCGGACCTCGACGAACGCCCCACCGGGACGGTTCACCTGGAAGGGGTCGAGCGGGGAGGACACGCACCGAGCATGGTCGCCGGCCGAGGACGACCCATCACCGCGGCGCCGGATGGGAAGCCCCGGGCACCCTGCTCGTAGCGTCATCGATGGACCACGAACAGGACGGAACCCCACCATGCCCATCAACCCCGATGCCGCCGGCTCGGTCGGCGAGCCAGCCGAGATCTCCTGGACCTCCAAGCAGAGCCTGATGTATGCCTTGGGTGTGGGCGCCGGGGTGTCCGACCCGACGGGCTTCGAGTTGGAGTTCACCACCGAGAACTCGGACGGGATCACCCAGCGGGCTCTGCCCACCATGGGTGTGGTGATCGGCGGTGCCCGCACCCCCGATTTCGGCTCCTTCAATCCGGTTTTCCTCCTGCACGCAGAGCAACAGATCACCTGCCACCGCGAGATCCCCGCCGAGGGCTCCGGCATCGCCACCGGCCGGGTGGGAAACATCTACGACAAGGGCAAAGCGGCGCTGGTCTACCTCGAGACTGATGTGGTCGGAACAAATGGTGAAGCGCTGTGGTCGACCAGCGCCGGACTGTTCCTCGGCGGCGAGGGCGGCTGGGGCGGCGACCGCGGCCCTTCGAACGACTGGGCAGCCCCCGACCGTGACCCGGACCACGTCGTCTCCACCGCTACCCGCAACGACCAGGCACTGCTCTACCGCCTTAGCGGCGACCGCAACCCTCTGCACTCCGACCCCACGTTCGCCGCGGCGGCCGGCTTCGACACACCGATCCTCCACGGCCTGTGCACCTATGGGTTCACCGGTCGGGCGTTGCTCCACGCCGCCTGCGGCTCTGACCCGGCCCGATTCGGTTCGCTGGGTGGCCGGTTCAAGTCCCCGGTGGTGCCCGGCGAGGTGCTTGACGTCCACGCCTGGGAGGTCGACGGCGAGACGGTGCTCTTCCAGACGAGAGTTGGCGACAGGGTGGTGTTCGACGCCGGCGTGATGACCCGGCGAGCCTGAGGCATCGGACCCCGGGGAGTAGGACCCGAACCGGCGTACCCGTGCCCCTGCCCGACGACTTCCGCTGGGGGGCAACCGAGTCTTCATTGTCCGCTGAGGGCGTGGCCCCGGCTGCCGACTGGTCGCGGTGGGAGCGCGACGAGCGGGTCCTCCGATCAGGCGACGGCGCAGGCCTGGCCAGCGACCACACTGACGACCTTCGGCTGGCCGCCGCAATCGGCCTGACCGACGTCCGGATCACCGCCGAGTGGGCTCGCCTCGAACCGCGGCCCGGCGTGGTCGACGGCGACGCCCTCGACCGGCTCCGGGCGATCCTGAGTTCGGCGGTCCAGGCCGGCCTACGGCCCTGGGTGACACTCGTACACGGCACCCTGCCCGGCTGGTTCGCCGACGACGAGGGCGGCTTCGCCGACGGGTTGGCCCGTGACCGCTGGTGGTCACACCACGTCGACCGCACCGCCGAGGCCCTCGAGGACCTGGTCGCCGGTTGGGTGCCGCTCGAAGATCCGATCGGCGCCGCGCTTCGCGGCCATCTGCTGGGCATCCGCCCGCCGGGCCGGACCGATCCGGTGGCCGCCCGCGACCACGTGGAAGGAGCGCTGGAGGCTGCCTTCGAGGGGTGGCGGTTGCTGTCCAGCGGCGACGCCCCGGTTATGGGCGTCTTCGGATCCCCCACCGTGTTCGAGGCCGTCCCGGCCGGCTCTGCCGTCGGCGACGTTACGGCCGACCGCCTCAGGGAGCGGGCCCGCCTCAGGGCCGACGAGTGGCGCCACGTCCTGTGGGACCCGTGGCTGCGGGCCCTGGCTGACGGCGAGTTGGCCTGGCCATGGCGGGCCCCCGTCGAACGGTCGGAGCTGGCCGGCGCTTTCGATCTGGTGGGACTGGTGTCCGACCATCCGGTGGCCGTCGGTCCCGACGGCGTGCCGGGTCCGTATCCGGTCGATGCCCGGACCGACGCCGCCGGCTCGGCCCCTCTGGTCGAGGAACTAGGGGTGGCGCTCCGGACTGTCCACAACCGACTCGGCGACCGGGACCTGGTGGTAGCCGGCTGTGGGGTGGCCACCATCGACGATGACTGGCGCGACGAGATCCTCCAGGGGGTCGTCGGCCAGGTCGAGTCGGCCCATGACGACGGGGTGCCGGTGGTGGGCCTGTTCCACGACTCGCTATTGGACGGCTACACCACCTCGGGCTGGGGACCGGTGGCCGGTTTCGCCGGGCCACGGGGTCTCATCACCCGGGAGCGCCGGCTGAAGGAGAGCGGTCGGTGGCTGTGCCACCGGATCACCGGAAGGCCGGCGCCCTCCGAATTGTCCTGACCGGGTCGGATCCGGTCCGCGACCGAAGCGTGGCGTTCAGGTTCCATTCGCGCCCGGGCCACCGCCCCGCGCCTCGTAACGCGACGCGGGGCCCGACGTACGCTTGTTGAGCCGCTTCGAGAGGTGCAGGCCCTCGAGCACCAGCTCGACGGCGCTAGCCACGAGCGCCGGCTCTCGGGCCGCGTCGGGCGGCGACTCCGGCTCGTCACCAAGAACGACAGTGGCCGCCGTAGATAGTGCAGGGATGGACCCGGCCACCTCCACATAGGCCGCCGACCCGACGTCCTCACCGGTCGACACGCCCTCGTGGTCGTCGAAGGCCTCCACCACGCCGCGGTGCAGTTCCCCGGGGACCAGGTTTCGGAAGGTCGACAGCACGCCGGCCTGCACGATCCGCTCCAGGATCTCACCGTCGCGTCCCTCATCGAGGCTGTCCACCTCGACCTTGCCGGCCATCGATGCTGGCAGTGCCTCGAGGTCTGACACCCGGGGCACGGCGGTCGACTCCCCGGTCCGGATAGCCCGTCGGACCGCCGAGGCCACGAGTGCCTCGTGGTTGGCCACACTCATCCGCACCGACACCCCAGAGCGCTGGTTGAGGTGCGGACTGCTGCGGGCCTCCTGACTTATAACGGCCACCACCCGGGTCATGAAGTCGGGGACAACCACCTCGAGGCCGTCGACGTTGGGCACCGTCGACTCCTGGAGGACGATGTCCATCTCGACCTCGGCCTCCAGCGGGTAGTGGGTGCGGATCTGGGAGCCGAAGCGGTCCTTGAGCGGCGTGATTATCCGACCCCGGTTCGTGTAATCCTCCGGGTTGGCCGAGGCGAACAGCATCACGTCCAGTGGCAGGCGGACCCGATGGCCCCGGATCTGGATGTCGCGCTCCTCGAGCACGTTCAGCAGACCCACTTGGATGCGCTCGGCCAGGTCGGGCAGTTCGTTGATGGCGAACAGGCCGCGGTTGGTCCGGGGGACCAGGCCGTAGTGGATGGTCAACTCGTCGGACAGGTACCGGCCCTCGGCCACCCGGATGGGGTCGACCTCGCCGATTAGATCGGCGATCGAGGTGTCGGGGGTGGCCAGCTTCTCGCCGTAGCGGTCCGACCGGTGGACCCAGTCGATCGGCGCCTCGTCGCCCTTTTCGGCCACCAGGTCTCGGCCGTAGCGCGACACCGGGGCATAGGGATCGTCGTTGACCTCCGATCCGGCGAGGATCGGCATCCACTCGTCGAGCAGTTCGGTGAGACCGCGGATGATGCGGGTCTTCGCCTGACCACGCTCGCCGAGGAACACGACGTCGTGGCCAGCCAGCAGGGCGTTCTCAAGCTGCGGGAAGACGGTGTCCTCGTAGCCCAGCACGTCGGTGAACAGCGGCTCGCCGGCCCGGATCCGGGTTACGGCGTTGCGACGCAGCTCAGCGGCCACCGGGATCGACGTCCAACCGGAGTCCCGGAGTCCTCCAAGCGTCGTGGGTCGCGTGCCGTCGGAAGAGGAGAACGCCATGGACTGCACCCTAACGATGGTCTATCCACACCTCTGCGTCAGAGCCCGACGTCGGACCCCTAGCGTCGGAACATGGAGCACAACGAGGGTGGCCCGGACGGGGCACCTCTTCCCGGTCCGTGGCGGGCCACGGCGGCCGATGAGGCGCTGCGACGCGACCTCCCCTCCGAGGACCTGCGCGACGAAGACTGGCCGGAGGTCACCGTCCCCGGCACGTGGCGCAGCCACCCCACCCTCGTTGACGCCGAAGGCCCGGTCCTCTACCGGACTCGGTTCGCCACCGATCCGGTGGCCACCGACCGCCGACTCTTTCTCCGCTTCGAGGGCATCGCCTACCAGGGCGACGTCTGGCTGGACGGCTCGTACCTCGGTCCCACCGAGGGCTCGTTCGTTCCCCACCAGATGGAGATCACCGGTCCCGCCCGCAACCGGTCCGAGCATCTGCTGGCCGTGGAGGTGGCCTGCCCACCGGTCGGCGATCCAGACGCCAAGCGCACCCTGACCGGCAGCACCCAGTCCGGACGCGGCATCCCG
The DNA here is from genome assembly GCA_036123585.1 of Actinomycetota bacterium. Classification (GTDB taxonomy): domain Bacteria; phylum Actinomycetota; class Acidimicrobiia; order Acidimicrobiales; family MedAcidi-G1; genus UBA9410. The sequence continues at coordinate 14,390 of JAZADN010000050.1, read as the reverse complement.
GACGGCAACCCAGGGGGCATCATCGGCCCGGTCCGCCTGCACGAAACCGGGCCGGTGGCCATCCTGCACGCCCGAGTGGTGTGCTCCAGAGCCACCGAGGCAGTGGCCACCCTCGCCCTACGGGCCGTGGTCCACAGCGACCGGCCTCGCGCCGCCGTGTTACGCACCCGTGTGTTGGGAATCGACCACCGGCACCGTCAACCCCTGGCCGGCGGCGAGAATCGGGTGGAGTGGACGGTCCGGGTCCCGCGCCCGACGCTGTGGTGGCCCGCCGAGATGGGCGACCAGCCGCTGCACGACGTGGACCTGACCGTGGCCACCGAAGACGGTCGGACCAGCGATGCGGTGGTCCGCAGGACCGGTTTCCGGTCGGTGCAGATGCGCCACCACGTGTGGTCGGTGAACGGCGAGCGACTCTTCCTGAGGGGCGCAATCCTCCCCCCGCTCGATGTCGACCTCGCCCGGGTGACAGCCGTATCGGCGGCCGAGGACTTGGCCACTGCCCGGACCGTCGGACTGAACCTGCTGCGGGTGGTCGGTCACGTTTCGTCACCGCATCTCTACGACGAGGCCGACCGAACCGGGATGCTGCTGTGGCAGGACGCGCCGCTCACCGGCGGCTATCACCGCGGGATCCGCTCCCAGGCGACCCGCCAGGCCCGGGAGATGGTCGACCTGTTGGGCCACCACCCGTCGATCGTGGTGTGGTGCGGCCACGACGCCCCCGACCCGATCGACCGAACCCGGGCCGCACCGCGGCTGCTCGACCAGCAGCAGCCGACCTGGAACCGCTCCGTGCTGGACCGCTCCGTCCGGAGGGCCTTCGACCAGGCCGACCCGTCACGCCCGGTGGTCAGCCACTCGGGGGTGCTTCCCAACCTGCCGCGGCTCGACGACGCCGACAGCCACCTGTGGTTCGGCTGGTACTCGGGGCGCACGGGCGATCTGGCCCCCTACTTGGACCGACTGCCGCGGGCCGGACGCTTCGTGTCGGCCTTCGGTAGCCAGTCGATCCCCGACGACCCGGAGGTGCTTGGCGCGCTGGCCGGCGACGGCCCATGGTCGGAGGTGGACGGCGAGCAGCTCGCGTTCGCCCTAACAAGTCTGGGAGCCGAGGCCGACGTACTGCTCCGTCGGTTCCCACCGGGCGACCGGGCGGACGTGGCCACCTGGGCAGAAACCACCCGCTCCCACCAGGCCGTCTTGCTCCGCATCCAGGTCGAGACGCTGCGCCTCCGCAAGTACCAGCCCACCGGCGGGTTCACCCTGGACAGGCTGCTGGACGGTTCACCGGCTGTGTCCGGTGCACTGCTCGACCATCGACGTCATCCCAAGTCGGCCTTCGACGCCGTGGCCGCCGCCTGTGCAGAGACCATCGTGGTGGCCGACCCGCCACTGGAGGCCGTGGCCCCCCGTTCGACGGTCCGCACTCGAGTGGTCGTCGTCCACGACGGGCTGTTCCCCGTGGTCGACTGCCGGGTCGACGCCTGCCTTGCCCTGGACAGCCTGCCCACGGAGGGGGACGAGACCGGGCGGTCTGTCCTCAGATCTTGGGGTGGGGCGCTGAAGGCCGACTCGGTTACCCACGTCGGGACCCTGGATCTGGATCTGGGGGACGCCACAGGTTCGGTAGTTCTCGACCTGACCTTGTCGTTCGACGGGCCTGACGGACCGGTGGAGGTGGCCAACCAATACCGGGGCCGCATCGGGGTCGGCTGAGGATCCAATGTCGGGGGTTGGACTCCACGAATCGTCCATCTAGAACGGAGATCCGCGGGGTCCGGCTCATCTCCTCCGCGCTACCCTCACCGGCACGATCGTCGGGAGTCGACCTCCCACTGGTCGACGGGGCGATCGCCACGAGGAGGGAACCGATGGCCCAGACCACCGAGCAGCGCTACCGCGTCGCCCCGGTCCGACCGCGGGGCCGTCAGTGGCCGTTCCCGCTGAGCCTCTACCAGTCGGCGGTGGGACGCAAGTGGGTCATGGCCCTGACCGGCATAGGTCTCATCGGCTTCGTGCTCGTCCACATGGTCGGCAACCTCCATATCTACGAGGGTCCGGCCCGCATGCACGAGTACGCCGAGTCGCTGCGCACCATCGGCGCCGGCCTGGTCCCCACGGGTGCCGTCCTGTGGCTTATGCGCCTTGGCCTACTGGCCATGTTCGTCCTGCACCTGCACTCGGCCGTCACGCTGAGCCGGATGAGCGGCAACGCCAGCGAGAAGGCTGGCGTCATCAGCGGGGCCAAGAAGTACGAGGGCGGCCGGGACCACGTGGCCGCCACCTACGCCAGCCGCACGATGCGCTGGACGGGCCCCATCATCGCCCTGTTCCTTCTCTACCACCTGGCCGACCTGACCTGGGGCTGGTGGCTGGGCGACGACTTCGTCCCCGGCGACCCGTACCACAACGTGTCCGAATCGCTGGGCAACCTGCCGGTGGCCATCCTCTACGTCGTGGCCAACGCGGCCTTGGCCTGGCACATCTTCCACGGAGCTTGGTCGATGTTCCAGAGCCTTGGAGTGAACAACCCCCGCTACAACCACCTGCGCCGCGGCCTGGCCACCAGTCTGGCCGGGTTGATCCTGGTCGGGAACCTGAGCTTCCCAATCCTCGCCCAGGCCGGGTTGATCGACGAGGACGAACGGGCCTGTCCGGTCGGTGAGGTTGAGGGCAATGCCTGCCTGGCCGAGCAGGCCGCGGACCACTGAGCCGGGGGACGAGGAGATGACCGATATGACGACCCTTTCCGGCACCGGAAACGGCACTAGCTCCGCCCTCGATGGACGGGTACCCGATGGCGACCTGGCGACCATGTGGGAGGACCACAAGTTCTCCATGAAGCTGGTCAACCCGAACAACAAGCGCAAATTCGACGTGATCGTGGTCGGCACCGGCCTGGCCGGTGCCTCGGCCGCCGCTTCGCTGGGCGAACTGGGCTACCGGGTCAAGGCCTTCACCTTCCACGACAGCCCACGTCGGGCCCACTCCATCGCCGCCCAGGGCGGCATCAACGCGGCGAAGAACTACACCAATGACGGCGACTCGGTACACCGCCTCTTCTACGACACCGTCAAGGGCGGTGACTACCGCTCCCGGGAGGCCAACGTTCACCGCCTGGCCGAGGTGTCGGTCAACATCATCGACCAGGCCGCCGCCCAGGGCGTCCCGTTCGCTCGCGACTACGGAGGGCTGCTGGACAACCGGTCGTTCGGCGGCGCCCAGGTGTCGCGTACCTTCTATGCCCGCGGTCAGACCGGCCAGCAGTTACTCATCGGCGCCTACTCGGCGCTCATGCGACAGGTGGCCGCCGGCTCCGTCGAACTGCACACCCGCTCGGAGATGCTAGAGGTGGTCGTCAAGGACGGCCGGGCCTGCGGCATCGTGGTCCGCGACCTCCTGTCCGGCGAGGTCACTCCGCACTCCGCGCATGCGGTGGTGTTGGCCACCGGCGGCTACGGCAACGTCTACTTCCTGTCCACCAACGCCATGATGTGCAACGTCACGGCGGCGTGGCGGGCCCACCGGAAGGGCGCCTTCTTCGCCAACCCCTGCTACACGCAGATCCATCCGACCTGTATCCCGGTCAGCGACGACTTCCAGTCGAAGTTGACGCTGATGTCGGAGTCGCTGCGCAACGACGGGCGAATCTGGGTGCCCGACGCCCTTGACGACGCCCGACCTGTGGCCGACATCCCTGAGGCCGAACGCGACTACTTCCTGGAGCGCAAGTACCCGGCCTTCGGCAACCTCGTGCCGCGCGACGTGGCGTCGCGCAACGCCAAGACGGTGTGCGACGGGGGTCGGGGTGTCGGACCTCTCAAGAACGGCGTGTATCTCGACTTCGCGGCGGCCATAGCCCGAGATGGCGTCGACGCCATCTCGGCCAAGTACGGGAACCTGTTCGACATGTACCAGCGCATCACCGGCGAAAATCCGTACGAGCAGCCGATGCGCATCTACCCGGCCATCCACTACACGATGGGCGGCCTCTGGGTGGACTACCACCTGATGACCACTGTGCCCGGCCTGTACGCGGTGGGTGAGGCCAACTTCTCCGACCATGGTGCTAACCGGCTGGGTGCCAGTGCCCTGATGCAGGGCCTGGCTGACGGCTACTTCGTGCTGCCGTACACCATCGGCGACGACCTCGCCGGCATGCTCGGCCAGCAGGCCGTGCCCACCGACGACCCGGTCTTCACTGAGGCGGTGGCCGGGGTGGCTGACGAGCAGCGGCGCTGGCTCTCCGTGAAGGGCACCCGAAGTGTGGACCACTACCACCGGGAACTGGGCCGAATCGTCTGGGAGTACATCGGCATGGCCCGCGACAAAGCCGGTCTGGAGAAGGCCCTCAGCGAGATCCCCGCCCTGCGAGAGGATTTCCACTCCAACGTGCGTGTGCTGGGCAGCGCGGACACCCTCAACCAGTCGTTGGAGAAGGCCGGTCGGGTGGCCGACTTCTTCGAGTTGGCCGAGTTGATGGCCCGCGACGCCCTGGAGCGGGAGGAGTCGTGCGGCGGCCACTTCCGTCAGGAGCACCAGACCGAGGACGGCGAGGCCAAGCGCGACGACGACAACTTCGCTCACGTGGCGGCTTGGGAGTGGACCGGGACGGGTAACGCCCAGACCCGCCACCGTGAGGAACTGTCGTTCGACAACGTGGCGCTCTCGCAGCGCTCCTACAAGTAGGCGCGGGAGAGGATCGGACAATGGGTTCAGGCCACGGCGAGATCATCAACGTCATCCTCAAGGTGTGGCGACAGGACGGGCCGGCGGACGTGGGTCGCTTCGAGGTCCACCAGCAGGCCATCAGCACCGACGCCTCGTTCCTCGAGATGCTCGACCAGTTGAACGAGCAGCTCAACGACGCCGGTGACGAGCCGGTGGCCTTCGAGAGTGACTGCCGAGAGGGCATATGCGGCACGTGCGGCGTGATGATCAACGGACGGGCTCACGGCCCGCAGAAGGCGACCGCCGCCTGCCAGCTGCACATGCGCGAGTTCCGCGACGGCGACGAGATCGTGGTGGAACCGTTCCGGGCCGCCGCTTTCCCGGTGGTACGCGACCTCGCCGTGGACCGCTCGCCGCTGGACCGGATCATCGAGGCCGGGGGCTACATCTCGGTCAACACCGGGGCGGCGTCAGATGCCAACCTGACCCCGGTACCCAAGCCGGCGGCCGACATGGCCTTCGACGCCGCGGCCTGCATCGGTTGTGGGGCTTGCGTGGCAGCGTGTCCGAACTCGGCGGCCCAGTTGTTCGCGTCGGCCAAAATCGGCCACCTCGGCCTTCTGCCTCAAGGCCAGGCCGAGCGATGGAGCCGGACCGAGGCCATGGTGGAGACCATGGAGGAGTTCTTCGGGTCGTGCACCAACCACGGCGAGTGTTCTGAGGCCTGCCCGAAGGAGATCTCACTCGACTTAATCGCCCTCATGAACCGGGACTACATGAAGGCCAAAGTGAAGAACCGGGCCCTCACCGGCCAGCGCTGACCCTCGCCGCCCGGTTCAAGCATCCTCGGCCGGGCGGTCCGGCACGAGCGAACGGGACCCACTCACTGTTTGCCCACCACGCGGCAAGTGAAACTGCTCATCCCCGATGTGGATGAACCCGTCCGGTTGACAGATCCCCGCGTCGGCGCGACGGTTGACCCGTCGCTCGACTCGGGTGGCTCCGTTCCGAGGGGCCAGCCGGGTCGGGTGGCGAGGACACGACAGACAACGCGAGCGACGGGAGCAGCGAGCGACAGGAGCAGAGAGCGTGCGATCCGGCCTTCTGGCAGGCCCAACCCCGCATCGGGGATCCTCGGGCCGGCCATCTGGCTCCCCATCCGGTAGGTGGCCAGGAGGACACCTCGGAGCCCGGTTCCCTCACGATCTCGCAACCGTCGCCCTGCTGGGCCACGGAGAACTTTCACGCGCGGCGGTCCGAACGGAGGTCCGACATGGGGGGGCGTCCTTCCACCCGCCGGAAGGGCGCCTCCCGCGCGTTCCAGGTCGGCTCCGCTCGTAGGCATTGGGTCAGGTCAGTCGGACCGGAGGGTCCGTAACGTCAACCCAGGGCGAACAACCGGTCTAGGCGGTCCAGCAGTTCGGGCACTAGGCCGTCGGGCAATTCGTGGCCCAGTTCCTCCACCAGCCACAGGTCGGCCTCCGGGATCCCGTCGGCCAGGGCCAGGCCATGATCGACGGGGAACACCGGGTCGGTGGTTCCGTGGACGACCAGTGTCGGAACGCCGAGTGTCCCAAGACGATCCAGGCGCGAGGGTGACGACACCACCGCCGAGCCGTGTCCGGACTCGGGGTACCAGCACCGCTCCACATCAGCCAGCGCAATCCGGATCCGCTCCTCGGTGGATTCGGGGTGCCGGGTTCCGGCGAACAACTCGTCCAACTCCACGATCCACGCCACCCGGTCGGCAGGATCGGTCGGCGGACCGGCGAACAGGCGCTCGGTCATCCTCTCCAGCAAGGAGTCGTCGGCCGGTGGAAGGCGCTCGTCACCGAGGCCCGGCGTGGAAGCCACCAGGGTGAGGGTGACCACCCGCTCCGGATGGTCCAGCCCCAGCAGTTGGCCCACCATGCCGCCCATGGACCGTCCCACCACGTGGGCCCTCTCGACGCCGTGGGCGTCCAGCACCGCGAGGGCGTCGTCCACCAGGTCTTCGAGCGTGTAGGGCTGGTCGGCGGGAACCTTGGTCGACAGGCCGCTGTCCCGGTGGTCGTAGCGGACCACCCGGTGACCGCGGGCCACCAGCGGTTCTACGACCGCTGGCGTCCACCGGGTGCAGTGCGAGTCAGCGCCCGACACCAGCAGCACCGGAAGGGCCGCTTCGTCTGCCGGACGGGACCCGGATCGGGGCTCAAAGCACTCCGAGAAGATCTCCACCGCGGCGAGGGTACCGGTGGGGCCCCGTCGGAGGATCGGCCCGCCGCTAGCGTCGCCAAGGTGATACACCGCCACCCGGTCAAGGTCCGCTTCTACGAACTCGACCCCTACGGCCACCTGAACCACAGCGTGTACGTCCAACTCTTCGAGACCGGGCGAATCGAGTTGCTGGACCTGGTCGGCCTGGGACTCCACGACCTCGAGGAGCAGGGCTACCGGTTCGTCGTCTCCCAGATCGCCACCCGGTTCCTCGCCTCGGCCGTCGGCGGCGACCGGCTCGTAGTTGAGACGGAGGTCCTAGAGCTCCGTCGTGCCTCGTCCTGCTGGGGCCAACGCATACTGCGGGAACCCGCCATCGACGATGCCGCTGCCAAGCCGGAGTTGCTGGCCACCCAGGAGGTGGTGGCCGCGGTGACCGGGTCAAACGGCCGTCCTACCCGCTTCCCCGACTTCATGTCCGAACGCCTCGCCCCCTACGTGGTCGATGCCGAAGACTGAGCCGATCGAACCGGAATAGCGATGGCCAAGGACGTGACGGTCCAGGACCCGAGCAATAACCCGACCCGGCATTCCGCCCGGGACCTGCTGGGCACAGCAGTCCGCGGGGCATGTATGGGCGCCGCCGACGTTGTCCCCGGCGTGTCCGGTGGCACGGTTGCCCTGGTCGCCGGGATCTACGACCGGCTGGTCGGGGCCGCCCACGACGGGGCCCGGGTGCTGGGGCGCCTGTTGCGCGGTGACCTCCGCGGTACCTTGGCCGGCGTCCGGTCGTTCCCGTGGTCGTTCGCCGTTCCCCTTCTGGCTGGGATGCTGGCCGCCGTGGCGCTGCTGGCCGGTGTGATCGAGGACGCCCTCGCCGAACACTCCGAACCCATGGCTGGCCTGTTCCTCGGCCTGGTGGCTGCCTCGGCCCTCGTCGTCCACCGCGACGTGGCCTGGACGATGCGGCGCCTCGCTATCGCCGTGGCCGTGGGCGCTGCCCTCTTCACCGCTCTGGGCTGGCAGGGCCCACCGGTCCACGACCCGTCGCCGTGGGCGCTGTTCGGCGGCGGGATGGTCGCCGCGTGCGCCATGGTGCTGCCAGGGATTTCCGGCTCGTTCCTGCTGCTGATGCTGGGCCTGTACGCGGCGGCCATCGAGGTGGTCGACGGGCGGATGCTGGCCGACGCTGCGGTGCTTGCCACCGGAGCGGTGGTTGGCCTGGCCTGCTTCTCCAGCCTCCTGGTCCGACTGCTCGCCCGATGGCCGCACGACGTGATGGCCGCCATGGTCGGCCTATTGGCCGGCTCCCTGAGGGTGCTGTGGCCGTGGCCCGATGGGGTGGGCGTGGTCAGCCGACATGCCGGAGATGTGGTGTCGGGTACCAGTCTCGGCTGGCCAGACTCCACTGGCGATCTGTTGGCCCCCGCCCTGCTGGCGCTGCTCGCTGCGGGCCTCTTGCTCGGCGTGGAGCGGGTGGCCCGGAGCCGTTCGGCGGCCTAGTCCTCCGCCCAACCGACGCCTGGTCGGCCATCGGTCGTGAACTGGACCAGGCGACGATCAACCTGTACGCCGTTGGTGGCCAACACCGGTGTCCGACCCACTGGGCCGACATCTTTCGCCACCGGATCCTCTCCCGTGGCTTCTCCCGGGATGCCCGTCGGCCACCACGTCCCGTCGTCGAGGCGTCCCATCACCCGGCCCTGGGGAACGACCCCGTTCGTCCACCAGCCCCAGCCGTCGACATCGTGAACCTCATCGGCCACCAGCACCTCGCCAAACACCCGGCAGGGAATCGCCGTCGACCCTTCCTGACCACCGATCACAATGGGCTCGGATGCGCGCTCCGCTTCGAGGTCCAATCCCACCGGTAGCCGGTTGCCGCGGAAGAGGTGATCGGGGCCGCCGTGCCAAGCATCGTCCGGGTCGTCGACGGCCACGCCGAAAGCCTCCATCCCGACCGACAGGTGCTCGCCCGGCTCCTCGACAACCAGTTCGACCCATAGGCCCGGACTTCGGAGCTCCATCCTGCCGCCGGCCGCTGCCCGCACCGTGTGGTCAGCCAGCAACACGGTCCGGGCACCGCCAGGTAAGAGCCCACATTCGAATGCCGCCGACCCACCGTCGTCCAAGGCCAGCCGCACCAGCCCGCCGAGGACGGGTCCACCTCTCCGGCCATCCCACCACCAGGCCAGCCGGTGCTCGGGCGCCCCCACTTTCAAGCCCTGTCGAGCGATGGATAGGGAGGGAACGGGTCGGCGTCGGGATCCCGTTCCGGCTGCTCGACCTCCGCGGTGACCAGCTGGTAGAGGTCAGCCGGGGTGTCGCGGGGGCACGTCCAATCGATCTCGTCGGCCACCCCAGCCAGCTCGGCGAAGGGGCGCAGGAAGGTGAAGTACACGTAGGCACCGCAGGCGATGCGCTGGTCGCGGTCCATGTCCACAATGTCCCGGTAGTGACGGCGCTGAGCGGCCTTCGCTTCGGCGGCCACCCGGAGGAACTCGTCATCGGACAGTGGATGGGGCATCTCCAGCCGGGATGGTCCACCCGGCTCCATCCCGTCAGTGGTGCCGGCCCCGAAGCCGACCAGGTGCTCCAGGTAGTCCTCCGGCGTGCTCACCGTCGTCCCGTAGTCGGTGACCCGGAGGTCAACCTCGGCGTCGAACACCAGCACCGCGGTCAGGTTCGAGTACGGAACCCCTGCTGCCACCGATGACCACGCCAGGTCACTCTCGGCGAGTCGGTGGTAGTCCCGCACGATGACCACCCGGCCATCGTCAAGGCGGTAAGGCCCGCTGTCGGCATGCCCGACCCGGGTGTCGAAGTAGAGCAGGAAGAGGTGGTTGACGATCGTGGCGTTGGCCCGACGGATCCGGTCCCGACGTCCCTCGTCGACCGGCGTGGCCATCCCGACCAGGGCATTGACCGTGGCCTCGGGAAGGACGTCCACCCGGTCGCCCGCCTCTGCCGCATGCAGGTGGTCACCGCCCCGGTAGGCCCGCGACGTCCGGGACCAGAAGTCGAGGACGTCGTGCATCCGGGAAAGGCCGGGCATGCCGGCGTCCAGCGTTGGATCGACCATGTTCATCACGTTGCGGCCGATGAGGGGGAAGTTGGCCACCCCCCACAGGTACACCGAGTCGGCCTGGCAGCCCGGTCGCCGCGCCACGGCGCCGATCTCTTCCGGTGCCATGGCCTTAGTGATGGTGGCCACTGCATCCGGGTACCGGAGGAATGCCTCGATGCACGAGACGGTGACGTACTCGGTGACCGGGATGAGTTGCGAGTCGTAGGCCGTCCGCTCGGCCACCAGCCGCTTCGTAACCGGATTGATGGCATCCAACCAACCGTTTACCCGCTCCCGCATCGCCGCTGGGCCGGGGGCCTCCCGGCCACCACTGGTGGTGGTCACGCCGGTGGGGTTCGGACCACACCGTCGGGGCCGGTGGCGTCGAGCTCCACGAGGATCCCGTCGGCCGGCTCGGCAGTCAGCGTCACACCGATGATCCCCGGCACCCGGTACTCCCGGCTGACGATTCCGATGTGGCTGCGGATGGTGCCGCCGGTGCAGACCACGCCGACCAGGTCCTCGAACACCGGACCGAGGAAGGTGGCCCCTGCGTCGCGGACCACGGCCACTAGGCCCAGCTCGTCGTCGAGCCCCTCTCCGTCCATCAGGTCGAGAACGTCCTCAGGGCCCTCCATCCGGCGCCAGCGACCACGAACAGTGCCGAAGTCCCAGGCCTTCTCCCCGCGACCCAGTTCCCGCGCCTCGCCTCCGGTCATCGCGTCCTCCCTCTGGCGTCGCGCCGGGACCGTAGCCGTAGCACCCGTAGGCTGCGCCACCGTGGTGGAGCCCCTGACCGATGGATGGATCGAGGCCTTGGCGGCCGCCGCCCATGGTCGCAACGTGCCCAACGATGTGTCCTTAGTCGTCGAGTACCGGGTGGATGACGGCCCTACATGGCATCTGGTGGTGGCTGACGGGGCCGCCCGGGTGGTCGCCGGACCGGCCAACGAGCCGGACGCCGCCTTCCGGACAGATCGAACGACCGCCCTGGCCCTGACCGACGGCTCGATGGACCCGTTGCGGGCCGTCATCAACGGTGACCTGGCAATCCACGGCGACCCCCGGGCACTGGTCGCCGCCCAGGGCCTGCTCGATGACCTAGGCGGGCTGCTGGCCCCCGCTCAGCTACCTTCGGACGATGGCTGAACTCGTCCACATCTTCCTCAAGCCGGCAAAGGGCAAGCCGATGCAGGAGGTCGCCACGGCCCGCACGCTGGCCGACAACGGTCTGGCCGGGAATGCCGAGTGGGGCGGGCCCCGCCAGATCACCGTCCTGGCCCTCGAAGATTGGGAGGCGGCCAACGCCGAGGCCGGAGCTGCGCTCGATGCCGAGGTGCGACGGGCCAACCTGGTCGTCACCGGCCTGACCGGACTGGCGGACTCGACCGACCGGGTCCTGCGAATTGGGGCCACCCGCCTCCGGGTGACCGGTGAGACCCGCCCGTGCCGGTTCATGGACGCTGCCCACGATGGCCTGCGGGCCGCCATGGCCACCGGGTGGCGCGGCGGGCTCACCTGCATGGCCCTCGCCGACGCAGACGTCGCCGTCGGCGATCCCGTGTCGTGGGAGGACGACTAGGAAGCCGCCCGACTAGTGCCGGCCCCCTAGCGGAAGACAGTTCAGATCAGCCCGAGGCTCCGGACCATCTCGCGCTCGGCCTCTAGTTCGGCCACCGAGGCGTCGATCCGGGTCCGCGAGAACTCGTCGAGTTCCAGGCCCTGCACAATCGACCATTCTCCGCCCTCGCAGCGGGTGGGGAAGCCACACAGCAGGCCTTCGGGCACGCCATAGGTGCCGTCCGACGGGACACCCATACTCACCCAGTCGTCCTCGGCGGTGCCCATCATCCAGTCGTGCACGTGGTCTATGGCCGCATTGGCCGCCGACGCCGCACTTGACGCCCCGCGCGCCTCGATGATGGCCGCGCCGCGCTGCTGCACGGTGGGGATGAAGTCGTCTTCCAGCCACGACTGGTCCCCGACAGCCTCGGCCGCGGAGGTCCCGCCGACCCGGCAGTGGAACAGATCCGGATACTGAGTGGCCGAGTGGTTGCCCCAGATGGTCATATTGGAGACCTCGGTGACTGCCACGCCCAGCTTCTGGGCCACCTGCGTCATGGCCCGGTTGTGGTCGAGGCGCATCATGGCGGTGAAGCGCTCGTCGGGCACGTCCGGCGCGCTGTTCATAGCAATCAAGCTGTTGGTGTTGGCCGGGTTGCCGACCACCAGCACCTTCAGGTCGTCGGCGGCCCGGTCGTTGAGCGCCCGACCCTGCACGGTGAAGATGGCCCCGTTTGCCTCCAGCAGGTCCTGGCGCTCCATGCCCTTGGTCCGGGGACGGGAACCAACCAGCAGGGCCACGTTGGCCGAGTCGAAAGCCGTACCCGGATCGTCGGTAAGGACCATGTCGGCCAGCAGTGGGAAGGCACAGTCGTCGAGCTCCATGGCAACACCCTCCAGCGCGCCCATGGCCGGCGGAATCTCCAGCAACTGGAGGACGACCGGCTGGTCGGAGCCGAGCAGGGCGCCGCTGGCTATGCGGTAGACGAGGCTGTAGCCGATCTGGCCAGCGGCACCGGTGACGGCCACACGGACGGGGGTCGTGCTCACGGAAGGTTCCTGTCGTCGGGGGTTCGGACCACCATGGCTAGATGGCCGGACGGTCGTTTCGAGACTACCGATGGGTTCCGTTGACCGGCTCCACCGAGCCGGCATAGCACGCTGCTCTGGGTCGGTTCCGGGGGAATCGCCTCAACCGGGCAACAGGAAGACCTCGGCAGGGCGGGCGAAGTGGGCCAGGAATCCCGCCGGTAGGACCGGACGGTTGCCATCCTCGGAGCGGACCTGGCTGGCGTAGGCGGCCAGGCCGGCCTGCTTGCGAGCGTGCAGGTCCTCGCCGAGTCCGTCGGATCGCGCTTCCGGCAGGTCGAACCTGACCGCCCGGCCGAACGGAATCCGGGGGTCCTCTGGGTTGTCCCAGTTCCACGACCAGATTGGGAACTCCACGCAGGCCACACCCAGCCCAGCGCAGAGGCGGCGGGCCACGCGACCGCAGGCATCGTGATCGGGATGGCCGTCGTGCGCCCACGGGACGAGGCAGGTCGCTGCGCCGGCCAGCACCGGTGCTAGGCCCGCGGCCAGGCCGGCCTCCCACGAGGCCCCGTCGACGGAGCCTCCGTCGGAGAGCGAGAGCCGTGTCCGGTTGGCCCGGATGCCCGCCGCTGTGTAGGCGGCAGTTGTCTCGGCCAGGCGCCGATCCACCATTCTGTCGCGGCCCGCCGCTGACAGATGGGGGTGCGACATCTCGCCGTCGGTGGTCGCCACGACGCGCACCTCCGTGCCCGCATCGGAGGCCGCGGCCAGCGTGGCCCCCGCGCCGAGCAACTCATCGTCGGGGTGCGGGGCGACCAGCACGATCGGTCCCTGGGGGGGCCAGGGATCTGGCACCGCCGGGAGGCCCGCCACCACGGCGTCCCAACTGGCAGCCGATTGGCCCCCCTCCGGGTTGATCGGGTCGCCCGGTCCTGAGGTCGCCTCAGCCCCGTTGCTCACAACGAATCCCGGGTACCGCCCAACCACGAGGCGTGCAGACCCGCATACACCCCTCCGGCGGCCACCAGGTCGTCGTGTTGGCCGGATTCGGCAATCCGCCCGTCGTCGAATACCAGCACCAAGTCGGCCCTTTCAGCCGTCGACAACCGGTGGGCCACGCTGACCGTGGTCCTGCCGGCAGCCAGCCGTTCCATCGCCCGCTCAAGCGTGGTCTCAGTTTCAGGGTCGACGGCCGAAGTGGCCTCGTCAAGGACCAGCAGACCTGGATCGGCCAACTGGGCCCGGGCCAGGGCCACTAACTGCCGTTCGCCAACCGACAGGCCTTCGCCGCGCTCTCCGACCCGGGTGTGTACCCCGTCGGCTAGGCCGTCCACCCAGCCGCTCAGGCCGAGAGCAGCCACCGAAGCCTCCACGTCAGCCATCGTGGCGTCGGCCCGGCCGTACCGGACGTTCTCGGCGATGGTGGTGTCGAAAAGGAAGCCGTCCTGGGGGACCATGCGGATCGAGCGCCGACGGTGGTCGGGGTCGGCACCGCGCAGGTCGACGCCGCCGACCACCACCCTGCCGGCGGTCGGGTCGGCCAGACGGGCCAGCAGGCGGGCGAACGTCGTCTTACCAGAGCCGGTCTCGCCGACCACGGCCACCGAAGCGGCGGCCGGCAGGACCACGTCTATGCCGTGCAGGACGCGGCCCCCCGTCCGGTAGGCGAACTCCACCCCCTCTACCCGGACCTCCAGTGGACCTCCGGGCAGCGCCACCGGTACCTCCGGGTCGACCAGGTCGACCTCGGTGTCCAGCACGTCGAGGACCTTCCACCACCCCGCCAGGGCGGTCTGGGTCTGGTCCAGGACCTCGCCCAGTTCGGTGACGGGAGAGGTCAGCAGGGTGCACAGGAACA
>JAZADN010000049.1:0-14682 GCA_036123585.1 Actinomycetota bacterium | reverse complement strand
CAAGACGTCGGTCAAGCAAGGGAGACCGTTGACGCCGAGTACACGGGCGAAGACCTAACGGTGGCCTTCAATCCCCAGTTCCTCCTCGATGGCTTGGAGGTAAGTCCCGGCGACGAGGTCCGGCTCGAGACCAGCGAAGCCAGCCGGCCAGCGGTGCTCCGTTCCATCGGCGACGAGCAGTTCCTATACCTCCTGATGCCGGTCCGGGTGTCCTGACCCCCGGCCAGACGGAGACGATCCCGGAGGTTGACACCCGGGACTGACTGTGACCATCACCCGCCTCTGGCTGACCGACTACCGCAATCACCGCGAGATCGACCTGTCCCTAGATCCCGGCATGACGCTCCTTTTGGGGCCGAACGGTTGGGGGAAGACCAACGTGTTGGAGGCCATAGCCTGGTTGTCCCGAGGTTCATCGTTCCGGGGAGCGCCCACCGCGGCACTGGTCAGGCTGGGAGCGGAGCGCGCCATCGTCCGCGCTGAGGTAGAGGAGGGCGGACGAGTCATCCTCCTCGAGGCCGAACTATCGCCGAGCGGCCGGAACCGGATTCAGGTGAACCGTCAGAAGGTGAACCGCCTTCGTGATCTCCTCGGCCACTTCCTGACCACTGTCTTCTCTCCCGACGATCTTCTCCTGGTGAAGGGATCCCCTGGAGGACGCCGCATGTGGATCGACGACCTCCTCGTGGACCTCCATCCTCGGAACTATGGACTCCGTAGCGAGGTTGACCGCGTGCTGCGGCAGCGCAACGCCCTCCTCAAGCAGGCTCGCGGGCGGCTGACCCCCGACGTATCGGCCACTCTCGACGTGTGGGACGAGAAGTTGGTCTCGGCAGGTGAAGCCCTTGCTCGGGCGCGGGCCGACGCCCTCATAGCACTTAAGCCCTTTGCTGCCGCGGTCGCGGACCACCTCACCGACGGCCGCAGCACCTTGGAGGCGTCGGTGGTGGACGACTGGTCCGGCGAGGGCCTCGCTGCCTCCCTCCGCCGGGTTCGGGACGACGACCTCCGGCGCGGAATGACCACCACCGGTCCGCAGCGGGACGACGTGCTCCTGACCCTGGACGGGATGCCGGCCCGGACGCACGCCTCGCAGGGCGAACAGCGGTCGGTGGCTCTCGCACTTCGCCTTGCTGGCCATCAGTTGGTTGCCGAGAGGGTAGGAACGACGCCCGTGGTCCTTCTGGACGACGTGTTCTCCGAGTTAGACCGGGATCGGGCCGAAGCTCTGGTCTCACTGGTACCCGAGGCCCAGGTGGTGGTGACGGCTGCCACCGCTTTGCCGGCCGGTATCCGCTTCGACGACGTGCTCGACCTGTCCGGTATGGGCTCAAGGGTCTCGGGATGACCCGGCGGTCGGGACCGGTGCCCCTGAGGCAGACCCTGGAGCGGTTGTTGGCCGGCCTCGGGGCACCCGACATAGACAGCACGACGCTGGTCGTTGAACGGTGGCCGGAGGTTGTCGGCGAGGAACTGGCGACCCATGTCAGGGCCGTAGCGGTGCGTGGATCGGAACTGGTGGTCGGCGTCGACGATCCAGCCTGGGCCAGCCAGGTGGCATGGCTGGAAGCCCGACTCTTGGAGCGCCTCGACGTCCTTGTCGGACGTGGGACAATTACGGCGGTGAAGGTGCGGGTGGAGCCCCAGAACGGGCCCTGAGATCCGTGGTCCAGAAGGCCTACGATGGTAGGCTGACCAGACTGTGAAGATGCCCTCTGACCAGCGGTTTTCCACCCAAACGGCACCTCTTCCAGGCAGGCTTTCCCTTCCGGTGGCGACTCCCGCGAAGGTGATCCGATGACCAGCACTGAGACGTCCTATGAGGCGGCCGATATCACCGTCCTGGAGGGCCTCGAGGCGGTCCGTAAGCGACCCGGCATGTACATCGGGT
Organism: Actinomycetota bacterium; assembly: GCA_036123585.1. GTDB lineage: Bacteria > Actinomycetota > Acidimicrobiia > Acidimicrobiales > MedAcidi-G1 > UBA9410. The sequence goes on along the minus strand of JAZADN010000049.1, from coordinate 12,791 downwards.
CGACTGGCCCGACTGGCCTCCACCATCTGGTTTGGGAGGTCGTCGACAACTCCGTTGATGAGGCCATGGCTGGCTACTGCACCACCATCGAGGTCACCCTGCATGATGACGGATCGTGCGAGGTGTCCGACGACGGGCGGGGTATCCCCGTCGAGTTTCACCACCAGTACGAGGACCTGACGGCAGCTGAGGTGGTGTTTACCGTGCTCCACGCCGGAGGCAAGTTCGGCGGTGAGGGCTACAAGGTGTCTGGTGGCCTCCACGGCGTGGGGATTTCAGTGGTCAATGCCCTGTCGTCCCGCGTCCAGGTTGAGATCGACCGGAACGGCCGACGCCATTACATGGACTTCGTGGATGGTGGCTGCCTCGAGACCCGACTGGGCGAGACCAGTGACTCCCCTGACGGCCGGACTGGGACCACGGTTCGCTTTTGGCCTGACGGAACCATCTTCGATGAGACCCGGTTCCGGTTCCAGACGCTGGCCGAGCGGTTCCAGATGATGGCCTTCCTCAACCGGGGACTGCGGATCTGTCTCTGGGACGAACGGACCGATGAACGGCACGACCAGGTCGAATACTGCTACGAGGGTGGCATTCGGGACTTCGTCGCCCATGTGAACGCATCCAAAGAGTCCCTGTTCAGCGAGGTCGGGTACCTGGAGGGCGCTGAGGACGGCCAGGAGGTCGAGATCGCCTTCCAGTGGAACACCGGCTTCAACTCCGATGGCCTCCACTCGTTCGCCAACGGCATCAACACCCTTGAGGGTGGCATGCACGAGGAGGGCTTTCGTAGCGCCCTCACTGCGGTGATGAACCGCTACGCGAAGAAGAAGGGCCTCTTGCGTGACAAGGAGGACAACCTTCAGGGCGAGGACATCCGCGAGGGACTGACCGCCATTATCAGCGTCCGTCTCGGCGAACCACAGTTTGAGGGCCAGACCAAGTCGAAGTTGGGCAATGTCGAGACCCGCTCACTCGTCCAGCGGACCACGAACGATCGGCTAGCCGACTGGCTTGAGGAGCATCCGTCGGAGGCCAAGCGGGTTGTCCAGAAGGCGGTCAATGCCCAGCGGGCTCGCATTGCCGCCCAGGACGCTCGCCGGTCTGCTCGTCGCAAGTCGGCCCTCGACGGTGCTGGTATGCCCGAAAAGCTGAAGGACTGTGCCTCGAAGGACCCCCGCGAGTCGGAGTTGTTCATCGTGGAGGGCGATTCGGCCGGTGGTTCGGCAGTCCAAGCCCGTGACCCACACACCATGGCCATCCTTCCCATCCGGGGGAAGATCTTGAATGTCGAGCGGGCTCGGTCCGACCGGATGCTCAAGAACGCCGAGATCCAAACTCTGATCCAGGCCATAGGGGCCGGGTTCGGCGAGGACTTCGACGTCGAGCGGATCCGGTACCACAAGGTGATCCTGTTATGCGACGCCGACGTTGATGGCAGCCACATCCGGACCCTCCTGCTCACCTTCTTCTTCCGCCAGATGCGGGCTCTCGTGGAGGCCGGGCACGTCTACATAGCCCAACCGCCGCTCTATTCGACGGTCGTGGGCCGGGAGAAGGTGTACCTGAAGGATGACCACGCCAAGGACGCCTTCATGGTCGAGCACTCTGGTCATAAGAAGGAGTTCCAGCGGCTCAAGGGTCTCGGTGAGATGGACTTCGACGAGCTGCGCGATACGACAATGGAACCGACCCGTCGGAGTCTCCTGCAGGTTTCGGTGGAGATGCTGGCCATCGCCGACGAGGTCTTTTCGACACTGATGGGCGAGGACGTGGAGAACCGGAAGCGGTTCATCCAGACCCACGCCCATGACGTGCGGTTCCTCGACATCTGATGGCCGACGACACCGACATCCAGCAGGTCGAGCCGGATGGAGGCTCGAACGGAGGAGCGGTTCTGGGCTCCATCCAGCCAATCGAGATCCAGGAGGAGATGGAGCAGTCCTTCCTGGACTACGCCATGTCGGTCATCGTGTCCCGGGCTCTGCCGGACGCCCGCGACGGCCTGAAGCCCGTGCACCGTCGGATCCTCTGGGGCATGTTCGACCTCGGAGCCCGGCCCGACCGGCCGACCATGAAGTGCGCTCGTGTGACCGGCGAGGTCATGGGCAAGTACCACCCACATGGAGACCAGGCGATCTACGACGCACTGGTTCGTATGGGCCAGGACTTCAGCCTCCGTAATCCCCTCGTTCATCCCAAAGGGAACTTCGGCTACTCGCCCGATGATGCCCCAGCCGCTGCTCGCTACACCGAGTGTCGGCTTGATCCACTGGCCCTTGAACTGCTGGATGGCATCGACGAGGACACCGTCGACTTCGTTGACAACTACTCGGGTGAGTTCAGTGAGCCAGAAGTTTTGCCGGCCCGGTTCCCAAACCTGCTAGTCAACGGCAGTCAGGGCATTGCCGTGGGCATGGCGACCAACATCCCCACTCACAACCTGGGCGAAGTGGTCGACGCCACCATCCACCTGATCGAAGATCCGGACGCCACGCCGGACGACCTGATGGCTCATCTTCCGGCACCCGACTTCCCGACCGGAGGCCTGATCCTCGGACGGTCCGGCATTCACGAGGCATACCGGACGGGGCGCGGTCAGGTCCGGATGCGGGCCCGGACCGACATCGAGGAAGGACCGCGGACGAGCCGGATCGTGGTCACCGAGTTGCCTTACCAAGCCAGCCCGAATCTGATCATGTCCAAGATCCGAGATTTGGTCGATGCCCGGGAGATCGACGGCATTGCCGACGTGAACGACGAGTCGGCGCAGGGCTTCACCCGGATCGTCATCACGCTCAAGCGCGACGCGCCGGCGCTGGTCATCCTGAACAACTTGTTCAAGCGCACGCCACTGCAGACCACCTTCTCGGTCAACACGGTCGCCCTGGTCGACGGGGTTCCCCGGACACTGAATCTCCGCGACCTGTTGGTGGCTTACGTGGACCACCAGGTCGAGGTCGTGCGTCGCCGGAGTGAGTACAGGCTGGCCAAGGCCCGTGACGAGGCGCACATCACCGAGGGACTGCTGAAGGCGCTCGACCAGATCGACGACATCATCGCCCTCATCCGGGGCTCTGAGGACCGGGCCACGGCCCGGGTCCACCTGATGGCCGATGGCTTCGGCTTCAGCGAGGTCCAGGCCAATCACATCCTCGACATGCAGCTGGCCCGCCTGACCCGCTTGGGCCGCGCCAACCTCGAGGAACGGATGGCCGAACTGCAAGTCACTATCGCTGAATTGGAGGCGATTCTCGCCGACGAAGAGCGCCTGCGGGGTGTCATCAAGGAAGAACTGGCCGCCGTCCGCGAGAAATATGCCACGCCCCGACGCAGTGAACTGGTCCACGATCCCGGTGAGTTGGACATCGAAGACCTCATCGACGATGAGGAGTTGGTGTTCGCCATGAGCACCTCGGGCTACGTGAAGACCATGTCCACCGGTGAGTTCCGGACACAGGCTCGCGGAGGCAAAGGGGTGACCGGCGCCAAACTCAAGGACGAGGACGCTGTGGCCCATCTGATCCACACCACGGCCCACGCCTACCTGCTGTTCTTTTCGACACGCGGGAAGGTCTACCGGTTAAAGGCTCACGAGGTTCCGATGGCGTCGCGGACGGCCAGGGGCACCTCGATCGTGAACCTGCTCCCCCTTCAGCCAGAGGAGCGGATCCAAGCCGTCATCGACACCCGGGACTACGAGTCCAACCGATTCCTGTTCTTCGCCACCCGAAGCGGCCGGGTCAAGAAAACGCTCTTCACTGCATACGACTCGTCACTGAAGGCTGGCCTGATCGCGGTGCGCCTCAACGAAGGTGACGAGCTGGTGGCTGTAGTGGCCACAAGTGGTTCCGACGAGCTGTTCTTGGTGTCGCGGTCCGGCCAGACCCTGAGGATCTCTGAGGACGACGTCAGGCCTATGGGCCGCGATGCGGCCGGCGTGCGGGGCATGAAGTTCCGCGTTGGCGACGAACTGGTGTCGTGCTGCGTGGCCCGCGACGATGCCCTGATCTTCCATCTCACCACTGAGGGTTACGGCAAACGGACGGCCCTGGACGAGTTCGTCACCAAGGGCCGGGCTGGCCTAGGCGTCCGGGGCATACGGACCACCGATGACCGAGGCCGGGTGGCTGGAGCACTGGTGGTGTCCGAGGACGACGACCTGTTCGCGGTGACGACGGCTGGGATGATCATCCGGATGCCGGCCTCGGACATCTCGATTCAGGGCCGGGACGCCACCGGGGTGCGGGTGATGTCCCCCGGCGACGACCAGGAGGTTGTCGCCGTCTCTCCGGTACCCCATGACGAGATCTCCGACGAGGTCGGCGAAGAGGACTGAGCCCCCGACTTCCCTAGACCTCCTGACGCCTCCCGCCACGAAGCTGGGTGGTGGAAGGTGGTGGAAGTAAGCGTAAAGATCGGCTGAGTCCGTGCCACGACGAGGCAACGGCTCAGGCCCGCCCGATCGCCGGAGAGATGGACCCGTAGACTCCGGGCCCGTGGCCACCGACGAGACCGACGACCAACGTCCTTATGAGACGGCCTCGGATTCCGAGGAGGCTTCGGGCGGCGCCGGTGGGGACCTGCCGAAAGCGGCGACCGACGAGACCTCGTTCGCGGAGGTTGAGCAGTCGGAGCCGACGGTCCTCTCATCAGCCGACCTGCTGGCCCGGGCCACCGGCGATCCAGAGGGCGACGATACCGAGGAGGGTCACGGAGACAGTCAGGATGAAGCGTTGTACGACCAGGAGGCCGTGCCGGTCGTCCAGAACGATCGGAGTCGGATCCCCCGCTTCCGTCGGCCCGCTGGCTCTCGCATCGAACCGACCCGCCCCTCGGGGCCTTCAACTCCTTTGGGCGGCTACCGGGTTCGCCGGGTGCGCCGTCTGGTTCGGCACATCGAACCGTGGTCCGTCCTGAAGGTCAGCCTCGTCTTCTACCTGTGTGTCTGGGGCCTGCTGGTCATCGCCACCCGGATGCTGTGGAGTGCCGCCGACGAGGCGGGGACCATCGGCAAGGTCGAGTCGTTCATTGAGGATCTGTTCGCCCTTGAGACATTCGAGTTCGACACCACCCATATCTTCAGGATCTTCGTGCTCGGCGGTTTGGTGCTTGTGGTGGGCGGCATTGGGGTCACCGTCGTCCTAGTGGTCCTTTTCAACTTGATCAGCGACCTGACCGGCGGTGTTCGTTTCACCATGGTGGAGGAGGAGACCGCGGTCCGTCAGCGGCGCTTACGACGGGGCGACTTCGTGGTCCCGGAGGGCGTCCAAGGCCAGCCGGACACCTCTCCGGCGAGTAGTGAGGCCTCGCCAGGCGCCGATACCGTTTCCGAGTCTCCGGGGCTATAGCTCAGTCGGTTAGAGCGCACCCCTGATAAGGGTGAGGTCGCTGGTTCGATTCCAGCTAGCCCCACGTCCATGGACGCCATCCGAAGAGCCCTAGCCGCGGTGGGAGTGGCGGCCGCCGTGGCGGCCGCCCTGCGAATCCGTGGCGGCGAGGCCGTGACCCGCCGATCTGGAGGCTGGCGTCCCCTTGCCGGTCCGGATCGCCGGTGAGCCACCGGTGGCAATGACCTTGAGGCCTCCTCGACGATGACGTGTGTCGCCGTCCTTGGTGCCGGTGCCGTGGGCGCCCGGGTGGCCCGGCGCCTGCTGGCGTCGGACGCCGTAGATCGGATCGTGCTGCGCGACATAGAGCCCGACCGCCTAGCCAGCGCCTCGCGCGCTCTCGGGTCGCGGGTGGTGGTTGAACACGCTCCCTTTCCTGGTCACCTCGAGGCCGACCTGGTGGTAGTGGCGTCGCCGAGGGGCACGCAGGTGGAGGCCACCGCCGCGACCATCGAGGCCGGTCGACCGGCCGTGCTCGTTGGGGACGGTCTCGCCGAGACGGTCTCAGTGCTCCGCCTCGCTAACGAGGCCGCACGGGCTGGCGTGCCGGTCGCCGTCGGATCCGGCTTTGGACCGGGGCTTTCTTGTGTGCTGGCCGTCCACGCTGCCGCCTGGTTCGATGAGGTGACCGAGGTCCACGTGGCCAAGGCGGGGACCGGTGGGCCAGCCTGCGCCCTGGTCCACCACCGGGCACTCAGTCGCAGGTCTTATGACTGGAGGGGCGCTCCTACCGGAGTCGCAGGCGAGGACGAAGCGTCCAGTGGAGGTGGCTGGATTCGTCGACCGGGAGGTTCCGGTCGGGAACTTTTCTGGTTTCCCGATCCAGTCGGCCCGAGGGACTGCTACCGGGCGGCGCTGCCTGATCCGGTTCTCTTGCACCACGCGCTGCCCGAGGTCGCCCGGATCACGGCCCGTATGGCGGCCACCCGGCGCGACCGGCTAACTGCTCCACTGCCCATGCTCTCGCCCCCCCACACCGAGGGCGGGTCCGGGGCGATCCGGGTAGAGGTCCGAGGCCTTCGGGGCACCGCCAGCGACGTGTTGGTGCTGGGAGCGACTGAGCGGCCGGCAGTCGCCGCGGCGACAGTGGCGGCCACCACCGCCGAGTGGATCCTGTCCGGCCGCCACCGGGTCTGCGGCATGGTTGGCCTCGGCGAGATGGTCGAGCCAGTCGCCTTCCTCGACGACCTAGCCGGACGGGGCCTCGAGGCGCAGGTCTTCGAAGGGGAGAGGGCCCTCAACTGACGGCGTCCCCTGACGACGCGGATCTGAGGCTGCCATCCCGTCATTGGGTCCGGCCGGGAGCTGGGGGTTAGCGGCCGACGAGATCCAGGATCTGGGGGGCCAGAGCGGCGTTGGTGGCCAGGGCGTCGCCTCCCTCGGCGGTGAAACTGCCCGACAGATCGGTGAATACGCCACCGGCTTCGGGGAGGATGGTCAGCATCGGCGCTACATCCCACCGATTCACGATCGGGTCGACCATGGCATCGGCCCGGCCTGTGGCCACCAGGACATAGCCGTAGGCGTCACCCCACGTTCGGATCAACGCGCCCCGCCCCACGAAGGCATCGAGACGGTCGGCCGACGGCCAGTAGTCAACGCCGCTGGTGACGATGCATGCGCCGTGGAGGTCATCCCGATCCGTGACGTGGGAGGGCTTTCCGTCCACGAAACAGCCACGTCCCCGACCGGCCCACACGCACTCTTCGAGACCCGGCACGTTGATCACACCAACGGCCGGACCGTGCTCGTCCTCAAGGGCGACGAGGTTGGCGTACAGGGGAACGCCGTGCACGAACGACTGGGTTCCGTCGATCGGATCAAGAATCCACGTGCGACCCGAGGTGCCTTCGCTGTCGGCCTCCTCCTCGCCGACCAGGGCATCACACGGATGGGTAGCCGAGATCCGCTCCCGGAGCAGGCGTTCTGCACCCCGGTCAGCCACCGTGACCGGGGTCCCGTCGTCCTTGCCCTCCACATGGAGGTTGGGACTGCGGAAGTGTTTCAGGGTCAGGGCGCCCGCTTCCCGGGCGATCTGCACGGCGAAGGCCACGTCTGCCGGATCAGCTGGGGGAGGGCCACTGGAACCCTCGGATGGCGACGTCTCAGCTGCCGGTTCGATGGACATGGCCGGAGCCTAGGGTGGGGTCCGCCGGTGACGAGCAGACGGGAGGTCCGGTGCAGCCACCGACCCACGTCCCCGACCGGACCGCGTCACCGGTGATCCACCGCTTCGCCGCATTCCTGTTCTTTGTCGTGGTAGCGACGGCCGTCTTTGCCACTACTGGTTCCGGCCCTGCCCGGGCGGACGTCGTAGGGACCGGTTACGGCGAAGCGGACCTGGTGGACTTGCAGTGGGCTACCGACCACCTGGACTACGACACGCCGGCCGAACTCCAAAAGGTCGGCGTCGGCGTCGTCGACTTCATCCTGCAGATCTCCGGCCGGACCGACCATGAGTGTGACCTTGGTCTGGACGTCCAACTCGATCCCTACCGCCCGCACAGGTTTGCCACCACGTGGACAGGGACCGACCTGGCCGTTCTCGACCGGGTGGCTGACCACTACTGCGTGAGCCGTGAGCAGGCCCAGTCCTTCGGCGCGACGATCCTGGCCTTCTTCGCTGGGCTGGACGCTGGCCGGAACGGCACGACGGCTGAGCGTCTCTCCCTCGCCGACGTAATGCTCCCGGTAGGCACGAACTCGCCGGAGATGGTCGGTAACGGTGACCGGAAGGTTCTCCTCGACGAGCCTCCGCCCGTTGACCACCGTGTAGTTGCGTACTCCCATACCGGAGCGGGCTCGTTCCGGGTGGTGGCCCACGACCTGGCTGGTGAGGAGGTAGAGGTCGTCGTGGAGCGGTCGGGTACCGTCTCGGGCCGGGCTCTCGTTGACGATCCCGGTTCAATGGCTGCCCTCGAAGTCGTCGCCGACGGAGAGTGGACTCTTTCGTTCGAGGCCGTCTCGACCCGACCAGAGGTCGACGGGATCACGCTGGGCAGCGGCGACGAGGTGCTCCTCATCCCCGCTCATATCCGTGGGACCACCCTTCGATACCGCCATGTCGGATCGGGGATGATCGTCGTCCGTACTAGGGGCTTCGATGGTGGAGCCGCCACGGAGGTTGCTTCCGCGGATAGCGACATGGTGAGTCGCCTCCGGATCCCCTTGGGCGCTCGGATCATTGAGGTCGAGGGCGCTGGCGAGTGGGGCCTCGTGGACGGAGACATCCTGCCCCCCGGGCATCCGACTGGCATCGCGGTGGAAGCTGGTGACGGAGCCGTGGATGTCTCTTGGTCCGCGCCAGTCAGCGGCGGGTCGCCCATTACTCGCTTCCGGGTTGACCTCCGGGAAGTCCCGGGGGGCGACGGTGAGGGGTCCTGGACCACGGTCGAGGTAAACGGATCGGTGAGAGGGACCACGATCGAAGGTCTCCGGAACGGGGTGGCTCACCAGTTCCGGGTCCAGGCGGTGAACGAGGTCGGTTCGGGCCTCTGGTCGGGGGTAACCACTGCGGCGCCCATGGCCGCCGTCAAGGTGGTCGAGGCAGACGGCTTGGTTGCCACCGCCGGTGACCGCCTTGTGCAACTCGCGTGGAACGGGACCGATGGTGCCGCCTCGTATTCGCTTGTCTACTACGACGAGACGAGGGTGCTGTCCGGGACGGCGGTCATTCGAGGTGGAATGGCAAGACGCTGGCCGATGCCGTTGCCCCCGTCCTTATTGGCCCTCCGCTCGGTCCACCGGCGGCCTAGCGTCCGTCTCCCTAGCATCGTGGGAGGTGAGAAGGTCGCTGCAGGAGACCGTACCCACGTGGTCGCCCTGTTGTCGTCGGGACAGCCAGACGCCTTCCAAGCCCAATACTGCGGGGGCACCCTGATCGCCCCCCACTGGGTTCTGACCGCTGCCCACTGCGTCGCCGATAAGGCGGTTGACGAGATCGAGGTAGTGGCCGGCGCGACCAACCTCGAAGCGGTGACCACCGCCGACCGTATCGGCGTGGTGGCCCTCCACATCCACGAGGCCTATGACGCTGATCGGATCCTCCACGACATCGGGCTAATCGAACTTGCCGGCGCCGCCGATGGGACGCCAATTCCCTGGCAGGAGGACGGCGACCTTCCGCTGGCCGGAACAGCGGTCGAGGTGGCTGGCTGGGGAGCGGTGTCGGCCGACAGCGAACTGTACGAATCGGACCTGAAGGCTTCTGTCGGTCGGGTCCTGGGCGGTCCTGGTGCGGACTACTGCGGGAGTTGGCGAGGTTTCCGCTCCGGCGATGAGTTGTGCATCGGTGGGCCGGCCGGTGTCGGGGCGTGCGGAGGAGACAGCGGCGGCCCGGTGACGGCCGAATTGGGGATGCTGCGGGTAGTCGGTGTGACGTCCTACGGACTGTCCGGGGCTTGTAACGATCCGACGTACCCGAATGTGGCCAGTCGGGTGAGTGGCCACTCGGCCTGGATCGAGGCCCGGGTGGGTGATCCTTGGCAGACCGTGGAGAACCTCGTCGATCCCAACTACACGGTGGATGGGTTGGTCAATGGACGGACGTACACCTTCCATGTCACACCAGTCGACGCCATGGGGCGCAGCTTGGCGCCCATGCAGGTGACTGTCTCGCCGGCTGGTCCGCCGGCCGCTCCGACGGGCCTGCAGGGTCGGGGAGGCGACGGTATTGCCGTACTCACTTGGGAGGCGGCGTTCACGGGGAGCGATGATCCAGTGGTCGACCACGTTGTCGAATACTCGGCCGACGGCGTTGCGTGGACCACCGTCGACGATGGGACGACCACCGGGACCAGCTTGACGGTTTCGGGGCTGGCCAACGAGTCCACCCTCGAGTTTCGGGTGATGGCGGTAAACGGGAGAGGAGCGGGTCCGGCCTCGGTGCCTGTGACGGTTGTGGTGGGGCAGCCAGACGCTCCGACCGGGCTGGTCGCGGTCACCGGCGATGGCATGGTTCGGCTCACTTGGTCGGCTCCGGCCGACGACGGAGGGTCGCCGATCCTTGACTACGTCCTGGAGCGACGGGTCGATGATGGATGGGTCCTGGTCGACGACGGGCTGTCGATTGACACCGTGGCGGTCGTCTCCGGCCTGATGAACGGTGCCCGGGAGGACTTCCGGGTCGCCGCAGTCACCGCGGTGGGTCCGGGTCCGACCGGGGAGGTGGTGACCTCAGTACCCGGACGTCCCGACCCGGTCGCCGATCTGGACGCCGCTGTAGGTGACGGCGAGGTGACGCTCTCATGGACGGCGACGGACCACGACGGCGGCTCGCCGGTCCTCGACCACCGGATCGAATACTCCTTCGACGACGGTTCGTCCTGGCGCCCGGTCGGCGGTGTGATTGGGACGGCCACCGAAGCGACCGTGCACGGACTCCAAAATGGCACGGCATACCGCTTCCGGGTGGCGGTGGTGACGGCCATCGGCACTAGCCGGACCCGATCAGTAGGCGCAACACCGGCCACGGTGCCCGGCCGCGCGACCGGCTTGATGGTGGTTGGTGGAGAGTCGACCTTGGTGTTCAGCTGGCAGCGGCCGTCGGACGGCGGATCGCCGTTCAGCCGGGTCAAGGTGGACCTGGCGCAGGCTGGCAGTGACGGGTGGCAGACGTTCGAGGCTGGTGCGGCCACCACCACGGCCCGCATCGGGGGTCTGGAGCCGGGACAGGAGTACCTAGTCCGGGTCATCTACGAGAACGCTCTCGGTGCCGGTGATCCGTCCGAGGTGCTCCGGGTGCTGGTCCGTTGAACTTCCAAATCCACCTCGGGCCCGTCTGCTGCCGTCATGCTGGCCGTGATGGGGTGGTGGTGATGACCTGCCTGGACGCCAGAATGTCCTACCGACGGCGGTGGACGCCGTTGAGACGTGTCCCCTCCGTCGAGCAGGCAGCATGGTTTCTCCGATCTCCTATGACGCGCGCCGAGTAGAGACTTCCTGATGGCGAAGAACAACTACCTCCATATGAAGCTCCGCGAGAGCCGGGAGGAGATTGCGCGCCTCAAGGAGGAACTCGAAGCTTCCGAACAGGCCGCCCAGGAGCGTGAGCGGGAGACCGCTGGCAAGGCGGCTGAGCAAATCGAGCGTGAGCAGGACGCGGCTCGCGTTGAACGGGCTCGGGTTCTCGAACAGTTGGAATCCGCCGAAGCCGATCGCGAGCAGGTGGCCGCCCAACTCGAGGTGGCCGAGGAACGCCAGCGGCAGGAACGGGAGCGTCATCAGACCCGGACCCGGGTGTTGGTCGCCGGTTCGGTGGTACTGGCGGGCATCGTGATTGCCCTCGTCTCAGGGGTGTTTGGCAGCGACCCCGACGTCGTCGTGGTGCCCACCACGGTCCCGGTGACCACCGTTTCGGACACCGTTCCGTCCAATACGGCTGACGTCTCGCCTACCACATCGGCTGCGATGGTGCCGTCGACCATTGAGCCGCCGACTCCGACCGCTACCACGGTGCCGTCGACGACCACCGAGCCGGTCCGGGCCACCACCTCGCTGGTTCCGAGCGTTACCACCACGACGACTTTGGAACCGACCCTTCCCGTCGATCCGGATGCCGAAGAGCCGGCACCGGAGATCGATGAGGTTGCGGTGCTGACCGACGACTATGGATGGTGGGAGACCAGCGAGCGGGTCCAGGTCCTCCAGATCGTGCTGGGCATGGACGCCGACTGGACTTATGGGCCGACGACCTACGAGCGGCACATAAGGGCCCTGATCGATCGCGAGCTCGGCCTGTCGTTCCTTCCGGTTCCTCCCACGACGACCGTGGTGCCGACAACGACCATCGTGGCCGTGGAGATGCTGCTCCCAAACCAGCAAGTCCAGGACTTCAAGCACCCGGGCGTGTCCGACGAGTGGATCTTCTTTGGAACCGCTGGAACGTCGATTCAGATCCAGATGACGTCCGGCCACTTCGACACCTACCTAGAGGTATATGGGCCACTGGGAGCCAGCGTGGCGACGAACGACGATCACGTGGGGACCAACTCGTTCGTTTCGGTCCAGTTGTGTCAGACCGGCGTCTACAAGATCTACGCCGGGAGCTTCGGTTTCGGAAACGTCCAGACTGGCCTCTACTCGATCTTGTTGAGCGGGGGCGACATAGTTTTCGACGCCCTCCTCCAGAAGTGCGAACTCGCCTCAAACTGACGACCTCTGCCGACTCCGAGGCGAGACCTCCCTATTCCGGTGAGCGGTCTGGGGGCTGCTGGAACCTTTTCGCAGAAATCTCCTTGACTTGATCGTCCTGCGGCCTGTGGTTTCGCCAGAGCTGGATCAGTGTCATGAGCGCCAAGACGGACAGAGCGATCAGGCCACCGAGGATGAATGGGTTGGTCTGCAAGTCTTTGGATTCCACCGGGGTACGAGTCCCCGTCGTGGACGGCGTCGTCGGCGAGG
>JAZADN010000048.1:0-47562 GCA_036123585.1 Actinomycetota bacterium | reverse complement strand
GGTCTCGTCGATGGCCGACACGTCGATCCGCCAATCGCCGTCAAGGGGCACTGGCACGGCCCGACAGCCGGCAAGGGTGGCCCCCATCTCGTAGGACGGGTAGGCCACCGAGGGGTAGAGGACGGTGTCCCGTTCCGGGTTGCGGAGCCGCAGTAGGTGCGGAAGGCCAGTGACCATTTCCTTAGTGCCCACGCAGGCTCCGACCTGAGTCGGCTCCAGGGACACGCCGATGCGACGTCCGCACCAGCCGACTACGGCGTCCAGCAGGTCCGGGGTCCCGATCGACGGAGGATACGGTCGGGCCGGATCCGGGTCGCCGGCCAGGGCGGCTGCCACCACCTCGGGAACTGGGTCGCATGGGATCCCACGGGACAGGTCCACGGCCCCGCCCTCGACAGCTCGTGCCGCGGCCACCACCTCGGGCGGTACGTCAAACGGATAGGCCGGGGGGACGAAACCGGTCGGGAATGAAAACGGGCTCACTCGGGCAGTCTCCCATCGGAAGGCTCGCCGACCCGGAAGTCAGCGAGACGGCCTGCCGAACCCTCATCGACGCGAACCACAAGCCGCCAACCAGCCTCTTCTTCGGTCGAGCCGAGTACCTCGCCCTCCCGGTGGGCCATGGCTAGAACGTCTCCCCGACTGTAAGGCACCAGCAGTTCGGCGACGATCGTCTGGCGCCGCAAGCGGCGCCCAATGACCGATAGCAGGTCGTCAATCCCCTCGCCGGTAGTGGCCGACACCGAAACCGAACCGGGCTCGCGGTCGACGAGGCGACGTGCGGCGGCCGGCGAGGCGTCGACCTTGTTGAAGGCGAACAACTCGGGAACCCCATCGGCCCCGATCTCGTCTAGGACCGATCGCACAGCGGCGATGCTTCCCCACGGATCGGGGTCCGAGGCGTCGACCACGTGGACGAGGAGATCAGCGTCGACCACCACATCAAGGGTGGACTTGAAGGCCTCAACCAACTGGTGGGGCAACTTGCGGACGAAACCCACCGTGTCGCTCACAAACACTGCCTCGCCGCCCGGAAGTTGCAGTCGGCGGGTGGTGGCGTCAAGCGTGGCAAACAGGCGGTCCTCGACGAGCACCCCAGCGTCGGTGAGCCGGTTCAACAGCGTCGACTTGCCGGCGTTGGTGTAGCCGACGATCGCCACCGACCGGTTGCTGGTCCGCCGCCGAGCTTTGGACTGGGTGGATCGGTTCTTCCGGATGCGAGCCAGGTCCGACTCCAGCCGGCTGACCCGGCGCATAAGGCGGCGCCGGTCCACCTCCAACTGGGTCTCGCCGGGGCCCCGGGTACCAATACCTCCGGCCTGCTGGCTGAAGGTCCGGCCGGACCGCCGGAGCCGGGGCAGGCGGTAACGCAGTTGGGCTAGTTCGACCTGTGCCTTGCCCTCGGGGCTGCTGGCGTTCTGGGCGAAGATGTCGAGGATCACCGCCGTCCGGTCGAGCGCGGTGCGGTGGAGAATCTCCTCGAGATTTCCCTGCTGGGCCGGTGTGAGCTCGTTGTCGAACACCACGGTGTCAGCGTCCAGTGAGTCTGACACGGTGCGTAGTTCACGTGCCTTGCCCTGTCCGACGTAGGTGGCCCTATCCGGAACCTCGCGGGTCTGCACCACTCGTGCCACCGGATCCGCGCCCGCCGTGTCTACGAGTCGGGCCAGTTCGTCCATGGAAGCCTCAGTGGCCTCCGGGTTGCTCCGGTTCAGGGTCACGCCGGCCAGGACGATGCGTTCCCGGAAGGTGCGGTCGATGAGGCCAGTGGCCTCGCCTCCGAACTCGCCGAAGGCCCCCCGGTGGTCGGAAGCGCCGGGAGCCTCCCTGGCCGGAAGACCGCGCGTTCCCTCGGGTAGGTCGTCGTCGCGGCCATACGGCCGGTCGTCACCCACCGGCGAGGACCTCGTCGGGGTCGACCACGTAGTCGTCCCCGCGGACCGACGGACCGGTGAGCACGACCGGATCGCCGACGACCACGGTGGCCGAACCCCCGAGCATCACCACCTCGACCTCGTCGTCTACGAGACCCAGAGCATGTGCCAGGAGGGCGGAAGCGCAGGCCCCGCTGCCACAGGCCTTGGTGATGCCTGCGCCGCGCTCCCAAGGCCTCAGCTGAACGGTCGACCGGTCGTCTACAGCGACAAAGTGAATATTGCAGCCGATGGGGGCAAAGAAAGCCTCAAGCGCCGGACCGGCAACGGCCAGGTCCACATCGTCGGGGTTGTCGACCACGAGGACCAGGTGAGGGTTACCGAGGTCGGTCGAGGCCGCGTGGTAGATGGGCACCCGTGCCAAAGCAAGGTTGATGCCGTCGAAGGCAGGGCCGGGGCCGGCGCTGCCCATCTCCACGGCGGCCCGGACTTCAGTGTCATCGGGCGATCCCTCGACTCGGATGCGGCGGGGGCCGGCCGCTGTATCGACCTCCACGTCGAGGGCGCCTCCTGATGCACCGGTCCGCCGCAGGATGGCGTGGCCAAAGCAGCGGAGGCCGTTGCCGCTGACTTCGGCCCGACTTCCGTCGCTGTTGAACAGGGTGAATGTCCAGCGGCCGCCAGGCGCGTGGGTGCCAACAACCAGACCGTCGGCCCCTGCGCCAACAGTTCCCCCGGCGGCGGGTCGGGCGCAGAGTCGGCGGGCCAACTCGGCACCGGCGGCGGGGACCTCGTCGACGAATGCTACGAGAAAGTCGTTCCCCAGGCCGTGGTGGTAGGTCAGTTCCACGGGTCCAGTCTCGCCCACTTGCCCCCCGGAACCGCGCGACATTCCCGGGTCAGGACGGGCCGCGAGGGAGTCTCGGAACGGCTGACGTCAGCCCTCAGGGTCGGCATGCGTCGAACCGCTCCAACACATCGTCGAGAACCACCAGGGGATCTTCACCAACCTCGAACCACTCGATGCGGGGATCGCGACGGAACCAGCGCTCTTGGCGGCGGGCGAAGCGTCTCGTGGCCGCCGCGGCGTCATCGATCGCGGCCTCCAGCGTGCATTCGCCCCGCAGGTGGGCGAGTAACTCCCGGTATCCAAGTGCCTGGGCGGCTGTCGAGGACAGACCACCAGGCACTTCAGCCAGCGCCCTCACCTCGTCGAGGAAGCCTTCGTCCAACTGGCGCCGGTACCGGTCGGCGATGCGACGATCCAGAAGGTTGCGCTCGAGGTGCAGACCAACCTGGGTGAACGGGCTGGCCGGGTAGGCCTTGAGTCCGGGCCCAAACGACGAGAACGGTCGACCGGATCCGAGGGTCACCTCAAGGGCCCGGACTATGCGGCGCCGATTCGAGGACTCCATGCGCCCAGCGGCGACCGGATCAAGGTCGCCGAGTCGGGTGTGGAGGGCCGCTGTGTCCGGTTCGGCCTCTAGGTCCACCCGGACAGCGTCCCAACGGCCGGGGATCTCCAAGTCGTCAACCACCGCGCGCACATGGAGACCGGTCCCCCCGACCAGGACGGCACGGGCCGACCGGGCCGACAAGTCGTCGAGTACCGCTCGGGCAGCCCACTGGAACTTCGACACCGAGAATTCCTCGGTCGGCTCCACCAAATCGAGAAGGTGGTGGGGCACCTCAACCCGCTCGGCGAGCGTCGGCGCAGCGGTGCCCACGTCCATTCCCCGATAGACGGCCATGGAATCCATGGAGACCAGTTCGGTTCCCGGGCGGCGTCGGGCCACCTCCAAGGCAAGTGACGACTTGCCCGAGGCAGTGGCCCCAACGATGGCGAGGTGCCCGTTGGGCTCCACCGGTCAGGCCGAAACGACGGGGATACGACGTCGGTGGCGGGGTGGGGCGGTGACCTCGAGCAGTTCACCGTGCAGGTAGTGGGTGGCCGCCCCCACGATGCGGACGTCCGCGTAGGTACCAGCACGCAAGCCGCCGGCGGCCGAGAAGTGGACCAACTTGTTCTGCCGGGTCCGGGCGGTGATCTGGCCGGGCTCCCGCTTGGCGGGACCCTCCACGACAACCTCCTCGATGCGGCCGATCCGGGACTCATGGGTGAGCGTGGCCGAGCGGCGCAGAACCCGCTGGAGGCGTTCGAAACGGTCTACGCACACGCTGTGGTCGACGAAGTGGTCGACCATACCCGCCGCCTCGGTGCCCTCTCGGGGGGAGTAGACGAAGCAGTAGGCCGCGTCATAGCCGGCCTCGGCCACCACCTCGAGTGTGCGCTCGAAGTCATCCTCGGTCTCACCGGGAAAACCTACGATCAGATCGGTGGTGATGGCCAGGTCTTCGATGCCGGCCCGAGCCGCGTGGAGGCGCTCTAGGTATCGCTCGGCGGTGTAGCCGCGATGCATAGCGGCCAGGATCCGATCACTACCAGACTGCAGCGGCAGGTGGAGATGCTCGCAGACCTCCGGGACGGTGGCCATTGCCTCCATGGTCTCTGGCCGGAGGTCCTTGGGGTGGGGGCTGGTGAACCGGACACGACGGATCCCCTCGACGGCGCCCACGGCGCCCAATAGGTCGGCGAATAGGGGGCGGGCCCGGCGGTCGTCGGCTGACGCCCAGGACGTCCCAGCTTCGAACTCGTCGGCAGGGCCGGGACCGATCGATCGGAGGCGCAGGGTCAGGTCGCGCCCATACGAGTTGACGTTCTGCCCCAAGAGTGTCACCTCAGAGACACCGTCGGCAGCCAGCCCTTCGACCTCGGCGATCATCTCGCCGAACGGGCGACTGATCTCGGGGCCCCGGACCGACGGAACGATGCAGAAGGCGCAGGAGTTGTCGCAGCCGATCTGGATGGTCACCCAGGCCTTGTGGTCGGCGTCGCGCTGAGCAGGCAGGGCCGAGGGGAAGGCCTCGGCGTCGCCGCGGGCAGTCTCCTCGAGGATCTCCATGACTGGTCCGTGCTCGCGGGCCTCGGCCAGCAGTTCGACGGCCCGGTGAACGTTGTGGGTGCCGAACACGACGTCGACATGCCCAGCACGCTCTTGGATGCGGTTCCTGTCCTTCTGGGCCAGGCAGCCACCGACGGCTACCTGTACGTCGGGACGGCGGTCCTTGAGGGCTTTGAGGTGGCCGAGCGCCCCGTAGAGCTTGTTGTCGGCGTTCTCCCGAATGCAGCAGGTGTTGAGCACGATGACGTCGGCCTCGTCCTCCGAAGCGGCGGGCACCATCCCGTCAGCCTCAAGCAGACCGGCAATCCGCTCGCTGTCGTGCTCGTTCATCTGGCACCCGTAGGTGCGCACCGTGTACGACCGCCCTGCGGTCGCCTCTCCGAGGGACTCCACGCCGGCAAGGCTAGGGCCCCGGCCCCGTTGCCACCCCGGCGGAGACATGGGGGTGGAATCGTGCAGCCCTTCTGGGCAGGTACCGCCCAGAAGGAGGGTCAGTCCTCGAGCGAAATGGGCAGATCGTCAGCCTCGGTGAACTCGTCGGTGACGATCTTCACTTCGGTGGCCTCCTCCTCATCGGGGCTGACCTCCCGCCAGACCCGGTCGGTGATCTCCACCATGACCTCGGGGTTGTCGGCCAGGAACTTCTTAGCGTTCTCCCTGCCCTGGCCCAACTGCTCACCTTCGTACGTGTACCAAGCGCCCGACTTCTTGACGACGCCGAGGTCGACGCCGAGGTCGACCACCGAGCCCTCCCGGCTGATGCCTCGGCCGTACATGATGTCGAACTCCGCTTGCCGGAACGGCGGGGCGCACTTGTTCTTCACGACCTTCACCCGGGTGCGGTTACCCACCACCTCGACGCCATCCTTGATGGCCTCAATGCGGCGGATGTCGAGGCGGACCGAAGAGTAGAACTTCAGGGCCCGACCACCCGGTGTGGTCTCCGGGGAACCGAACATCACCCCGATCTTCTCCCGCAGCTGGTTGATGAAGACGCAGATGGTTTTGGACTTGTTGAGGTTCGAGGTGAGCTTGCGCAGGGCCTGGGACATCAGGCGGGCCTGCAGGCCGACATGGCTGTCGCCCATCTCGCCCTCAATCTCGGCCCGCGGCGTCAGAGCGGCCACCGAGTCGATGACCACGACGTCGAGGGCGCCGGAGCGGATCAGCATGTCGGCGATCTCGAGGGCCTGCTCGCCGGTGTCGGGCTGGGAGATGAGCAACTCGTCCACGTCGACGCCGATGGACCGGGCATAGGTCGGGTCCATGGCGTGCTCGGCGTCGATGTAGGCGCAGATACCACCGTTGCGCTGGGCCTCGGCCACCACGTGGGTGGCCAGAGTGGTCTTCCCGGACCCCTCTGGCCCGAAGATCTCGACGACGCGGCCACGGGGGATGCCGCCGATACCGAGAGCGAGGTCGAGGGCCAGGGCGCCGGTGGGTACCGACTCGATGGACATGGCGCCCTTGTCGCCCATCTTCATGACGGCACCGGTGCCGAACTGCTTCTCGATCTGCCCGAGGGCCAGATCGAGGGCCTTGGTGCGCTCAGCCCCCGCTTCGAGGTCGCCGCCGCTCATCGTCCTACCGTGCTTCGCCATCTGCTCTCTTCTCCCGTATGTCTTCCGTCTGGTCCGTGTTCTGTCGGTCTTCGAAGTTGTCGGCGGTGAACCTAGGAAGGGTCTGTGACAGTCGGTTGGCCGACTGCGGTCCGGAGCGCATCCGGGACGCAGCGCCCCTCCTGCTTGGAATGACAACAGCGTAATTCCGAACAGGCGTTCGATGCAAGGACCGGAGGGGAAGCAGCCCCTCACCGGGCAGTACCTTCGCTCCATGGAAGAGAACGTTCCCTCCCCGGAGGAGAAGCGGGCCGCTCACGCAGCAGCCAACCCCGACCTAGCCGAACGCCTCAGCCCCGTGGCCTGGCACTGCACCCAGGAGGCTGGCACCGAGCGAGCGTTCACCGGCATCTACTGGGACGAGAAGCGGGCCGGGACCTACTACTGCGCGTCCTGCAACACCGCCCTGTTCGACAGCGACGCCAAGTTCGACTCAGGTTGCGGCTGGCCTAGCTTCACCACTCCGCTGGAGGACAACGTGATCGAGGCCCGTACTGACACCAGCCACGGCATGGTGCGGACCGAGACGACCTGCTCGAACTGTGGCGCCCATCTCGGCCATGTGTTCCCCGACGGGCCCGCACCGACCGGCGACCGCTACTGCATCAACTCGGCTTGTATCGCTCTGGACGTTCGGCCACCCGGGGCCCGCTGACAAACGGGGACTGGGTCACCCCAAGGGGAACCGGTCCAGCACCTGGTAGACGACACCGGTCGTCCCTGACCCAGCGTCCACAGTCCAGCTGTGGAAGAGGACCACCTCTCCCACCGGGAACGACGCCGAGACCGGTAGGCCCACCAACCCGGCCGGTGGGTCGCCCCCGGACCGTTGGCCTCGAAAGCGACAGAGCGTCAGGTGCCCCACGAAGGGCCGAGACTCCGGCGGCTCGCCGAGGTGTGCTGTGGCATCCACCACGGAGGCGGCGAGGTCGCCAAGGCCGGCTACCGGGACCGCGACAACTGTGTCGCCTAGCACCCTGGTAGTCGGGCCCAGCACAGCAGTTGGCAATCCACCGGTCCACGCCTCGGCCCAGTCAGCCAGTGCAACCCGCACATCGCCCGGGTCGGCCCGGCCAAGGAACCGCAGGGTGGCGTGCCACTGCTCTGGCCGCAGCCACCGTACGCCGGGTGCCTCGGGCCGAGGGAGGCACCCCAATTGCCTAGCCGCCACGGCCGACGGCTCGACCCCGACAAAGAGGCGCACGAAACGACCGGCGCAGAACAGTCAGTCGAGTGGGTGGGCCAGGAGGCGGCGCCGGAGGGCATCGAGCACGGTGATAACCGTGAATTGGCGGATCCGGGTCCGGTCGAACGGCCACTGGGTGCGCAACGCCTCCACCTCGCCATCCACGCAAGTCGCCATCCACACCGTGCCCGGTTCTAAGCCATCCTGCGGGTCGGGTCCCGCCACCCCGGTCACGGCCACCGAGACGTCGGCGTCCAGGTGGGCACAGACACCGACCGCCATGGCCGACACCGCCTCCTCGGACACCACGTGCACGTCGGGCGGCACGCCCAGCAGGCCGCGCTTGACGTCCGAGTCATAGGCCACTACCGAGCCCAGGAAGGCCCGGCTGGCCCCTGGCACTTCGGTCAGGCGGGTCCCGACCATGCCACCGGTCACCGACTCGGCGGTGGCCAGCGTAAGGCCCCGCTCTACCAGCAGGTCGAGGACTACCGACTCCATCGTCTGGTCGTCGACACCGAACACGATGTCGCCAGTGATGGCCCGCACCCGCGCCTCCTCGTCGGCCAGAAGTGCCTCGGCGGCCTCGACTGTCGCAGCCTTGGCGGTGAGCCGCACCTTGAGGCCCTCCATGCCGCTAGCCAAGAAGGCGATAGTTACACCGCCCTCGCGGTCAAGGCGCTCGATCTCGTCGGCCAAATCCTCGGCCAAGCCCGACTCCGAATGACCCCAGGTACGCAGGGTGCGGGACCGAATGACGCTGGAGATCCCGGCCCGGCGCTTCAGATCAGGGAGAACCGTCCCCTCCACCATCTGGCGCATCTCCCACGGCACGCCAGGCAGGGCATACACCACCTTCGGGCTGTCATCCCCCGGACCTCCGACAGGGCAGATCAGCCCCGGGGCAGTACCCGGCATCTGGTCGATGGGGCGGGCCCCCGCCGGCACATCCGCCTGCAGGAGGTTGTTGGCTGGCATCGGCCGTCCTCGCCCGCCGAAGACCTTCTCGATGCGGGCCACCAACACCTCATCGCGCTCCAATTCGACGCCCATCAACTCGGCGATGACGCTGCGGGTGATGTCATCCTGGGTGGGTCCAAGCCCGCCGGTCACGATAAGGGCGTCGGACCTCTCCACGGCGCCCCGAAAAGCGTCAAGCATGCGGTCCCGGTTGTCGCCCACCGCGGTGTGTCGGTGACAGTCGATGCCAGCCAGCGCCAACTGCTCTCCGATCCACGACGAATTGGTATCTACGATCTGGCCGAGAAGCAGCTCGGTCCCCACGGCCACAATCTCACATCGCAATGTCGCCCCTCCTCCGTCTAGCCGCCGTCGGTTCGTCGACGCTCAGTCGGACTTCGAGCCAGTAGTGCTGGTGGCCCGGCTGCCGTCCAGCAGGTACTGGGCACCGCTGACCAGCGTGAAGGCCACGGCCAGCCACAGCGACACCTGCACCACGACGTCGGCCTCGCGTAGTGGAGGCAGCACGGCCAGTAGGAGTGCCGTTCCCTGCACGATGGTCTTCCATTTGGCTGACCGGCGGGCCGGCACCGCCAGGCCCCGACGCGCAAACCACAGGCGGTAGAGGGTGATGACCCCCTCCCGGGCGGCCAGCAGCACCACCGGCAGCCAGCCATAACGGTCGACCATGGCCAGACAGACCGCGACGCCGATCACTACCACCTTGTCGGCCAACGGGTCGAGAAAGGCCCCCCAACGGCTGACCGTGCCCCGGCGTCGGGCCAGGATCCCGTCGAAGTAGTCGGTGGAGGCCAGTACCACACCGAGCACGAAGCCCCCCCAGGTAACGCCGTCCCGATCTTCGTTGCCGAGCACGAACATGAAGAGGACGGGGGCCAGCAGCAGGCGGGCCAGAGTGACCAGGTTGGCCGGCGAGACGACAGTACGCAGGTGCCTCACCGACCGCCGCCCATCTCCTGGGCCGAGCCGATCGGAACCGCTTCGAGATCGGGCCCCAGGGCTCCGGTCACCACCACGTCGTGGAAGGTACCGACCGCTAGGTCGACAGGCACGGACACCACACCGTCGATCTCCGGTGCCTCCCGATGGGTCCGTCCCTGTCCCGGCTCGTCAATCAGCACTTCGATGGTATGCCCGATCAGGGCGTCTCGGGCGGCCGCTGTGATCCCGTCCTGGAGTTCGCCCAGTTCCCGTAGGCGCTCGGCCACCAGATCGCCGTCGACCACACCGTCGAGGTCAGCGGCATACGTGCCCTCTTCAGGGCTGTAGGCAAAAAAGCCACACCAGTCGAGGCGGGCCTCGGCCACGAAGTCGAGCAAGGCGTCGTGGTCCTCCTCGGTCTCACCGGGGTACCCGACGATGAAGTTGGACCGCAGGGCAGCTTCGGGTTCCCGGCCGCGGATCGTGGCGATCCGTTCCAGGAAGCGGGAGCCATCGCCCCAGCGACGCATGCGGCGCATCAGCGGGAGCGACACGTGCTGTAACGAGAGGTCGAAGTAGGGCACGCTCGTGGCACAGATGGCTTCGACAAGGCGATCGGTGAGTTCCGACGGGTAGAGGTACAGCAGCCGGACCCGGTCGACGCGTGCCGCGACAGCCTCGACCAGCGGGACGATGGCCTTATCGCCCACCCCCTGATCACGGCCGTAGGCGGCCAGGTCCTGAGCCACAAGGACCACCTCGCGGACGGCGAGGGCGTCAACCTCAGCCAGAACGTCATCCACCGAGCGGCTGCGCTGCGGGCCCCGGAACGTCGGGATGGCGCAGAAGCCGCAGGCTCGGTCGCAGCCCTCGGCCACCTTCACGTAGGCCCAAGGCCGGGCCGACAGCGGACGGGGCAGGTTCAGCAGGTCGAAGGACGTAACAGGCACCTCGTCGACCGCGACATCCTGGCCGGCATCGCCCGACGGCTTGTGGCCCAGAGTCACGGGCACGCCAAAGCCGGCCACCAGGTCGACTTCGGGCAGCGCCTCGGCCAGTTCGCCGCCGTAGCGCTCGGCCATGCAGCCGGTGAGAACTATTCGGGCACCATCGCGTCGCTCGTCGGACAGGGCCAGCACGGTGTCAATGGACTCCCTGCGGGCATCCTCGATGAAAGCACAGGTGTTGACCACGATCAGGTCGGCATCTACCGCCCCGTCGACGGGCACCATGCCGTCGGCGGCCAACGTCCCCGCCAACTTGTCGGAGTCGACCTTGTTCTTGGGGCAGCCGAGGGTGACCAGGTGGTAGGTCTCGGCCATCAGGCCCCCGCAGAAGTGGCCAGAACAACCAGGGTCGCCGCGTACATGGCCAGCAGCACCACACCCTCCGAACGGATGATGCGGTTACGGCCCACGGTGCGCATAGCCACCACCGCCACGAGAGCGACGAGAACTGCCGCCACCGACCCACGGACCTGGAGGTCGACATCAGACACCACCCCGTCGCCGGCCAAGAACAGGCCGGCGCCGACGGCCATGCTGTTGAAAACGTTGGAGCCGAGGAGGCTGCCCACGATGAGGCCCGACTGATTGCGGCGGGCGGCGGCCACCACGGTCACCAGCTCCGGCAGCGACGTCCCGAGGGCAACCAGCGAGAACCCAACGAAGCCGTCGGCCAGGCCGGCCCGCTCAGCGATGTCGGTGGCCGCCCACACCACCGCCTGAGCCGAGACAACGGTGGCCACCAGAGAGCCGAGGGTCAACGCCCAGGTGGCCAGGGCCGACCCTCCGCCGGTCGGCTGCACCGCTGAAAGGTCCTCGGCGTCGATCCGCACCATGGCCACCAGAGCCACCACCATCCCAACCAGAAGAACCAACCCCTCCAGCACCGAGGCCTCGCCCTGGACCAGCCAGCCAAAGAGCGCCACAGTGGCCAGGCACAGCAGCGCTCGCCTCTTGGTGCCCACCGGCAAGTCGATGGGCCGGATGAGGGCCGCGGTTCCGAGTACCAGGGTCAGGTTGGCGACGTTGGAGCCCACAATGTTGCCGAGACCCAGGTCCACCTCGCCCTGGGCGGCAGCCATGGTCGACACCACTAGCTCTGGGGCGCTGGTCCCAAAGCCGACCACCAGAGCGCCTACGACAATGGGTGGAACGTTCAGACGCACCGCTAGGTCCGAGGCACAGCCCACAAACCGGTCGGCGGCAGCCATCAGCAGAGCTAGGCCGGCGGCCAGCACCACGATCGCGACCAAAGCGCCCATTCTGCGAGGGTAGCGATCCGCCGGCCGTCCGACGGGGTGGGCGGATGTCCGACAACCCCCAGCCGGCGGGCCTAGAGGCCCTGTTCCTGACGGTCGGCGAGTTCCTCCGGAGCAATCAGCACCTCCCGAGCCTTGGACCCGGTGGACGGTCCAACGACGCCGGCCTCCTCGAGCAGGTCCATGAGACGCCCAGCCCGAGCAAAGCCCACCCGGAGCTTGCGCTGCAGCATCGACGTCGAGCCCAGTTGGCTGGAGACCACCAGACGACGGGCTTCATCGAACAACTCGTCATCGCCACCGGCGTCACCGATCTTCGGGCGAGACGAGTCGGCAGTGATGTCGTCTACCGGGTCGACCACTGTGGCAGTAATCGTGGGACGAGCCTCCGAAGTCGGGCCGTCACCGGTGATGGACGCGTCGCCGTCGGAATCTCCGACGCCCCCGGTTGGGTCGTCGACGCCCGGGGAAGCGGCAGCCTTGACCTGAGCGACCCAGGAGGCGACCACCTGGCGGACCTCGCCCTCGTCCACCCAAGCGCCCTGAATGCGCTGGGGCACGCTGGAGCTAGGGCCGAGCAGGAGCATGTCGCCGTTGCCCACCAGACGCTCGGCGCCCGGCTGGTCGAGGATGACCCGGCTATCGGCGAGGCTGGACACGGCAAAGGCCAAGCGGGCCGGGATGTTGGCCTTGATGACGCCGGTGATCACGTTTACCGACGGCCGCTGCGTGGCCACCACCAGATGGATACCCACGGCTCGGGCCATCTGAGCCAGGCGAGTGATGGAGTCCTCGACATCGCGGGCCGCCACCATCATCAGGTCAGCGAGTTCGTCGACAACCACGAGGACGAAGGGCAGGCGCTGGTACTCCATCGGCTCGCCGTCTTCGTCGGCCAAGCCCAGTGGCGCCTGCAGGTCGCCCCGGTCGTAGGCGGCGTTGTACCCGCCGATGTCGCGGAATCCGCAGCCCGACAGCAGGTCGTAGCGGCGCTCCATCTCTCGGACCGCCCAGTGGAGGGCGTTGGCTGCCTTCTTGGGGTCGGTCACCGGGGCGGTCAGTAGGTGGGGCACGCCCTCGTACTGGCCCATCTCAACTCGCTTGGGGTCGATGAGGATGAGGCGGACCTGATCGGGCGTGGACCGCATCAGTACCGAGGTGATCAATGCGTTGATGCACGAGGACTTGCCGGCGCCGGTGGCACCGGCGATCAGCAGGTGGGGCATGGTTGCCAGATTCAGCATTACTGACCGGCCGCTGATGTCACGGCCGATGCCAGCCTCCAGCGGGTGGCGGGCCTTGGTCGCCTCGGGCGAGGTGAGGATGTCGCCGAGGGCCACGACCTCGCGGTCCTCGTTTGGCACTTCAATGCCGATGGCCTGCTGGCCGGGGATTGGGGCGAGGATCCGGACGTCGGCGGCGGCCAGGGCATAGGCAATGTCTTTGTGGAGGCTGGTGATGCGGGCCACCTTCACGCCCTCGCCCAGCTGCAGGGCGTATCGGGTCACCGTGGGCCCGACTGTCATCTCGGACAGGCGGGTCTCGACCCCGTGGGCGGCCAGCGCCTCCTGAAGCCGAATCCCTCGCTCCTCGACCGCCTTGGCGTCGACGTCGTGGGTCTCGCTCCGGGACAGGTATCCAACCGATGGCAGGCGCCACAGAGAGTCGGCGGTGGCTGGGCCCAGCTTGATGGTGAGCTGCTCGCTACCGGCGGAGGCCTTGGCCTTCCTCTTCTTCTTCGGCGTCGGCCTGCCCGGCGCCGTGGACTTGACCGGGGTGGGCGATGGGTTCTCCTCCGGCGCAGATTCGGGTGGGGGCTCGGACGCCGGCACCCGCGACGCGGGTAGGCCGGAACCCTCTAACGGGGACGGATCGTGCCCGCCGGGCGGGGTGAGCAGATTGCGCAGCCAGTTGCGCAGGCCACGGACCGTCGGCCGAAGTCCAGCCAGGGTGCCGCGGGCGGCGTGCCGGGCTGTGAAGGCTGCGCCCTTCGCCGCACCACGGGCAGCCTGACGGGCCGTGGTCCTTGTGATCACCGCCGCGGCTACGAGGCCAAGGCCGATAAGGACAAGAACCGCTCCCCAGGTGGCAATGACCGCCTCGAGTCCGCCGCCGATGCCCACGCCGATCAGACCCCCGGCCCGGCCGAGGCCGTCGGCGCCATCGGCGAAGCCTGGACGTCCCCGGGCGATGTGGAGGATGCCGGTCACCGACACGATGGCCATCCCGAGGCCGACGGGCATACGGCGAGAGATCTCGCCGAACTCGGACCGCTCGCGGAACATGGCCAGCCCGGTTCCGACCATGGCCACCGGCAGGGCTACCCGGGTGGAGCCGACCGACCAGGCCAGGCCCTTGTTGAGTAACTCGCCGAGGATCCCGGCCCGTTCAAGGTAGACGGAAAGTCCGGTCAGCAGGCCCCCGACCACGAGTACCAGGCCGAGGATCTCATCGCCCCGGCCGGCGAAGGCGGCCCGGGCCATGCGGCGCAGCAGGGACTCCCCCGATGACTCGTCACGCGACCTGTCGCCTTTTGCTCCAGACTGCCTTCCACCACTGCGTCCAGAACCCCCTGGCTCGGCGCGATGATCCTTCCGAACTGCGCTTTCACTGTCCCGGGAGGCTCGCCGGGCGCTGTCGTCTCGACCCTTGTCTGCCCGGTCGCGGGACCGGTCGGAGGAGCGCCTTGATGAAGACGATGAACGGGGGGCCATCGACGGCGAAGGTACCACCGGGTTGTGACGACCCCGGGGCAGCCGAAACCGCCTCGGACAACCCGGGTCTGGCCTAGCGGACCTCGACGACGGGCACCAGGGTGGGCCGGCGGCCGGTACGCCGCGACACCAGGCGGCCAGTGGCCCGCCGGGTTAGGCGAGCCAGCTCATCTTCGCCCCGCTCCCCATCCGACAACGGTCCTTCCAGCACCTCGGCTACCTCGTCGGCCACCTCAGCGTGCCAGGCGTCGCGTTCGTCGGGCTCTACCCAGCCCCGACTCGCCACCACCGGCCGGCCATCCAGGCGGCCCTTTCGGCCGTTGACCACCACACGGACGAACACGAAACCCTCGCCGGACACTGCCCGGCGTTCCTCGAGCAGGTCCTCGGAAACTGGCCGGCCCGACTCGTCGACCATCACGTACCCGTCAGGCACTCGGCCAGCATGGGCCACCCCGGTTCCGGTCAACTTCACCCTGTCGCCGTCGGTACACCGCAGCACCCGGTCGGCGTTCATCCCTCGCCCCAGGGCCAGATCCTCGTGGGCCACTAGGTGGGCGTACTCGCCGTGCACGGGGATGAACAGGTCCGGGTCAGCAGCGTCATGGAGGGCCAACAGTTCGTCGGCCTTGCCATGGCCGGTGGTGTGCACCCCCAACTGGCCGCTGTGCACTAGGCGGGCGCCCCGGCGGGCCAGGGCGTTGTGGAGGCGGGCCACCGCTGCCTCGTTACCCGGGATGGGATGCGACGAGAACACCACTGTGTCGTGGTCACCCACGGTCACAAACCGGTGGCGGCCCTGCCCCATTAGGTTCAGGGCGGCCCGCGGCTCCCCCTGCGAACCGGTGCACACCACACAGGTTCGAGCGGGATCGAGATTGTCGAGCTCCTTGTCGGTGGCCAACATCCGGTCTGAGACCCGCAGCAGGCCAAGTTCGCGGGCCAGGGTCACGTTGCGGACCATCGAAGGACCCATCACGACCAAAGTGCGGCCGGTGGCGGTCGCGGCGTCGGCCACCTGCTGGATGCGGTGCACGTGGCTGGAGAATGCGCCGACAATGATCCGGCGGCCCTCGTTGTCGTCAAACACCTGACGGAGGACCGGACCGATAGTGGCCTCGGAAGTCGACGAGCCGGACGACCCGGCGTTGGTCGAGTCAGCCAGCAGGAGGCGGATCCCGCCGTCGGCCGCCAACTCCCGCACCCGCTCCAAGTCAGTGACCCGACCGTCAATCGGCGTGGGGTCCAGCTTGAAGTCACTGGAATGGAGGATGCGGCCCTGTGGGGTGCCGAAGACTGTCATCAGGCCGCTAGGCGTCGAGTGGGTGACGGGCAAAAACTCGCAGTCAAACGGGCCGATGGGCATACGGGCATGGTCCCCGAGCGGCACCAGGTCGGGCATCGGGATCCCAGCCGCCGAAAGCTTTCCCCGCACCATGCCGAGGGTGAACGGCGCCCCGTGGATGGCCAGGGTCCGGCCCTGCTCGCCGAGGGCCCGAAGCAGGTAAGGCAGGCCGCCGATGTGATCCTCGTGGGCGTGGGTGACAACGCACGCCTCCAACCGGTCGGCCCGCTCCAGCAGCCAACCGAAGTCAGGCAGCACGGCGTCCACGCCGGGCATGTCGTCGGGGAACAGCTGACCGCAGTCCAGCAGGACGATGCGGCCCTGGACCTCCAGCGCCGCGCAATTGCGGCCGATCTCGCCGAGGCCGCCGAAGAACGTCAGGTGGACGGGAGCGGCCATGGCGATGGGTGCGGGAATGGGTCCGGAAACTGGGCGGAATCAGCCGCGGCCGAGGCCGACCAGTACCCGGCGGGCTAGATCATGGAGGCCCTCGGGCTCGGGGCCCATAGGCAGTCGGCAGTCGCCACCGGGTAGACCCAGGACCTTCATCATCGCCTTGGTTGGGATGGGGTTGGGCTTGAGGTCGCCGGACTCGAAGTCCCATGACTCCAGCAGGCGCTGGTTGATCGTCGTTGCCACGGCCACGTCACCAGAGAAGAAGGCGTCCAGCATGGCCACCGTTTCCGGAGTAGCCCAGTGTGACGCCACCGAGACCACGCCGACGGCACCCACGGCCAGGAGGGCCAGGGTGAGGGCATCCTCGCCGCTGTAAACCTCGAAGCCCTTGGGGGCGGCGGCCACCAGGCGAGCCGTCTCGGCCAGGTCTCCGGCAGCGTCCTTGACGGCCACCACGTTGTCGACCTCGTCGGCTAGGCGCAGCATCGTGGCTGTCTCGATCTTGCGGTTGGATCGGGGCGGGATGTCGTACAACATCACTGGCAGATCCGTTGACCCCGCCACCACCCGGAAGTGCTCGAACAGCCCAATCTGGGACGGCCGGTTGTAGTACGGCGTGACGGTGAGGATCGCGTCGGCCCCGGCAGCAGTGCACCTCTCGGTCAACTCCACGGCAGCCACCGTGTCGTTGCTACCCGCGCCCGCGATGATGTGACAGTCGACGGCCTCGGCTACCGCTTCCACGAGTGCAATCTGCTCGTCGTGGGTGAGCGTCGGTGACTCGCCGGTGGTGCCCGCCAGCACCAGGCCGTCGTTGCCCTGATCGACCAGCCAATTGGCCAAATCGACGGCACCATCGAGGTCAAGGGCACCGTCGGCGTCAAATGGCGTGATCATGGCGGTGATGACCCGCCCGAACCTGGGTTCTATGGTCATTTTCCGGTCCCTTCCCGATTCCGTCAGCCGCGTCCCCGAGGGGTCAGGCAGCATGCTCCTTCGCCCGCTCGATACCTAGCGTGGCCAGGAGGTTCTCGTGCAGTTCGAACCACACCGTGTGGTACGAGTCGATCATCGGACGGGCGAACCATTCGCCGTCACCGGCCCGGACCCGCGCCAGCGCCGCGGAGAACCTGCCGCGATACCCATCGAAGCGTTCCAGCAGGCTGGCTAGGTCCTGACAGATCGGCCCCACCACATCGTCGGCACCACCGAGGCGGTCGACCACCGCGGCGTCCCAGACGGCGTCGCCGTGGTCGTTGACCACCACCTCGCCGTCAGGGTCCTCAGGGTTCGGCCTCAACTGCCAGTCGGTGCACAGGTTGAGGAAGTCGGCATTGACAGCCAGAAACCGCCGGTAGGCATCCTCAACGTCGGCCCGGCAGTTCGCCTCGTCGAGCTCGTCAGACAGCAGCGCCTCGCCGTAGACACGGCCGTCAGGGGTCAGCATCCAGCCGGAGATCCGTCCGTCGCGGTGGCGAGCCCAGCCGGCGTCGGCCAGGCCAGCCAGAAGGGCGTCGACCTCGTCACCGGGCAGGCCAGTGCTCTCGACGACGACGTCGGCGTCGACAAAGCCCCTGACCCGCAGGGTATGGACTACCAGGAGTTCGGGGCTCGACTCCGACATGCCCTCCACGCTACCGGGGGTCCCCGCCGAGGCCCGGAGCAGATTCGTCAGCAATCGGGACGGTTCCGTCACCTCGTCGGACGAGGCGTACCAGCACCAGGGGGTATCCGATGAGGCCGATGACGGTGAACACGAACCACTGGACGGCATAGGACAGGTGCGAGCCCTCTCCGAGATCGGCGACGGGCGCCGGGACCGGCCAGTCACCCACCCCCGTGGCCTCGACGGCCCGCACCCAAATGGGAGCCAGCTTGGTCTCCCAGCGAGCCTCCAGGGCGTCGTGGTCGAGACGGTCCACCTCATCGCCATGACCCCTCTCACCGGACCGGAAGGTGTCGAACGTCCCCTCCAGCACCACCGTGTCCCCGGCCTCGGCGGCTGGAGCCCAGGCGGTCGGGTCGCCGCCGAGGAAGAGCGCCCTAGCCACAAAGCCGCGGTCGACCACCACCCCTGCCAGAGGAGGGATCCCATTGATACGCAGGAGGGTCACCGCGTGAACGCCCGGCCCGCCGTCCATGGACCGGTTGGCCCACACCACCTCGGCGCCGGGGTCCCAAGTGCCCTCGACGAGAACCCGGACGTGGCGGAGATCTTCGAGCGAGGCGCCCGCCTTCAACGATCCGAGGGCCACGGCGATGGGAACAGGCGCCACGTCGGCCCGGGTGGCCACTGCGTCGTTGTGAGCCCTGCGGGCGTCGAGGCGACGCAACTGCCAGAAGCCGAGGTTGACAGTGGCCACCAGAATGGCCAACACCAGCAGGTGCGAGAGCAGCCACCACGGCCGCAGCAGGGGTCTCACCTCCGGCCTCACAACAGTGCCGACCCGGACGGGCGGGCCTCAGAGGCCCAGGATGGCGTCGAGGCCGACGGTGACGCCGGGGATCCCGCCGATGGCCCGGATGGCCAGCACCACGCCCGGCATAAACGACGCCCGGTCGGTGGTGTCGTGGCGGATGGTCAACTTCTGGCCAGCGGCGCCCATCACCACCTCCTGATCGGCCACCGCACCGCGCAGCCGGAGGCTATGGATCCGGATGTCGGCCGGACCGGCGCCCCCGCGCGCTCCGACAACCACCTCCCGGGTGGTTGGGTCAGGCGCCCATTCGGCCGAGGCGGCGGCCATGCGTTCAGCGGTAGCCAACGCGGTGCCCGAAGGGGCATCGACCTTGCCGTCGTGATGAATCTCAACGATCTCGGCAGTGTCGAACCACGGGGCGGCCATCTCGGCGAAGCGCATCATCAACACCGCGCCGATGGCGAAGTTGGGGACGACCACACAATTACTGGATGTGAAGGCGTCCCGCAGTGTGGCCAGGTCGCGTTCGCCAAGACCGCTGGTACCGACCACGGCGTGGACCCCGTGGGCGGCGAGCACCGGCAAGCAGGCCCGACTGGCTTCAGCGACCGTAAAGTCGACGACCACATCGAGGCCGTCGTCGACGGCCGTCAGTGCGTCCACGTCGGGCACCACGGTCACCCCGCAGACCTCGAAACCGGCGGCCAACGGGTCGGCGGCGGCGACCAGGTCCATGCCATCGGCATCGGCGACGGCCTCGGCCACGCTGCGCCCCATCCTCCCGGCCACACCCAGCACACCGACGCGGATATGTGCGGTCGAGGTATCCGTCATGCCGCCGAGGCTACCGGCCGCCGCTCGGGCCACCGGGACGGGTTACGTTCAGGCGGCAGGTCCCACCTGGGCCACGACCGACTCGGGCGACAGCACGTCGGCCAGCACAACGTTGACCTCGTCGAGGGTGACACTGCGCAGGATGTCGACGTACTCCTCCAAGGGGACGACCCGGCCCAGCAGGCTTTGGCTGGTACCGAGACGAGACATCCGGCTGCCCGAGCCCTCCAGTCCCATCAGGATCGATCCCTCGAAGCCGGCCCGGGCAATCTCGAGCTCCTCGCTGGTGATGCCTTGGGCGGCCACGGCCGCCACCTCGTCAGCCACCACCCGCTGCAACTCGCCGGACCTCTCGGGTGCCGTGCCGGCGTATACAGACACCACCCCGGCGTCGTGGTAAACGGCCATCGAGGCGAAGACGCTGTAGGCAAGCCCACGATCCTCCCGGACGGTCTGGAATAGGCGGCTGGACAACCCGCCTCCCAGCACGTGGACACCGATGGCCAACGCGTGGCGTCGCGGATCGCTGCGGTTTACACCCCTCCAGCCCCATGCCAGGTGGCTGGCTTCGGTGGGTCGGACGACCCGGCGAGCCGAGACCGGCGGGGCGTCTGGGGCGGAGCGCACCGGCACCTCACCTCCGTCGCGGCCAGCAAAAGCCTCATGGACGTGCTCGACTAGGCGTCCGTGGTCGACAGCCCCTGCGGCGGCCACTACCAGGTTGGGGGCCCGATACCAGTGGTCGTGGAACGCAGCAATGTCGTCGCGGCCTAGCGACGCGACCGAGGCCTCGCTGCCAAGCACCTCCCGACCCAGTGGATGGCTGGGGAACAGCGCCTCGTAGAGCAACTCGAAAACAACGTCATCCGGGTCGTCAGCCGCCAAGTGAATCTCCTCGAGAATGACCTGACGCTCTGTCTCGACGTCGTCGGCCCGCAGGGCCGGTTCCCGCAGGACATCGGCCAGTAGCGAGACAGCTAGGTCCTGGCCGGAAGTTCCCTCGCCGGCCGGCACCCGGGCGTAGTACGCCGTGTACTCCTTGGCCGTAAAGGCGTTCATTTCGCCGCCGGTGGCGTCCACCAACTCGGCGATGGATCGGGCCGAACGCTCCTCGGTCCCCTTGAAAAGAAGGTGCTCGAGGAAGTGTGAGGTTCCAGCCACCTCGGGGGCCTCATCGCGGCCCCCGATGCCCACCCATACGCCGACCGACACCGAGTGGGCGGCCGGCATGTGCTCGGATACCACACCTGGTGCTGCGGTCGGACCGTTTTCGGGCAGGCTCAATTCGACCACTGGGACGGTGGTCATGCGGGCAGCTCGGGGACGCCCGACGGGTTCGGTTTCGTTCGCCTGGACGGAACGATGGACGGATGCCTACCGGCGGCGCCGACGGCCACCGCCACCACCCCCGCGGTTGGCGGGGGCAGCGACGCCCAGGTCGCCATGGACCGTCTCGAGTTCGGCCTTGAAGGCGTCCTCGAAACTGGCCTCGATCGGCCCGGCATCGTCATCAGCCAAGGTCTCGTCAACGTCGTCAGCCAAGGTCTCGTCAACGTCGTCGCCGTCATCGCCGGCCAACTCGGTGACGGGAGCCTCGTCGACACCGTCATCGGAGGTCGGGTCCTCGGCTAAGGCCGGGGCCTCGGTGCCCTTAGCCGGCACGTCTCCCGCCGGCTTCAGCGAGATCTTCCCGTTCGGATCGACGTCCTCGACCACCACCGAGATGGGCTGGCCCAGCTCGAGCACGTCCTCAACCTTGTCGATGCGCTTGCCGCCGCCCAGCTTCGAGATGTGCACGAGGCCATCCCGTCCGGGGAGGATGCTGACAAAGGCGCCGAACTTGGTGATGTTCACCACACGGCCCTCATAGACGGCACCGACCTCGGCAGTCGGCGGGTCCACGATCAGCATGATCTGGCGCTTGGCCTCGGCCACCTTGTCGCGGTCCGGCGAGGCGATCGACACGATGCCGACCATGCCGTCGTCGTCGACACTGATGTCGGCGCCCGTCTCGCCCTGAATGGTGTTGATCATCTTGCCCTTCGGACCGATGACCTCGCCGATCTTCTCGACCGGGATCTCGAAGGCCTCGATCTTCGGAGCGTTCTCACCGACCTCCTCACGCGGGGCGGGGATGGCGTCGGCCATGACGTCGAGGATGGCTAGGCGGGCCTCCTTGGCCTGGTTCAGCGCGCCGGCCAGGACGTCGGCCGGGATGCCGTCGATCTTGGTGTCGAGCTGCAGGGCGGTCACGAACTCCGACGTGCCGGCCACCTTGAAGTCCATGTCGCCAAAAGCGTCCTCGGCGCCGAGGATGTCGGTCAGCGTCACGTACTCGCCGTCCTTGACCACGAGGCCCATGGCGATGCCGGCCACCGGGGCCTTGATCGGCACACCGGCGTCCATCATCGAGAGGCTGGACGAACAGACCGAGCCCATCGAGCTGGAGCCGTTGGAGGCCAGGACCTCCGACACCAGACGCAGCGTGTAGGGGAACTCCTCGAAGCTCGGGATGATCGGGAACAGGGCCCGCTCGGCGAGCGCACCATGGCCGATCTCACGACGCTTCGGGCCCCGCATGAAGCCGGTCTCACCGGTCGAGAAGGGCGGGAAGTTGTAGTGGTGCATGAACCGCTTGCGGTCGACCGGGTCGATGCCGTCGATCATCTGGTCCATGCGGCCGGTGCCCAGGGTGGTGAAGTTCAGCACCTGGGTCTCACCACGCTGGAACAGGCCGGAGCCGTGCGCCGTGGGGACCACCTGCACCTCCGACGAGACGGGCCGCAGGTCGCTGGTACCACGACCGTCGATGCGGACGCCCTCGGTGACGATGCGGGTCCGCACCACCTCCTTGGTGACCGACCGGATGGCGCCGGCGATGTGGCGATCGGCGTTGTCCACCTCGGCGAACTGCGGGCCCAGCTCGGTGATCAGCTCGGCCTTAAGGGCCGCCTCGGCGTCCTGCCGCTCGGTCTTGTCGGCGATGGTCTGCGTGGCGGCGATCCGCTCGGCACCCGCGGCCTCGACGGCGGCAAACACCTCGGGGGTGTAGTCGACGGACACCTCGTAGGCCATGGTCTCCGGCGCACCCACCGCGGCGACGAGTTCCATCTGGAGCTCGATGGCCTCGCGGATGTACTGCTTGGAGAAGTCCAGGCCGCCGGCCAGGACGGCCTCGTCGACCATCGGGGCGCCGGCTTCGTAGACGTCACAGGTGGCCTCGGTCCCGCCAGCCTCGACCATCATCACGGCGACGTCGCCGTCGTCGAGTAGGCGACCGGCCACCACCATCTCGAAGGCCGACTCGCTGCCCTCCTCGTAGGTGGGGTGGGGAATCCACTCGCCGGCGGCCGACCAGGCGATGCGCACCGCACCGACCGGACCGTCGAACGGGATGCCCGACAGCATGAGGGCCGCCGAGGCGCCGTTCAGGGCCAGGACGTCATGCGGGTTCTCCATGTCGGCACCCACCACGGTGCCCACGATGTGGACCTCGTTGCGGAAGCCGTCCGGGAACATCGGCCTCAGCGGGCGGTCGATGAGCCGGCAGGTCAGGATGGCCGACTCGGGCGCACGGCCCTCGCGGCGGAAGAACGAGCCGGGGATCTTGCCCGCGGCGTACATGCGCTCCTCGATGTCGACCGTCAGGGGGAAGAAGTCCGCCCCGGGACGGGGGGACTTAGCGCCGGTGGCGGTCACCAGCACCGTCGAACGCCCGATCTGGGCCACGACGGATCCGCCGGCCAGAGGGGCCATACGGCCCGTCTCGAACGACATGGTCTTGTCGGTTCCCGCAAAGGTGCGGGAGACCGTGGTTGCTTCAGTCATGCTTCTCTCTTCTCGTAGACCATCCGGAACGACTCCGGACGGTTCGATAGCCACGCCTCAACGGCGGGCCGGACTCCTGCCGCGTGGCGAGGGGCCCGTTCATCGATCTGGTTGTCGGTCCCGTGGTTCCGGTCCCCGACGCAAACCAACGGCCCATGGGCCGCCAGCTGGTTGATTCCGACCTAGCGGCGCAGGCCCAACTTGGCGATGATCGCCCGGTAGCGCTCGACGTCGTTCTCCTTGACGTAGTCGAGCATCCGCCGGCGGCGACCCACCAGCATCAACAGGCCACGCCGGCTGTGATGGTCCTTCTTGTGGACCTTCAGATGCTCGGTCAGGTGGTTGATACGGTCGCTGAGCAGCGCAATCTGCACCTCGGGAGAACCGGTGTCGGTCTCGTGCAGTCGGTTGGACTCGATGGTGTCGCCCTTGGGCGGCAGGTTGGTCGGCATCGAAACCTCGGGTGTCGGACCCGGCCTCATGGTGCGCTTTGCGCCACCGGAAGCCATGCGGAGGGCCGGAGGTTTTCGATTCCGACCCTGGACGACCCGGTCGGGCCGTCCTCAGCGGTACAGGGTATCGGCGGTCGGGCGTAATCTCACCCCGAGGCACCTGTCGCGACACCCGGCGGGAGCTTGGGCCCCCGAAACCCGTCTGTTCCCACAACCATGGCCTCAGGAACGAAGGGTGGCGAGAAGGCGAACCATCTCCACCGCGGCGTCGGCACAGTCGGCGCCCTTGTCGCCCCGACCTACGTCGGCTCGCTCCATCGCCTGCTCAACGGTGTCGGTGGTCAGAACGCCGAACACCACCGGCACACCGGTGTCGTGACCGGCGCGCATTATCCCCGAGGCGGCCTCGCCGGCCACGTAGTCGAAGTGCGGGGTCTCGCCCCGGATTACCGCTCCAAGGCACACCACGGCGTCGTAGCGGCCCGACTCCGCCATGGCCCGGGCCGCCAACGGCACCTCGAAGGCGCCGGCCACCCACGCCAGGTCGATGTCGTCGTCGGCCACCCCCATGGCCACCAGACGGGTCCGGGCGCCGTCCACCAGGTTGTTCGAAACGAAGTCGTTGAACCGACCGGCCACGAGGCCGACCCGGAGACCGGTCCCGTCCAGCGGGGCGTCAATGGTGTTCACCCTGCCTCCTCGGACTCGGGGCTTCCGTCCGCGCCACGAGCCTCCTGGTCGGTCAGCAGGTGGCCCAAACGGTCCCGCTTGGTCTCCAGGTACCGGACGTTCTCCGGGTTCGGCGCCGTGTCCAGCGCGACCCGGTCGACGATCTCCAGGCCGTAGCCCTCGAGGCCTCCGTACTTGGCCGGGTTGTTGGTCATGAGCCGCATCTTGGTGATGCCTAGGTCCGCCAGCATCTGGGCACCCACCCCGTACTCCCGAGAGTCCACCGGCAGGCCCTGCTGCAGGTTGGCGTCCACAGTATCGAGGCCCTCGTCCTGGAGTCCGTAGGCCCGCAATTTGTGTCCGATACCAATGCCGCGGCCCTCGTGACCCCTCAGATAAGCGACCACGCCGGACCCCTCGGCTCCAATCTGGGCCAGGGCGGCGTCGAGTTGTGAGCCGCAGTCACAGCGCAACGAGCCCAGCAGGTCGCCGGTCAGACACTCGGAGTGGACCCGGACCAATGGGGCATCGACCTGCGACAAGTCACCCAGCACATAGGCCACGTGCTCGTCCTCGTCAAGCAGCGACACGTAGGCGTGGGCGGTGAACTCGCCGTACCGGGTCGGGATGCGGGCCGACCCGAAGTGCTCGACCAACTTCTCGTGGCGGCGGCGATGGCGGATCAGGTCGGCGATGGTAATGAAATGCAGGCCGTGCTCGGCGGCGAACACCTCGAGGTCGGGCACCCGGGCCATCGTCCCGTCGTCGTTCACGATCTCACACAGCACGCCGACCGGCTGACGGTCGGCCAGGGCACACAGGTCGACAGCTGCCTCGGTGTGTCCGGCCCGCTTCAGCACGCCACCGATTCGGGCCCGTAGCGGGAAGATGTGGCCCGGCCGGGCGAACTCGGTACGCAACCTGTCCGGGTCGGCCAGGGCAACCACGGTGGCCGACCGGTCGGCGGCCGAGATGCCGGTTGACGTGCCTTCCGCCAGGTCGACCGACACGGTGAACGCCGTGCGCATCGCCTCAGTGTTGTCAACCACCATGAGTGACAGGTCCAAGGCGTCGGCCCGTTCGTCGGACATCGGCGCGCAGATCACACCAGAGGTGTGGCGGATCATGAACGCCATCTTCTCTGACGTCATGGCGTCCGCGGCGATGATGAGGTCGCCCTCGTTCTCGCGGTCCTCGTCGTCTACGACGACCAGAAACTCGCCCCGGGCGTACGCCTCGATGGCCTCTTCGATGGTGGACAGCGGCATCAGCCGTCCCCTTTCTGCTGCGAGGGTTCCCCACCAGGAGACTGGATCCGCCCGGCGGCCAGCAGGCCGGCCACGTAGCGAGCAATGACGTCGGCCTCGACGTTGATCCGGTCCCCCGGGCTCCGGCGGCCGAACGTCGTGACCTCGAGGGTGTGCGGGATCAGGGCCACCTCGAACGTGCCTGCCCCCGGAAAGGGTTCCGCCGACGCCACGGTGAGGCTGGTGCCGTCCAGCGTCACCGACCCCTTCTCCACTACCTCGCCAGCCAGCTCATCAGGCAGCCGGAATGTCAGGAGACGAGATCCGTCAGACTGGTCGGCCACGGCGGTCACCTCGGTGACCGTGTCCACGTGGCCCTGGACGACATGGCCACCGAAGCGTCCGTCGGCGGCTACCGGGCGTTCCAGGTTGACCGG
Organism: Actinomycetota bacterium; assembly: GCA_036123585.1. Lineage (GTDB taxonomy): Bacteria > Actinomycetota > Acidimicrobiia > Acidimicrobiales > MedAcidi-G1 > UBA9410. Next base: position 21,413 of record JAZADN010000048.1, on the reverse strand, counting down.
ATCGCCGGTCGCCAGGTCGCCCACCGTGGTGCGGTCCAGAGTCTCCGGCACTGCGTCGACGGCGAACCAGCCGTCACCCCACTCAACCACGGTCAGACAGCAGCCGTTAACGGCGATCGAGGCTCCAAGGGTGACGTCGTCGAGCACCGTGCAGGCGTCGAACGCGAGGCGGCGGCCATCGCCCACCGCGTCAACCGAGCGCACCGCTCCCAACTCCTCAACAATCCCCGTGAACATGCGTCCCGAAACTCCTCTGCCGAGCCCCACAGGAGGCCCGGGCCGACTACCTCGGGGGAGGCGCCAGGAGCCGACGGGACCCGACCGACTACGCGTAACCGACGATGGCCATGGCCCCTTAGGGCCGGCCGGTCGATACGCGGTCTCATCGCCGCATCCGACGTCCTCTCCCATCCGGACTGTGACCGTCGGCCCAGGACTTGCACCTGGTCGGCCCCGACGGACGACCGCCGCGTGCGACGGGACCGCCGGGGTTCGCGGGCTGCGTCGGCCGAAACCGACTCACCGCCGGTCGGGACTTCCACCCAACCCCGAGGACTCTGTTGTACGCAGCATCGTATCGGGGTCCCGGCCGAGCGCCCATCGGGAGCGGCTAGTAGAGGCCTAGGAGGCGACCCGACAGGGCGAGCACGGCAACCGCCATCACCGGACGTACCGCTCGTTCACCACCCCGCACCGTGAAACGGGCACCGAGGCCTCCCCCCACAGCGAAGCCGACAGCCAGCACCAGAGCCGGTGCCCAGTCGACCCGACCTCCGACGATGAAGACGGGGAGGGCGACGAGCGTCACCGCCAAGATGACCACCACCTTAACGCTGCTCCCCACAACCACGTCCATGCCCGACCGCAGGAGAACGAGAGCCAGCAGCAGGCCAATCCCGGCCTGGAACGCCCCGCCATAAAGGCCGACGCCGAAGAACACCAGGACGGCCACCGGCCCCGACCACGGTCGGCTCGCGGCCGGTACTCGGGGCGGGCAGAGCGATAGGAGGAGTAGGGGCACCATCACGACGCCGAAGGCCCGCTCGAACGACTCGGCTCCCAGACGCGAGATCAGAAGGGATCCCACGAGCGAACCGACCACCACCGACACCAGCACCGGGAGTGCCCGTGACAGCCCCGAGACACCCATCCGCCGAAAGGCGGTGGCCGCTGAGGCGTTTGAGGCGAGGATCCCCACCCGGTTGGACCCATTGGCCACATCGCCCGGCACGCCGGCCAGCACGAGGAGGGGCACAGTCAGGAGCGAACCGCCGCCGGCCATGGTGTTGACACAGCCGGCGAACAGGCCCCCGACCACTAGTAGTAGCACCTCGACCGCATCCATCCGGAGAGCCGCCGGTCAGGCCAGCGCGGCGCGAGCAGCGGCCACGTCGCGGTGCAGTTGCTCGATCAGGGCGTCGAGGCCGTCAAAGGTGCTCTGGCCCCGCAGGCGACGCACGAACCGGACTCGGGCCGCCTCGTCGTATAGGTCTGGACCTCCCGCTGCCGGCTCCCCCTGATCGAGCAGGTGGGCCTCCAGCAGTAGGGCGCCGTCGTCATAGAAGTGGGGGCGGGTGCCCAGCGAGATGGCCGTGGCGTAGATCGAGCCGTCGGGACGCTCGTACCAGCCGGCGTACACGGCGTCCTCAGGCAGCAGGATCGACGGGTCGACCCGCACGTTGGCCGTAGGGAAGCCAAGTTCTCGCCCCCGTCTATCGCCTCCCCCGACCACGCCCCGTACCTCGTAGGAGCGGCCCAGCATGGCGTTGGCCCGCTCCAAGTCGCCACGGGCCAGTGCCCGGCGGATGAACGTGGACGACACCTGCTCGTGGTCCCGGGCCGGCTCGCCGTCAGGACCCACGAGGTTGAGGCCGAGAACCTCGAAGCCCAGGTCACCGCCCATCTCCCGCAGCAGGGCAACGTTGCCGCGCCGCTGATGGCCGAAATGGAAGTCCTCCCCCACAACCACGACCGCCGCCCCTACGCAGTCCACCAGCACGGTCTGCACGAACTCCTCAGCAGACTCAATGGCCCGCACCTCGTCGAACGGCACCACCATGGCCAGGTCCACCCCTGTAGTGGCCAGTTGCTCCAATTTCTGGTCGGGGTCGGTCAGCAGCAGGGGCGCCGACTCGGGCCGGACCACGCTGGCCGGGTGCCGGTCGAAGGTCACGACCGCCGAGGCCAGGCTCCGTTCAGCGGCCAGACGGCGCACCTCGGTGATGACCTTGCGGTGGCCGGTATGGACACCGTCGTAGGCGCCGATGGTGATGGCCGTGCGCGACGCGGCCGGGTCCTGGGGGACGAGGGTCTGGCGGATCTCCACGGCGGCGAGGCTAGCCAGCGGTCGCAACCGGCCCGGACCCGGCGAACGTCGGTCAGGAACCGGCGGGGGCCAGCACCATGGCCGGCTTGACCCGGCCGGGCTGGTGACCGTGCGGCTCGTAGACGGCCAGTAGGTCGCCGTCCTGTCCGTACACCGGCCACGGGCCAACCCCAGCCAGTGCCGGGTCCAGACCGAGTACCTCGGCGGCCATCGGCTTCCCGTGCAACACGTCTACCGCCGCCGCCTCGTTCGCCGTCACGCCGGCCAGGTCGCGCAGGGCGGCAGCAACGGGAAGGAGCACCGGTGACTCCAGCGGATGAGCCTCGGCCAGGGTGAAAGAACCCACTGCAGTGCGGCGGAGGTTCCGCAAGTGGGCGCCACCGCCCAGAGCTACCCCTAAGTCGGCAGCCAGGGTTCGCACGTAGGTACCCGACGAGCAGGCCACGAACAGGTCATAGACGCCCGGCTCGTCGGACGGCGCCACATCGAAACGGTGCACGGTGACCGGTCGGGCCTCCCGCTCGACCTCGCCGCCCTCCCGGGCGATCTCGTGGAGGCGGCGCCCCCCAACCTTGACAGCCGAGACCATGGGAGGGACCTGTTCGATATCGCCGGTCAACCCAGCCGCCGCGGCGACCACGTCGGCGGGAACCACCGCCGACATGTCGTGGGTGGCGGTCAACTCGCCTGAGGCGTCCAGTGTGGACGTCTCGGTTCCTAGGACGACCTGGCCCGTGTACTCCTTACCCAGTGCAGTCAAGAACCGCAGCAGCCGGGTGGCCCGGCCCACGCCGAGGACCAGCACCCCGGTTGCGTCCGGATCCAACGTGCCGGAGTGGCCGACCTTACGGGTGCCTAGGACGCCGCGGGACTTCGCCACGACGTCGTGGCTGGTCCAGCCAACCTCCTTGTCGATAACGGCGATCCCTTCCGGCGGCGGACCCTTCGACGGGTGGCCTGGCACTACTCCTCCTCGCTGGCAGTTGACTCGCCGGAGGTGGAACCGAGGCCACGGAGGATCTCCTCAATCCGGTCGGCAGAACGGACCGCCTCGTCAACCAGGAATGTCAGCGGCGGTACCCGCCGCAGTCGGGCCCGCTCCCCAATGGCCCGGTGCAGGCGGGGTCGGTGCTCGTCGAGTGCCTCGAGCAACTCATCGTCAGGCACGTCCGACGCCACCCAGGCCCGGGCAATGCTCAGGTCCTGGTCGGTCTCCACTCCTGTGACCGTGGCGAAGCCCAAACGGTCGTCGTCGATCCGCTCCAACTCCTCAGCCAGAATGCGGACCAGCAACTCGTTCAGACGGTCAGTCCGCTGAAAGCCGCTGGCACCACCACTGGAGCGGGACCTACGGGAAGCACGCCGTCCCATGGTCGAACCCTACGTGCGGGGGATCTCCCGCTCCTCAAAGGTCTCGATCACGTCGCCCTCCTTGAGATCCTGGTAATCCGAGAGCCCGATGCCGCACTCGTATCCGGACTGGACCTCGCGGACGTCCTCCTTGAAGCGCTTCAGCGAGCTGATCTCGCCCTTCCAGATGATCGTGCCCTCGCGCAGGAAGCGGACCTTGGATCCACGGGTGATGGTGCCGTTGGTGACGTAGCAACCGGCCACCTTGCCGATCCGGGGCACCGAGAAGACCTCGCGCACCTCAGCATCGCCCGTGACGATTTCTTCGAGGTCTGGGGCGAGCATGCCGAGCATGGCCGCCTCGATCTCCTCGATCAGCTTGTAGATGATCTCGTATGAGCGGATCTCGACGTTCTCCGCCTCAGCTAGTTCTCGGGCCTTGCGCTCCGGGCGGACGTTGAAGCCCAGGATGGTGGCGTTCGACGTAGCAGCCAGCTGGATGTCGTTCTCGGTGATCCGTCCCACCGCGCGGTGGACGAAGGCCAACTTGACTTCCTCGCGTTCCAGCTTGCGGAGACTCTCGGTGACCGCCTCTAAAGAGCCGTTGACGTCCGCCTTGACGATCAGGTTCAACGTGGCGGCTTCGCCCCGCTGGATCTGCTCGAAGATGTCCTCGAGACGGGCGCCACCAGACAATGCGTGGGCATCGCGGCCGATGTTGGCCTGACGACGCCAGTGACCCCGCTTCTCGGCCACCCGACCGGCGATCTTCTCGTTGGGGGCGACCACGAAGCCCTCGCCTGCATCAGCCACGTCCGACAGGCCCAACACCTGGACCGGGGTGGACGGGCCGGCCTCCTTTACCTGACTTCCCTGGTCGTCGACCAACGCCCGGACTCGACCCCAGGCGGCGCCGGCCACCAGCGGGTCGCCGACCTTGAGCGTGCCCCGCTGGACAAGCACGGTAGCCACCGGTCCCCGGCCGATATCCAGGAAAGACTCCAGAACGACACCCTGCGAGCGGCCATCGGGATCGGCCCGCAGGTCCTCGACTTCAGCGACCACGGTGAGGTTGTCCAGCAGATCGTCGATACCCAGGCCCTCCAGGGCAGAGATCTCAACGCAGATGGTGTCCCCACCCCAAGATTCAGGCACTAGGTCGTGCTCGGCCAACTGACCAAGCACCTTTTGCGGATCGGCGTTCTCGCGATCGATCTTGTTGACGGCCACGATGATCGGCACGTCGGCCGCCCGGGCGTGGTTGAGGGCCTCGACGGTCTGAGGCATGACCCCGTCGTCGGCGGCCACCACTAGAACCACGATGTCAGTCGAGCCGGCACCGCGGGCCCTCATGGCGGTGAACGCCTCGTGGCCTGGAGTGTCGATGAAGGTCAGTCGGCTGCCGCCCCGCTCGGCCTGGTAGGCGCCGATGTGCTGGGTGATGCCACCCGCCTCGTCGTCCACCACGTTGGCACTGCGGATCTGGTCCAGCAGTTTCGTCTTGCCGTGGTCAACGTGACCCATGACGGTGATGACCGGCGGCCGGAACGGCGCCTCATCGTCGTCAAGGTCGTCAACGACGTCGAGCAGTTTGAGCAGTTCCACCTCCTGCTCCTCACCCGGGTCGACCATGCGGATCTCGGCCCCGATCTCGGCGGCGAAGAGTTCGATCATGTCGTCGGACAGTGACTGGGTGGCCGTGACCATCTCGCCATGCTGCATGAGGAAGCGGATGACGTCGGCGGCGGTGCGGTTTAATTTGGGACCAAGGTCCTGCGCGGTACAGGCCCGCTCGACGACGACCTCGCCCTCGGGGACCTCAGCGTCGTCAGGCGTGTAGGTCGGAAGGTCCATCGGCTGGAGTTCCTCGCGACGCCGACGCCGACGCCCCTTACGGCGCGGTGGGCGACGACCGCCGGGACCACCGCCGGGACCACCGGGTCGGCCACCGGGACCACCACCGGGTCGGCCACCGGGACCACCGCCGGGACGGCCGGGACCACCGCCGGCGCCGGGCACAGACTCGCGGGGCCCTCCTCCCATGGGTGGCCGGCGGCCCACCGGGGGTGGACCGGACCGACGGCCGGAAGGGCCGTCGGTGGGCTCAGCGCTGCGACGCCCACCCAGACCGGGCGGTGGCGGTATCGGCTGGCCTGATGACGAGACAGGCGGACCAGGAGGTGGCGGGATTGGCTTGCCGGAAGCGGATAGCGGCGGCTTGGCTCCCACCGGCGGCACGACAGGGGTCGCCGGATTCGCCACCTTGGCCGCCGGATCGGGTACCGACGGACCATCGTCAACGACCGGGGCCTCAGGCACTGGAGCGGGCTCGGGCGCAGGGGTCGGCCGGGTCGGGCCGGACGAGCCGCTGGACGAGATGACGCGTCGGGGGGCCGTCGGCTTCTCGCTAAGTGGCTCCGGCTCAGGCTCAGGCTCCGGCTCCGGCTCCGGCTCCGGCTCCGGCTCCGGCTCCGGTGCTTTCTTCGACTTCTTCGACTTCTTGCCAGGCTCCTCGGGCTGGACCTCGCGGACCAGACCCTCACGCTCAGCCTTACGACGGGCCCGGTCGGCCTGTGCCTCCTCGATACCTGAGGAATGGCTCTTCACCCCGATGCCGAGAGACCCGCACAGGTCCAGCACCTCGGCGTTGGTCATCCCCAGCTCTCGCGCCAACTCGTAGACGCGGATGTTCTTCGGCACGGTGGAATCGACGTCCTGTTCTCTGCTCGGTTCTTCTCTGCTTGGGGCGTCCTAGGTTGTTTATCCCGTTCCCGGGACACTGGCGGGACACTAGGAAACGCTGTCTGACGCTATCGGTTGGAGGGGTGGATCATGTGCCCGCGGTCCGGCCCTCCGGAGAGCACGTCGACTACCTCGGCCAAGCTGGCAGCGGTCATTGCGCGGCGCAGCGCCCGGGATAGGCACTCAGCCCGCAGGGCCGAGACGCAGTCCTCGGTCGGATGCACCCACGCACCCCTGCCGCTCGGAGGTCCGCCGACGACGGGTCGGTCGGCGTCCCCCGGCCAGGCAATCCGAACCAAGTCTCGAACTGGTGCCGTCGCCCGGCAGACGATGCACGTCCGCTGCGGTCCGACCACGACGAGGTCGTCCTCCCTCCGACCGACGTCGGGCCACCTACCCCTCTTCCTCGCCAGTGGCCGCCTCGGTCCACTCACCGGCCGATACGGCCGGACCGCCCTCGGCGGGCTTCCAGACCTGCTCACCAGTCTCGTCGTCGACCACCCACTCGCCCTCAGCCCATTCCACGTCGGCGTAGGCGGCCTCCTGGGCGATCTGAGTCTCGCTCTTGATGTCGACCCGCCAGCCGGTCATCCGGGCAGCTAGACGGGCGTTCTGGCCCTCCTTGCCGATAGCCAACGACAACTGGTAGTCAGGAACCACCACCGTCGCCGTCCCGGTCTCCTCGTCGATAAGGACCTCCTTGACCTTGGCCGGCGAAAGGCCCTTCATTACGAAATCGGCCGGGTCCTCAGAGAAGGGAACGATGTCGATCTTTTCGCCGCGAAGTTCGTTGACGACCATCCGCACCCGGGCGCCACGGGCACCCACGCAGGCCCCCACAGGGTCCACATTCGAGTCGTTGGACCACACGGCGATCTTGGTGCGGTGTCCGGGCTCGCGGGCACACGCCCGGATCTCCACCACACCGTCGGCGATCTCCGGGACCTCCAACTCGAAAAGGCGCTTGATGAGACCCGGGTGGGTGCGGCTCACCACAATCTGCGGGCCCTTGGCCGTCTTGCGGACTTCGACTATGTAGGCCTTGAGGCGGGCATTGGCCTCCGGACGTTCGAACGGCACCTGCTCGGCCTGCGGCAGCAGTGCCTCGACCCGGCCAAGATCCAGCAGGGTGTACCGGGCGTCGGTCTGTTGGATCATGCCGGTGACGATGTCGCCTTCGCGACCCGCGTACTCCTCGTACTTGAGGTCTCGCTCGGCCTCGCGAATCCGCTGGGTCATGACCTGACGGGCCGTTTGGGCAGCGATCCGGCCAAAGTTGTCGGGCGTGACGTCGAACTCGTCACCGACCGGTTCACCCTCCTCATCGAGGTCCTGGGCGAAGACCCGGATATCCATGGTGTCGGGATCGATGGTTACCCAGGAGAACTCGTGGGCCTCGGGCATGCGCTTGTAGGCGGACTCCAGGGCATCGGCCAGCGCTGCGAACAAGGTGTCCACCGAGACGCCCCGCTCATTGGCCAGGGCCTGCAGGGCCTCCATCATGTCGGAGTTCACGATCCGACCTCCCTTTCCGGGGCGTTGCCACCCCAAACGTCTTTTTCGTCCGCCGTGACGGCACCGCCGCTCTCACGGGCCGTCTTGCGGATGGACTTCGGCTCCGGGTTCCAGGTGAAGACTGTGCGCGCCTTCAGGACTTCGTCGTGGCGCAGCGAGCGCTCGGAGCCGTCCGCGACGCGGACCACAATGCCATCGTCGTCCGCGGAGGCCAGCACGCCGGACAGTCGTCGGTCGCCGTCGGTGCCGGGCACCGTCTTGACCGACACCTCGCTGCCCACGGCCCGGGCAAAGTGGGCCGGCCGCTTCAGCGGGCGTTCGAGGCCAGGGCTCGACACCTCAAGCGTGAAGGAGCCGCTGATTGGGTCCGTGTGGTCTAAGGCGCGAGAAACCTCCCGGGTCACCCCGGCGATGGCCTCCATACCCACCCCGTCCGGGTGGTCGACAACCAAGCGAAGGACACCCCCCTCGTACTCCACGTCGAGGAGTTCCACGCCAATGCGGTCACAGAGGGGTGCAGCCAGGGCGTCGATGCGATCGACCATTGCCATGCGCTCCTCCTGTCCCTCGGGCACTACGTCGCTTACGTCGTCGTGCGACCGCCGGGACCGAAAACAAAAGGCGTGGGCAGAGCCCACGCCTCGTCGGGAAACCGGCGATGCACGTCCCCGAAAGCATACCCCCGACCCCCGGTAGCACCTAGGGGCGACTCCGAGCGGCTGGGTGACCCACGTCGCTCACGCTTTGCTGCACCCGAGCGGGAAACACCCGCCCGCGGCAGTCAGCCCGTATGGCGGCGGATCAGTTCGATCCGGGTACCGGTGTCATTGGCGTCCTCGCCCTGCTCGGCCAACAGGCGGTCGCGGTCGCGGGCCGCCTCACGCTCGGCCCTCTCGGTGTCGACTCTGGCCAGTGCCGCCTCTGCGCCCTCGTCGTTGATGAGTTCTGCCCACTCCACAAGTGCATCGACCATCTCGTCCTCGCGGACGACAGCAGCGTTCCGGCCCTTGACGAAAAGGTGGCCCCGACGGTTGCCCGCCGCGATCCCCAGGTCGGCGTCCCGAGCCTCACCCGGACCGTTGACCACACAGCCCATGACGGCCACCTGCAGAGGGATCTCCTTCTCTGCGAAGGCAGCCATGGCTTGCTCGGCCACCTCGACCACGTCGATCTCGGCCCGTCCGCAACTCGGGCAAGCGATCAGGTCGACGTTCTTGCGCTCACGGAGTCCCATTGCCTCGAGCAGGACCCGACCGGCCCGGGCCTCCTCCACCGGATCCGCGGTCAATGAGTAGCGGATGGTGTCACCGATGCCCTCTGCCAGTAGAGCGCCGATGCCCGCCGAAGACTTGATGAGCCCTGCCGGAGGCGGGCCCGCCTCAGTGACGCCAAGATGGAGCGGGAAGTCGGTCAGTTCGGATAGTTGCCGGTAGGCCTCAACCATTAGGGGCACGCTGGAGGCCTTCACCGAGATCTTCACTAGGTCGAAGTCGACCTCCTCGAAGAACCGGATCTCGTCGAGAGCTGACTCGACCAAGGCCTCCGGAGTGACCATCCCCCCGTACTTGGCGTATAGGTCGGGGTGGAGCGAGCCCCCATTGACCCCGATTCGGATGGGCACGCCCCGGTCCCGGGCCTCGGACGCCACGGTGCGGATCTGCTCAGGCTTTCGGATATTGCCCGGATTGAGGCGTAGACAGTGAACTCCGGCCTCCAGCGCCGCCAATGCCATCCGGTACTGGTGGTGTATGTCGGCCACGATGGGGACCGGCGATCGAGGCACGATGCGAGCCAGGCCCTCGGCGGCCTCCGGTTCGTTGCAGGTGCACCGCACGATGTCGGCGCCGGCCATGGCCAGGTCGTAGACCTGCTGGAGGGTGGCCTCATGGTCCGCTGTCCTCGTGACCGTCATGGACTGGACCGTGATGGGTGCCCCGCCCCCGACCGGGACGTCGCCCACCATTAACTGGCGCGTCGGACGCCGTTCGATCCCGGTCTGGACCTCCACAGGTCCGAGGCTACGAGGTTCCCTACCCGAAGTCGGGCAGGTCGACGATGTCGCGGTATAGCGCGACAGCGGCCACCAGCACTAGTAGCGACACCACTGCCCACGTCACTGGCACCAGTTTCGCCGCGTCGGCCACATGGCGGCGACCCCCAAACGACCGCAGCCGTTCGTAGGTGGCGATGGCCACGTGCCCGCCGTCCAGAGGAAGCAGCGGCACCAAGTTGAACACCCCGATGAACACGTTGACCAGCACCAAGAACCACAGGTAGGTGGCCCACCCGTCCTCGAACATGGCGCTCCCCAGCCGGGCCGCCCCGTAGATCGACAGCAGACGTTCATCCTCCTCGTGGGCGCCAGCCGAAACCGCCGCGGGAGTCGAGGTCGACGCACCTCCCGTGTCGCTGGGCGCCGCGTTGATGCCGGACTCCCGCCCATCTGGCTCGCCGTTGGGAAGTGCACCAGAGAAGAACGCAGCTAGGCCGTCCGGAGTGAAGAACGAGACCAGGCCGTCGATCGACAGGATGACCAGGTCCACAAAGCGGACTCCTGCCTCGGCGACGGCTTGCAGCGGCCCGACGGTGACCAAGGGTCGCTCGTAGCCCACCCCGAAGAATCCAGTCGTAGTCCCGTCGGCTGCAACACGCTCCCCGATGGTGGCCGAAAGGATGCGCCGCTGGTTCTCGCGCTCCACCACCACGTCCACCGTTCGGCCAGGGAGGGAGCGGACCACCATCCCAAACCCGGCGAAGTCGTCGACTGCGTGCCCGTCCACAGCGATGATCCGGTCGCCGATCAGGATGTCCAGGTCATCGGCGGTAGTACCGGCCACCACGTCGCCCACGTGCCAGCGGTCCGGGTCCGGCGTCCCGACCATCCCGTAGAGGCCGACGAGGAGCAGCAGGGCCACGGCGAAGTGGGTGGCCGATCCAGCTAGTGCCACGGCTAGGCGGCGCGGGTACGTCTGGGCCCGGTAGGTCCGGTGTTCGTCAGCCGGGTCGACCGCGTCGAGGCTGGTCATCCCGGTGATCCGGACATAGGCGCCGGCCGGCACCGCCTTCACGCCGTAGGTGGTCTCGCCGCGGCGAACCGACCAGAGCCTCGGACCGAAGCCGATGAAGAACTCGGTGACCTGCATGCCGACCCGACGGGCAACCAGGAAGTGGCCCATCTCGTGCAGAACCAGCATGACCACGAACGACAGGACGACGATGAGGCCCGAGAGGCCACCGATCAGACCGAAGGAGGCGATGGCGCCCAGTAGGAGGGCCAGACGGATCCGGTGGTCGACGGGGCCATCCTGGCGCACGACGTCAGCCCCGGGCCGAAATGAGGTCGGCCGCGGCGACGCGAGCCCGCCGGTCGACATCGAGTACCGCCTCGACGTCGGTGGCCGCATCCCCCGGCCAGATCTCAAGGGCCTCGGCCAGCACCTCGGCAATTCCCGCCCAGGCCAGGGCTCCGTCGAGGAACGCTGCCACGGCCACCTCGTTGGCAGCATTCAGCCACGCCGGAGCGGTCTCGCCGGCCCGGCCGGCAGCGAATGCCAGGTCAAGACAAGGGAAGGCCTCGCGGTCCGGTTCCTCAAACTCGAGGCGGGTTGGGCGGGACCAGTCGATTGAGCCATAAGGGACATCGAGTCGGTCTGGCCAGCAGAGGGCATAACCCATGCACAGGCGCATGTCCGGCTCAGACAACTGGGCGATTGTGGCGCCATCGCTGAACGTGACCATGGAGTGGACGATCGACTGCGGGTGAACCACCACGTCGATGCGGTCGTAGCCGATTCCGAACAGCTCGTGCGCCTCGATCACCTCCAGGCCCTTGTTCATGAGCGTCGACGAATCGACCGTGATCTTCGGACCCATCGACCAGGTGGGGTGGATCAACGCCTCGTCCACGGTGACGCCAGCCAAGTCCTCCCGGCTGCGGCCCCGGAATGGCCCGCCGGAGGCGGTGAGGACGATGCGCTCGACCCGCTCGTCGACATCATTGGCCCTCAGGCACTGGTGGATGGCACAGTGTTCGCTGTCCACCGGCAGCATTTCGGCTCCCGGCGTGGCCCGAGCCCGCTGGACGACAGGACCGGCCGCGATCAGCGACTCCTTGTTGGCAAGGCCCAGCCGACGACCGGCCAACAGCACGGCGAGGGTGACTGGCAGGCCGGCGAAGCCCACGACCCCGTTGATGGCCACTTCCGCGGCAACCGCGGCTTCGGCAAGGGCCCGAGATCCGGCCAGAACCTCGGTTCCGGCAGGAACGCCGGCGGCCAGCTCAGCGGCCAGCGACTCGTCGGCGATGGCCACCACGTTGGGACGAAAGACCCGGGCCTGCTCGGCCAGGAGCCCCACCGACCTCGAAGCCCCGAGGGCCACCACGTCAAAGTCGTCGGGTCTGGCCGCCACCACGTCCAGGGCCTGTGTCCCTATCGACCCGGTCGAACCGAGAACGGCCACCGAGGTAGCGGTCATGTGTCGGGATGCCCGCCGAGGGCTCAGACGGTGAAGAGGTCCATCAGCCGGGCCGCGTAATAGGTGGCCGGCAGAACGAACAGCAGCGCATCGAAGCGGTCCATCAGACCACCGTGGCCCGGGAGGATGCTGCCCATGTCCTTGATCCCGAGATCGCGTTTGACCATCGACTCGCACAAGTCGCCCAGCGGGGCGGCTAGGGCGGCGACAACACCCAGCACGAAGGCCGACGACAGGTCACCGGGGTCCTGGCCGAACGGGGTAATGCGCCCAACGACCAGCACCGCCATGGCGAAGCAGACCGCCATGCCGCCGACCAGGCCCTCCATGGTCTTGTTGGGGCTGACCGCCGACAGCGGACTCCGGCCGGCCATCCGTCCGACGACCAAACCGCCAGTGTCATAGGCGACAGTGCATAGCACGGCGGCCAGCAACATCCCGATGCCGTTGGGGTCGGTCAGCATGAGGCCCACGAACGAGCCGAGGAAGCCCACGTAAAGGACACCGAGCAGCGTGACTGACGCGTTCAACAGGGGGGCCTGGCGGTCAACGCCGGTTAGATACCAAAGCATGGTAAACAGCACCGTCAGGCCGAGGACCAGAGGCACGGCAGCCTCAAAGCGCCAGTAGGAGGCCAGGTTCAGGGCGGCCACCGCGGTGACACCCAACAGCGACGCAGGCTGGTAGCCAGCCCGTCGCAAAGCGAGGAAGAACTCCGCCGCGGCTACTACGAGGAGGATGGTGGTCAGGGCCAGCGTGGCATTGGCCCCAACCTTGAAGGCCACCAACGCCAGAGCTCCCAGGCCGACGCCGGTCACAATGGCTACCGGCATGTTCCGGTCTGCACCTGCGGACCGACCGACCCTCGGCGTGGTCGGTCCTGGCGGTGCCGGGGCAACCGGCTGATTAGCGCCCGGTGCCGCGGGGGCCGTCTCGCCAGTCGCCAGCCCAGGAACCGGGTCGGGCAGAGGCTCGTCGGGCGGAAGCAATGGCGGGTCGAATTCGACATTCGACGTCGAGCCGAGCGGTCCGTCGTCGAAAAACACGGCCGCCGCGTCCTCGTCACCGACCGGCTGCTGCGACTCGTGGTCATCGGGGACGTCATCGGACCAGCGGGGACCGTCCTCGAGCCCTGACCAGAGGTCACCGTCGTCGGTCCCTCCGCTCACGTCAACCGGCGGTTCGGACCAGTGCGGCAGTTCGCCGGTGGCGGGTTCAGCGCCGAAAACCGACCGGCCGGGTTCCGCCGCGTCCTCGGGTCCGTCTAGGCCGAGGATCCGAATCTCGTCGAAGTCCCCTTGCCGGGGTCCGTCCTGCTGATCGTTCACTCTGGTCCCTTTCCCTGGTCCATCCGGCGGGGCTGTCGGCGTCGGCCGACCTTGGCCGCCGACTCAGACCTCGAGCAGTTCGTCTTCCTTGGCTTGGCGGGAAGCTTCGATCTCCGCCTCGTGAGTGTGGATCATGTCGTCGAGCCTGCCACTAGCCCACTTGAGGTCATCCTCGGACACCGAGCCCTCCAGGTCGTCCAGGTCCTTGCGTGCGTTACGACGCAATCCGCGCATTCGGTTCTTCCCGTCCTCGGCCATACCGTTCACCATGCGTACCAGATCGCGGCGGCGCTCCTCGGTCAGTTCCGGAAAGGTGAGGCGCACACTTCGGCCGTCGTTGCCGGGGGTGAGGCCAAGGTCGGCCTGAACGATGGCCTTCTCAACGGCCGGCACGTTGGCTGGGTCGTGCGGGGTAACAAGCAATTGTCGGGGCTCGGGAATGGAGAAACTGGCCAACTCCTGCATTCGCATCTCAACCCCGTAGGCCTCGACGGTGATCTTTTCGACCAGCGACGACGACGCCCGGCCAGTCCGGATGGTCGAGAACTCCCGTCTGGCGTGGGTAACCGCGTCCGACATGGCAGAGTCGGCCTCGTCCAGCACCATCTGGATCATCTCGTCGCTCAACACGGCCCCCTGCCGTCGTCCATTCGTCTTGTCGCAAGCAGGCGGTCAGGGCCGCCTCCGTGCGCCCCTCCGTCGGGAGTAGAAGGCGGCTGGTCAGGCGACCAGAGTGCCTACCGACTCCCCGGCGAGGATGGAACGGACGTTACCTGAGGCCATCAGGTCAAACATGACGATGGGCAGTTTGTTGTCCATGCACAAAGTGATAGCTGTGGCGTCCATGGCCCGCAGCCCCTTCTGTATCACCTCTAGGTGGCTGACCTGCTCGAGACGGGTCGCTCCGGAGTCGACCTTTGGATCGGCGGTGTAGATCCCGTCGGTACCTGAGTGGGTGCCCTTCAGCACCACACCGGCCTCGATCTCGACGGCACGCAGGGCCGCGGCCGTATCTGTAGTGAAGAACGGGTTGCCGGTCCCGCCAGCAAAGATCACTACGCGGCCCTTCTGCAGATGACGGATGGCCCGGCGCCGGATGTACGGCTCGGCAATCTGCGCCATGTGGATGGCCGTCTGCACCCTGGTGGGTTGGCCCATCTGTTCGAGCGTGTCCTGCAGTGCCAGGGCGTTGATCGAGGTAGCCAGCATCCCCATGTAGTCAGCCTGGGCCCGGTCCATGCCGGCTCCGGCGCCGGACATGCCCCGCCAGATGTTGCCTCCGCCGACGACGACAGCCACGTCAACCTCGAACTCGGCGCGGACGTCAACGATCTCCGAGGCAATTCGACCGACGATCTCTCCATCAATGCCGTAGCCGGCCTCACCTGCGAACGCTTCGCCCGAGACCTTCAGGACAACGCGGCCCCACCGGGCCGGCGTGCGGTCCCCGGTGGACACCTCAGACCCCCAAGTAGGCCTGAGCAAACCGTTCGATACGGCCGCCGTTGAGGGTGTCTGCCACGGAGATCTTGTCGCCGTGGAGGCCCTGCTCCAGCAAGACCGTCTCGCGGAACCAACCGGTGAGGCGACCCTCGACGATCTTGTCCCATGCCTGCTCCGGCTTTCCCTCGGCCTTAGTGATTTCGAGCAGGGCGGTCCGCTCCTTCTCGACGAGGTCGGAGGCAACCTCGTCGCGGGTTAAAGCGGTGGGCTTGGCAAAGGCGATGTGGAGGGCGACCTGGTGGAGGGCCTCTTGGTTGACGCCAGAGCCTTCGACCACGACGCCGTTCACACCCCGGCCGTCCTGGACATGGAGGTAGGTGTCAAGCACGTTCCCCTCAGCAGCCTCCACGAGCGTTACCACGCCGACCTCGATGTTCTCCTTGATGGTGATCCGGAGATCGTCAATGGCCGACGACCGGACCTCGACTGCACCCTCGCCCTCGGCAAGGACCGCCGCGGTAAGTTCGTCAACGAGAGCCAGGAAGCCATCAGACTTGGCAGAGAAGTCGGTCTCGCACTTGAGGTGGACGAGGGCGGCCCGGGACCCATCGACGGCGAGCCCGATGGCCCCCTCGACGTTGTCACGGTCCGAGCGAGTGGCCGCCTTGGCCAGGCCCTTCTCGCGCAGCATTTGGGAGGCGGCCTCAAAGTCACCGTTGCACTCTGTGAGTGCCTTCTTGGCGTCCATCATCCCGGCGCCGGTGGCGTCGCGCAGGGCCTTGACGTCCTTGGCGGTGATCTCGGCCATGGTCAGGCCTGCTCCTCTTCAGTGGTGGCTTCGACCTCGACGGACGCCTCCTCTTCAGTGGTGGCTTCGGCCTCGACGGACGCCTCCTCTTCAGTGGTGGCTTCGGCCTCGACGGACGCCTCCTCGGCAGGGGCTTCGGCCTCGACGGACGCCTCCTCGGCAGGGGCGGCCACAGCGGTGGCCACGCGAGCCTCACGCTCGGCGGCCGCCTCGGCGGCCTGGTTCCGAGCATCAGCCTGCGCGGCGGCCTTCTCTTCGGCATCCAACGACGGGCCATCATCGGAACCGGCGTTTCTGGAGTTCAGGATGAACCGACCTTCCTCGACTGCGTCAGCCACGACTCGGCAGAGCAGCCGACCTGATCGGATTGCGTCGTCATTGCCGGGGATGAGGTGCTGGATCACGTCGGGATTGCAATCGGTGTCGACCACCGCCACCACCGGAATTCCGAGCTTGTTGGCCTCGGTCACAGCGATGTGCTCACGGACTGTGTCCAATACGAAGATGGCGTCCGGCAGTCGTTCCATGTCCTGAATGCCCCCCAGGTTGCGCTCAAGCTTTTCGAGCTCACGCGACAGGAGGAGAGCCTCCTTCTTAGGCATGGCCTCGAACTCGCCGGAGTCCCGCATGCGCTGGTACTCCTGCATCTTGGCGACCCGCTTGGAGATTGTCTGAAAGTTTGTGAGCATCCCTCCCAGCCAGCGCTGGTTCACGTATGGCATGCCGCACTTTTCAGCGTAGGAGCGAATGGCGTCCTGAGCCTGGCGCTTGGTGCCGACAAACAGAACCCGTCCACCGCCGGCGACAAGGTCGCGGACGAAGGTATAGGACGACTCGATCTGCTCAAGGGTCTGCTGCAGGTCGATGATGTAGATACCCGACCGCTCGCCGTGGATAAACCGCTTCATCCGCGGATCCCAGCGGCGTGTCTGGTGTCCAAAGTGGACACCCGCCTCGAGCAGTTGCTTCATGGTCACGACGGCCATGGTCGTGTTCTCCTTCCCATCGGTTCGTCTCGCCCCCTCCTCGCGCCCGGAGGCGACCGTGGGTGGGAAGGGGTGTTGGGTCTAGTCCGGCACACGGCGTGTCGAACCGGGGGTGGAGTGTACCGGCAGCCATCGGGGATCCCTTCGGGCCCCACGTGCCGCGCTTCTTCTTCGAGTCGTCAGCCAAGGGAACTTCGATCCGGGCTGGACAGCCACTGTCCAGTTGCGGGATCGCAGTGTGGATGGCGTTAGGCGCAGTTCCTCTACCACATCGGTGTCGAGAGGAGCCGTCGTGCGCTGACTCCCTGCTTCCATGGAGGAACCCAGGGGTTGCCTGTGAGTACGCGTCGCGGCCTAGCCGCGGGAGTCCAGATCAGCCGGCTGGGATCAGTCGGTGGCGATCTGACAACTGTCGTTCCTGAGGGTGCCGTCCACGTAGATCGTGCTGCACCAGAAGGCCCGCCGTTCCACGAGCCCCTGGACCGATGCACCCGTCATGTTCACCGACTTCATGTCAGCCTCCATTAGCACGGCGGCCGTCAAGTCCGTCAGGACCAGGTTCGCGCTGGTCAGGTTGGTCCGGTAGAAGACGGCGCCCGCTGCGATGGCCCTCGACAGGTCCGCTCCGGCCAGGTTCGTACTGGAGAAGGTTGCCCCGGCCAGGTTGGAACCCGACAGATCGGCACCGGCCAGCATCGCCCCGTTCAGCAGGGCGCCCTCGAGGTTGGCCCCCGACAAGTCGATGCCGGGCAGAATCATCCCCGCCAGGTTCGCCCCGGCTAAGTCGGCGCCTGCGCACGAGGCGTTGGGCGCCGGCAGGCATGGCTCGACAGTGGTGGTCGTCGCTACCGTCGTTGTGGCTTCCGTCTCGGTGGTCGAGACGGCCGTCGTGGTGGTGGCCTCTGTCTCGGCGGTCGGCGCGGCCGTCGTGGCCGGCGCCGCCGTCGTGGCCGGCGCGGCCGTCGTGGCCGGGACAACTCCCTCGTCCTCATCACCACCGCCGCCACAGGCCACGGCCAGAAGGACCACTGCCAGCACGCCGACCACCGGTCGGCCTAGCCGCCGTCGTAGACCCCGCCTCGTCACGTCCATCGCCCTCACTCCTCGTCGAAGGCGACGACCATGGCCGCCATGTCGTCGGCCGTATAGGCCGTTCCGTCTTCCTTGATCGCCGGGTTTCCATCGGCGTCGAGGAAGGCGATCGAACCGTCTGCTGCCGGTGCGGCCGTCACCGACGCGCCGTCGGCGGTTACCAGTGGCTGCTGGTCGCCTGGATCAAGGTTGGCCAGCGTGGCTTGCATCGGCCCCTCGCCCATCGCGATCACTACGCCGGTGTCGGACGTCTTCGCCGTGGCGGTTTCACCCGTCGGGCTAGTGATGGCCTGCTGGGTCCCGTCGGCCGAGATAGCCACCTCGGCCGGCGCGGCGTCGGGCTCACCGGGCGGTGGGGCGACTTCCATGGCTACGCCACCGGCGTCGGTGAAGGTCGACTCCACCAGGGTCGTGTCACCCTCGGTAATGACCTCGCCAACCGCCGGATTGATAACAGCCAGACGGACGGCCGCTGCGCCAGCCTCCTCGTCAGGCACGCCATCCGCTTCACCGGCCTCCTCGTCAGGCACGCCATCCGCTTCGCCGGAACCCTCGTCAGGCCCGCCCGGTGTTGGATCGGTGGCTGTGGACTGCAGTGTCAGGACCCCGTCTTCGCCGAGGGTATGGCCGACGGCTTCGCCACTACTCAGTAGCACCGTGGTCTGCCCGCTCTCGGGGTCAACCTGAAGACCCTTGGGCACCGGCGGCGCCTCCGGAGCCTCGCCGTCCGCGAAGCCCGCGCCCTCTGGTGGATCTCCCTCGGAGGTGACAGTGCCGTCAGCGGGGGCGTCGTCCGGGCCGGCGGTGCTCCACGACGTGGTCAGCGACCCGTCCTCGGCTACCTGGGTGGACTTCTGGGTGCCGTCTGCCTTGGTGGCCACCACCAACTTACTGCCGTCCTCTAGTTCGCTGACCTCAGTGGATGTCGCCTCGCCCTCGGCGGTGACTACGGTCTGGCTGCCGTCTGGCGCAGTGACGATGACGTCTCCGGTGGGCGTGGTCGTGGCCAGGCTTCCATCCTCAAGACGCTCGGTGCTTTGGACAGAACCGTCAGCGAATGTCACGAGGGTGCTACCGGTAACCGGGTCGGACTCGGTGACCATGCCAGTCGGGTCAGTGACCACCACGCTGCCGTCGGGATTCTCCCTGGTGATGTAGTCACCACCTTCCGGCGTGGTGAACGTTGTCGCCCCGATCTCCGGGTTGTAACGCTGCACGCCACCGTCGGGCAGGTTCTTCTGGATGGTCCCGTCTTCGAGCGTGGACGTAACGGTCTGCTCTCCGTTGGGAGCCACCTCGATGGCCCAACTGCCGTCCTCGGCCTCCATCTTCGAGGCACCGTCGGTCATCAGGGTCACGAAAGAGCCGTCATCGGACTGGACCTTCTTGCCGCCGTAGCCAGAAGCGTCCTGGAACTCCTCGGTGCCGTCGGAGCGGACGATGCGCTGCGAGCCATCGCCATTCTGAGTGATGAACTCACCCTCCTCGCCGAAGAATGCCTGGTCCTGGGTACCGTCGGGATTGATCCGGTTGAACGTGCCATCGGGGTTGACCACCTCGACGAGTCCATCGGACCCACGCGTCAGCATTGCCCCGGTCTCCGGATCGACGACCTGCTCGCGGGACCATCCGGACGGCTCGAAGAACGACTTCGACCCGTCCTCGCCCTCGAAGACGAGTCCTCCATCGGGTCGGGTAGTGCGGAAACCGTCGTCGGTACGCTCTCGCACCACGGCCTCACCGCTAATCGACTGGAATTCGGCCGACCCGTCAGGGGCGATAAGCATCTCGGTCCCATCCGGGTTGACTTGGCGGATGGCCCCGTCGTCGAGCACCTCGCGCTCGAGTGCCTTTCCGTCACCCCAGAAGACATTCATGGAGCCGTCGTCACGACGGACCTGGCTCATGCCGTCCTCCCAGGCCATGGCCTGGCCACCCTCGCCCATGTCGAAGGCAACCGGCGGCTGGAACTGATCGACGCCCTGGTCCTCAAAGGCCAGCCCGGGAACGAAGCCGCCTCCGGGTCCACCTGGATTGAAGCCCTCGACCGGCTCACCGTCGGCGTCGAGCGTGGGCTCTCCACCCGGGCCCGCCCCAGGGGCGAAGGGCGCCGGACCTCCGGCACCCCGGGCGTCC
This sequence comes from Actinomycetota bacterium, assembly GCA_036123585.1. Classification (GTDB taxonomy): domain Bacteria; phylum Actinomycetota; class Acidimicrobiia; order Acidimicrobiales; family MedAcidi-G1; genus UBA9410. The sequence continues at coordinate 1,211 of JAZADN010000048.1, read as the reverse complement.
TCAAAGAAGTCGTTCGGGTTGAAGCCACCCTCTTGGCTCGGATCGAAGAAGGCCTGAACCCCCTCAGCGAGGCTTGGGCCACCCTCGAGGCCGGCAGCCCCCGGCTCGCCTTCGGGGCCGAGGAACTCGCCGAAGAACTCGCCAAGCGGATCGGGCGGTAAACCGCCCTCGCTACCACCCGGCACACCACCCGGGGAGGCAGGCTGACCGAGACTGAAGGCTTGCTGCGGGGCGAAGAAGTCGCCCTTCAGGCCGCCGTCATCGTCGAACTCGAACGTCGGGCCCTGCCAACCGGCACCATCGGACGGTGGACCGGCCGGGCCGAACTCGCCGTCGGCCGGGGCGGGAGCCCCCTCAGGCGGCTCGTCGAAGCCACCCTCTTCGTTTCCGGGGCCGACCTGTGCCGGTCCGAAACCGCCGGCACCCGGGGCCGCCGGGCCAAGGACGTTCTGGAAGAAGAAGTTGCCTGCGTTGCCAGGCTGTTCGCCAAAGTCGTCAAACGCCTCCGTCTGGACCGGCGCGGCCAGGAAGCCGCCAAACGGGTTGGGGCCTGGCGCATCCTCGCCGCCGTCACCACCCTCCCCGTCAGCAGGCGCGAACGCGGCGGGACCGAACGCGTTGGGGTCGAACCGCGGCGGAGCGTTGCCGTCTCCACTGGCAAACGGATCGATGAACTCCGGACCACCCTCTGGAGCCGGACCAAACGCGTCCTCACCGCCTTCAGGCGGCTCCCCAAAGGCGTCCTCACCGCCAGGATCCGGGAAACCACCCTCACCACCGGCGTCACCACCAGCAGCCGGGAAACCACCCTCCGGCGGCTGGCCGAAACCAGCTGCTGGGCCGAAGACGGCGCCACCTGCAGGGGCGACCTCAGAGAAGAAGTCATCAGTGGACGGCGGTCGGTAGTCATCGGGATTGCCGAGCACCTGACCAGCTGCGCTGTTCGGGTCGGCCTGCTGCGGAACGAAAGCAGGGCCTTCGCCTCCCTGGTTGAACACAAGACCGGACGGGGCTTCCTCCGGGCGGAAACCACCCTCACCACCAGGATCCGGGAAACCATCCTCACCACCGGCGTCACCACCAGGATCCGGGAAGCCACCCTCACCCCCGGCGTCACCACCAGCAGCCGGGAAACCCCCCTCCGGCGGCTGGCCGAAGCCACCCTCACCACCGGCGTCACCACCAGCAGCCGGGAAACCACCCTCCGGCGG
>JAZADN010000047.1:0-92147 GCA_036123585.1 Actinomycetota bacterium | reverse complement strand
GGAGAGGTCAGCAGGGTGCACAGGAACACGAAGGCCACCAGTTCCCCGGAGCTCAGTCCCCAGGCATCGCCCCACCAGACGCCGGTACCCACCACCGCGGCGACGGCCAACACCCCGAACACGTCGGCCGTGGGCAGGATCAGCGAGAAGTAGCGGGTGGCCACCATCTGCTGGTCGTACTGGGCGTCGATGGCCTGTCGAATCTGGCGCCGCATCGGCTCGCGGTGCCCATAGGCACGGATGGCCTCCACCCCGTGCACCGACTCGGACACGATGGCCAGGGTGTCCGAGACCCTGGTACGCAACTCCTCGTAGGCAACCAGCTGGCGTGCCTGCATCCACCGGAGGATGGGCAATAACGGCGCGTGGAGGACGACTACAACCAGGGCGAGCTGCCACGAGTAGACGGCCATGATGACCAGCACCGTCACGATCTGGACCGAGTCGATGATCCAGGCCACCGCCCCCCACTGGGCGAACTGGGTGAGCGTCTCGACGTCGCTGGTCACCCGGGCAGTCAGGACGCCCTTCCTCGACGCGGTGTGCTCAGCGAGGCTGAGCCGGTGCAGGTGGGCGAACGCCCGTGTCCGCAGACCTAGCAGGACATCCTCGGCAGTCCGTACCAATCGGAAGTAGGTGACTCGGCCCAACTGGATGCTGGCCAGCACAAGGACGAGGGCGACCAGGCAGAGCACCATGGCTCGTCCCAGATGTACGCCCTCGTCGGTGATGGAGAGGTCCATGACCAACTGGATCAGCAGGGGGACCAGCAGCTTGCCTCCGGCCACCGAAAGTGCCATGAGCGCCGTCTGCCAGGCCCCGTCGCGCAACTCAGGGGAAGCGGCCAGGCCACGACGCAGGACGCTCAGGGCGCCGACGCCGTCGATCCGACGGGGGTCGTCGACGCTCACCGGTGGCCACCGGCCAGCTCGTAGGCCCGGGCTAGAGCCGCGTACGCCTCCACCTCGAGTAGTTCCTCGTGGCTTCCCGAGGCAGCGATGCGCCCCTCGTTGAGGAAGACCACCCGGTCGGCCAGGCGGATGGTGGCCAGTCGATGGGCGATCACCAGCAGCGTGGGTGGAGAACCGTCAGGCGCGTCGAGACCGGACCGCAGGCCTTCTAGGATTCCGGCCTCGACCACCGGGTCGATGGCTGAGGTGGCGTCGTCCAGCACCAGCACCTCGGGTCGTCGCGACAGTGCCCTCGCGATGGCCAGGCGCTGGCGCTGTCCGCCTGAGAGGGTCACACCCCGCTCTCCGAGCTCGGCGCCAAGGCCATCGGGCAGGTCGGCCACAAAACCGTCGGCAGCTGCCACAACCAGCGCCTGCTCCAACTCGGCGTCCGACGCCGTTCGCCCCATGGCCAGGTTGGCCCGGATGGTGTCGGCGAACAGGAAGGTCTCCTGGAGGACGGTGGCCACCGTCTGGGCGACGCCCTCCGGACCCAGGGACGTGGTCGACCGCCCAGCCACCCGAACTTCGCCGGCCGCCGGCGGGACCAAACCGGCCAGCAGGGCGACCGCCGTGCTCTTCCCCGACCCGGTGGCTCCGACGAGGGCTACCGATTCGCCTGGGGACAGCCGGAGGTCGAACCCCTCTAGCACTGGTGGTCCATCGGCGTAGGCGAAGGCGACCTGCGCGAACTCGACCGGGAACTGGTCGGGGGGACCGACGCGAGTCACGACCGATGTCGTGGTGACAAGGTCGGCCCGGGTCTCCACGGGCCTCATCTCCGGAGGTTGGGCCAGCACACGGTCTATCCGGTCCATGCCCACCACCGACCGGGGCATCTCTTGGAACAGGTAGCCGAGAATCTCCATGGGCAGGGTCAGGATGCTGAACAGCGACATGGCCCGGACCACGTCGCCGATCGACACCGCCCCCCGGTCGACCAGCCATGCCCCGACCAGCAGGAGCACCACGATCCCCGTCTGGGGCAGTGAGTAGTACAGCGGCGCGTAGGTGGAGCGGAGCCGGCCCACCTCGAGGCGCCGTTCCCGCAGGTCCTCGGCGGCGACCGTGAACCGCTCTACCTCGTCGCTCTCGCGCCCCAGGGTTTTGACGACCATCACCCCATCGAGGCTCTCGTGGGCAATGCCGGACAAGACGCCCACCGCCGCCTGACCGGCGGCGGCTGGTGCCTCCACGGCCCGGGTGAACCGGCGGTTCAGCCAGGTCAGTGTGGGGAACATGACCACGGCCACCAGGGCGAACAGGGGGTGGACGAGCAGCAGGCTGGCCAGGGAGGCCACGGCGAGCATGATCACCGACATGGCGAAGGCGAGGGGCTTCAGCATGGCCGTTGCCACCTCCACGTCGGCGTCCGCATGAGCCAGCAGTTGGCCGGCGGGGCGTGCGTGGTGGAAAGACAACGGGACGTCGAGATAACGGTCGGTGATGGCCCGGCGCCAGGTCCTCTGGGTGCGGGCGGTGGCCAGCATGTTGAACCAGCGGCGGGCCATCACCGACACGCCACGGACCACCCCCAAGCCGGCCAGGACAGCCACCGCGACGAAGACCGACCGTCGGGATACGCCATCGCCGTCGAGGCCGGGCACGATCACCTCGTCGGTGATCCGACCCACAACCACGGTGAAACCCACGATGGCCAAGGCGAAGACGTTGGCTCCGGTGATCCCCGCCGCGTGGGCCCACGGGTGGAGACGCAGCGATCGCCGGACGAGGCGCCAGCCGCGCCGGGTCACGCTCTCGGTGGGCGGACCGCCCGGAGGAGGCAGCGTCGGCCGTTGGACCACAGAGTCCACGGGGACGTCGCCCCCGCCGTCGTCGCCCGTGCCGTTCAGAGCCGGTCGACGACGGCCGAGGCGAACTCCGAGCACTTCACCTCGGTAGCCCCGTCCATGAGTCGGGCGAAGTCGTAGGTCACGACCTTGTCCGACACCGCCGACTCAACGGCCCGCACGATGTCGTCTGCGGCCTCCTGCCATCCGATGTGCTCGAACATCAGGACTCCGGACAGCAGCACCGAGGACGGGTTGACCTTGTCCTGACCGGCGTACCGGGGCGCCGTACCGTGGGTGGCCTCGAAGATGCCATGCCCGGTGACGTAGTTGGCGTTGCCGCCGGGGGCGATGCCAATGCCGCCAACCTGTGCAGCCAGGGCGTCGGACAGGTAGTCGCCGTTCAGGTTCATGGTGGCGATCACGTCGAACTCGGCCGGACGGGTCAGTACCTGCTGGAGGGCGATGTCGGCGATGGCGTCCTGGACGAGGATGCGGTCGCCGGGGTCGCCGTCGCAGTCGTCCCACCCCACGGCCACGTCCGAGAACTCCTCGCGGACCAGGTCGTAGCCCCACTTCTGAAAGGCACCCTCGGTGAACTTCATGATGTTGCCCTTGTGGACCCAGTGGACCCGAGGGCGGCTGCGGTCTACCGCGTACTGAAGGGCAGCCCGCTGGAGCCGCTGTGAGCCGGTCTTCGAGATGGGCTTGATTCCGATGCCGGCGTCCTCTCGTATCTGCCAGCCAAAGGCATCCTCCAGCAACTCCCGGAGCTTGAGTGCCTCCGGGGTCATGGCCTCGACCTCCATGCCGGCGTAGATGTCTTCGGTGTTCTCCCGGAAGATGACCATGTCGACGAGTTCGGGCTGCTTGACCGGTGACGGGACACCCTGGAACCAGCGCACGGGGCGCAGGCAGACGTAGAGGTCGAGGATCTGACGAAGCGCCACGTTGAGACTGCGGAAGCCACCGCCGATGGGGGTGGTGAGCGGGCCCTTGATGCCGATCAGGTGCTCGGTGAACGACTCGACGGTCTCTTGGGGAAGCCAGTCGCCGGTCTCGTTGTAGGCCTTTTCCCCGGCCAGGACCTCCGTCCAGTGGACGGTGTGTCCGTGTTTGGCCGCCGCGGCGTCCAGCACGCTGCGGGCCGCCGGCCAGATGTCCACGCCGGTGCCATCGCCCTCGATGAAGGGGATGATCGGCTCGTCGGGGACCTGGAGCAAGCCATCATCGCCCATGGTGATCTTCTCTGCCATGGTCCCGACCCTACCGATTCCCGCCTTGGCGGAGCCCAGCGGCCGGGGTCGGTCGAATGACCTGGATGCCGAGCCGAAGCGATCGGGCCGAGGGTGTTCCGGACACGCTCGGTGGCCTCGGAGACGTTCAGGGTGTGGAAGTAGATCTCTGGCTGCCCCGTCGTGCAACTCATCGGCCATGGCGGCCGCCTGTTCGCAGGCGATGCGCAGGCGCTCATCGCCGCTGGGGTAAATGGCCGCTGGGGTAAGTGCGAACTCGAAGGTGAACGGTGGTTTTTTCGATGCGCGGGAGGTGGGCCGGGGTAAATGCCGGGGCAGTAATGGTGGGAACGGTGGAAGACGGGTTGTCTCTGGCGTCAGCCGGCGGCACGCTCCGCTGCCTCGACGGTGTTGCGCAGCAGCATCGCAACCGTGGTCGGGCCCACGCCCCCGAGGCGGGGCGTGATCCACGAGGCGACCTCGCCGACCGACTCGTCGACGTCGGCCAGCAGTTTCTTGCCCTCCCAGGAGATGCCACCGCTGACCACCACAGCGCCGGGCTTCACCATGTCGGGCTGCACGAACGACGGCACGCCGAGGGCGGCCACCACGATGTCGGCTTCTCGAGTCAGTTCGGCCAGATTGGGCACCGCCGAGTGCACCACGGTCACCGCGGCATTGGCGCCCGGTGCCTTGGTGGTCAGGAGCAGCGACAGCGGCCTGCCCAGCGTCGGGCCGCGGCCGATGACCACCACATGCTTCCCGCTGATGCCGATGTCGTAGTGGACGAACATGGCTTGGATCCCGGCAGGGGTGCATGGCACCGGACCGTTCTCCTGGAGGACCAGTTTCCCGAGGTTGGTCGGGTGCAGGCCGTCGGCGTCCTTCTCCGGGTCCATGGCGGCCAGGGCGGCGTTGAAGTCGAAGCCGTCGGCCACCGGATGCTGGATGATGTAGGCGTGGACCGTCGGGTCCTCGTTGAAGGTGGCCACCGCCTCGTCGAGGGCAGCCGGCGGGTCGTCGGCCTCGACCTGGATGTGGTGCGACGCCATGCCCACCGACTCACAGGTCTCGTGCTTCTTGCGGACGTAGCCGGCGCTGGCCCCGTCGTCGCCGACGAGGATGGTGCCCAGGCCGGGAACGACACCGTGGGCCTTCAGGGCGTCGACGCGGCCGCGGACGTCGTCCAGCACCGCTTCGGCGACTGGACCACCTGCGAGGAGTTCTGCACTCATGACGGGTGACGCTACCCGCCTAGGAGATCAGTGTCGGAAGTGCCGCTCGGAGGTGAAGACCATGGCCACACCCTGCTCATCGGCGGCTGCGATGACCTCGTCGTCGCGCATCGACCCGCCGGGTTGGACCACCGCGGTGGCTCCTGCCTCGGCTGCCGCGTCCAGGCCGTCTCGGAACGGGAAGAAGGCGTCGCTGGCGCACGCACCGCCAGCCGCCCGTCCGGCCGCCTTCTCCGCGGCGATCCGACCGGCGTCCCGCCGGTTCTGCTGTCCGGCGCCGATGCCCACGGCCTGCCGACCCTTGGCCAGCACGATGGCGTTGGAGTTGACCCGGGCGACGACCTGCCAGGCGAACGCCAGGTCGGCCCACTCGGACACGGAAGGCTCCCGCTCAGTCACCACCCGCCAGTCCGACGGGCCGACCATCAGGTGGTCGGTGGTCTGGACAAGCAGGCCGCCGTCGATGCCCCGAAAGTCCAGTTCCGGCCAGGTCGGCGGCCCAGCCTCCAGGATCCTCAAGTTGGCCTTCCGCTGGAGGTGGGTCAGGGCGTCCGGATCGTAGGCGGGGGCGACCAAGACCTCGGTGAAAACCTCGGACAGGGGCTCGGCCATGGCCAGGGTGACAGGGCGGTTGACAGCCACGATCCCCCCGAACGCCGACACTGGGTCGCATTCGTGGGCCGCCAAGTAGGCCGACGCGACGTCGGCACCGACCGCCACCCCGCAAGGGTCGGCGTGCTTGATGATCACAGCCGTCGGCTCGTCATCCAGCAAGTGGGCTAGTCGCCATGCAGCCTCGGTGTCGAGCAGGTTCAGGTATGACATGGCCTTGCCGCCGTGCACCATCGCGGAGTCCCACCAGCCCTCGTCGCCGACGACCCGGTACCGGGCGCCGACCTGGTGCGGGTTCTCCCCGTAGCGGAGCTCCTGGACCCGCTCGAGTGCCAGGTGGAGCGAAGGCTTGAGCGGGTTGCCGGCCGTCTCGGATGCCGGGTCGGCGTCGAACCAGTCGACGATGGCCGCGTCGTAAGCCGCGGTGTGTGCGAAGGCGGCCCGGGCCAGGCGGCGACGGGTGGCGTCGGATAGGTCGCCGTCGGCCCGTAGCTCATCCAGCACCACCGGGTAGTCGGCCGGGTCGACGACAACGCCCACGTGGGCGAAGTTCTTGGCGGCGGCGCGCACCATGGTCGGCCCGCCGATGTCGATCAACTCGATGCCGGGATCCGACGAGAACGGGTACAGGTTGCCAACCACCAGGTCGATGGGCGCGATGCCCCGCTCGCGCAGATCGTGGACGTGGGCGGGGTCGGACCGGTCGGCGAGGATCCCGCCATGAAGGGCCGGGTGGAGGGTCTTAACCCGGCCATCCAGCATCTCCGGGGCCTTCGTGATCTCGGCGACCTCGGTGACAGGGATGCCCTCGCCGGCCAGCAGCGAAGCCGTGCCGCCACTGGAGACGAGCTCCCAGCCCAGGTCGACGAGGCCGCGGGCCACCTCCACGATGCCCTCCTTGTCGTAAACCGACAGCAGGGCGCGGCGGGGCTCGGGCAGGGTCACGGGGCTCACGGTCCGGCTCCTGTCTCCATTGAGAGGGGTTGCCAGGACGGATCGGGCAGGGCGAGGTCGCCGTCCAGGACAGCACGCAGCGTGTCGACGTACAGGCGGCGTTCTACCAACTTGATGCGTTCATGGAGGCTCGCCTCGTCGTCGTCGGGCCGGACTTCGACCGACTCCTGGGCGAGGATCGGTCCGGTGTCCACCTCGAGGGTGGCCACGTGCACCGTGCACCCCGTGGTATCGACCCCTGCGACCAGGGCGTCGCGCACGGCGTGCCAGCCGGGGAAGGCCGGCAGCAGGGCCGGGTGGGTGTTCAGGATCCGGCCCGCGAACCGGTCGTGGAAAGGCTGGCCGAGGATGGTCCCGAAGCCGGCCATAGCCACCAGGTCGACGCCACGGCCCACCAGCTTCGCCGCCAGGCGACCCGAGTAGCCGTCGCGGTCGAAGCCGGCGCCGAAGGTGCCGCGACGCACGACCACGGCCTCCACGTCGTGGCCGGCGGCAAGGGCGATGGCCGCGCACGGTCGGTCTGCGACCACCAGGTCGACGGGCATGTCGGCCTCGAACATGGCGTCGAGGATGGAGCCCGCACCCGAGACCAGCACCGCCAAGGACATGTCGGCGACGGTACCAGCGGGACCCGGTCGGGAATCCGGTGATATGGGGTGGCGTCGGCGGTCCTCTCAGCCCAGCCCGGCCACGATGTCGGCCATGTGCTCGCCGGCCTCGGTCGGGTTCAACCCGACCCGGACCCCGGCCTCACGCAGGGCATCCATCTTGGCCGCCGCGGTGCCCTTGCCTCCGGAGACGATGGCACCGGCGTGGCCCATCTTCTTGCCGGGAGGTGCCGTCACTCCGGCCACGTATGCCGACACCGGCTTGGTCATATGGTCGGCGATGAAGGCCGCTGCCTCCTCTTCGGCGGAACCGCCGATCTCGCCGATCATCATCACGGCCTTCGTCTCCGGATCGGCCTCGAAGGCCTCCAGGCAGTCGATGAAGGAGGTGCCGGGCACCGGGTCGCCACCGATGCCTACGCAAGTCGTGCAGCCGATGCCCTTCTCTTTGAGTTCGTAGAGGGCTTGGTAGGTCAGCGTGCCCGAGCGGCTCACGATGCCGACCGGTCCGCCGGGCTGGGCGATGTGGCCGGCGGTGATGCCGATGTTGCACTCGCCGGGCGAGATGATCCCCGGACAGTTCGGTCCGAGCAGGCGCACGTCCGGGTGGTCGCGCCGCAGGCGGTTGTAGAAGTCGGCCTCGTCGTGGGCGGGCACTCCCTCGGTGATCGCCACAATGAACTCCACGCCTCCCTCGGCGGCCTCCATCACGGCATCGCGCACGCCGGGTGCCGGGATGAAGATGCACGACGCCGTCGCGCCAGTGGCTTCTACGGCCTCGGCCACGCTGGCGTAGATCGGCACGTCGTCCACGACGGTGCCCGCTTTGCGGGGGTTGGTCCCGGCCACGACCTGCGTGCCGTAATCGCGATTCAACAGTCCGTAGTAGCGACCCTGACTGCCGGTCAGGCCCTGATAGACGACCTTGGTATCGGCATTGACGAAGATGCTCATCGGGCGCTCCCTTCCTCGTCGCCCCCAGGCTCGCCGTCCGCCAGGGCCACGGCGGTGAGGGCCGCGTCGAGCATGGTGGGCGCCATCCGCAGCGAGTCGGACAGGTGCGGCTCCAGGATGGCCCGACCCTCCTCCGCATTGGTGCCATCCAGGCGGATCACGATCGGGGCGTCGATGTCGACCCGCTGGAGCGCCTCCACGATCCCATTGGCCACCTCCTCGCCCCGGGTAATGCCACCGAAGATGTTGATGAAGATGGACCGGACGGCCGGGTCGTTGTTGATTACCTCCAGGGCGCCGGCCATGACGTCTGCGTTGGCACCGCCGCCGATGTCCAGGAAGTTGGCCGGGCTACCGCCCACCTGGTTGACCACGTCGACAGTCGACATTGCGAGGCCGGCACCATTCGCGATCACACCCACCGAGCCGTTCAGCCCGACGTACTGGAGGCCTCGTGCGTGCGCCGCGGTCTCCCGCTCGTCACGGGTCTGGGTCTCTTCGTACGCCGCGTATTCCTCGTGGCGGAAGATCGAGTTCCCGTCGAGGGTGACCTTGGCGTCCAGCACGTGGACCCGGTCGTCCGGAGTCAGAATCAGCGGGTTGATCTCGACGAGATCGGCGTCGCCCTCCACGTAGGCCGTGTAGAGCTGCTGGAGGATGGCCACCGTACCCTCCACCGCGGCTTCGGGCAGCCGGGCGGCGACCACCCACTCGCGGGCCGTGTCTTCGTCGAGGCCGTCGACCGGATCGATCCACAATTTGGCGATGGCGTCCGGATTCTCCTCGGCCACCGTCTCGATCTCGACTCCGCCCTCAGCCGACAGCATCCCGAGGTGCTTCTTGGCCGAGCGGTCCAGGGTGAACGAGGCGTAGTACTCCTCGGCGATGTCGCTGGCTTTCTCGATCCACACCCGGCCCACCACGTGGCCGCCGATGTCGAGCCCGAGGATGTTCGTGGCGTGGGTGCGAACGTCGTCGACGGTGGCGGCGAACTTCACGCCACCAGCTTTGCCCCGGCCGCCTGTGTGCACCTGGGCCTTGACCATCACCGGGGTGCCCAGGCGCTCGGCGGCAGCCACCGCTTCGTCGACGGTGAAAGCGATCTCGCCGTCCGACACCGGCATGCCGTATTGGGCGAAGAACTGCTTGCCCTGGTACTCGAACAGGTCCACGTGACCACCCTTCGTCATTCCCGCCACGAGCCCCGGACGACGGGCCCGTTGATCTGTCAGGACCGCCGGGTCGGGGCCGTCCGTCCCGGCGATCCTAGGCTCGGCCTACCGGCCAGCTTCCCAGTGGACTGGTGTGACATGGAACCCACGACGGCGCTCCACCGCGCCGGGCACCACGACAGGAGAGGAGCCGCACCGTGACCGTCGCCCGCGGCGTTCGACTCGACCTGAGGCGCGCCATAGCCTTCGCTGTCATCGGACTCGCCGGGGCTGTGGGTGCACTGGTGCTCGTGCTCAGGCTGGCCGGCTCGTCCGAGGCCGTCGACGTGAAACTCGGCGATCCCGACTTCCGAGGCATCGACGCCACCGATCTGGCCGCCGAAATCGCCGAACGGGGACCCGTCCCCTTCCCCGACCTCGTGGGCCACGATCTCCCCATCTGGGTCACCCACTCAGGCGGCGACCCGCGGGGCGGCTGGGCGGTGTTCTCGGCTCGGGTGCCGGGCAGCGAAGACTGCCTGGTGCAGTGGGACCCCCATGCCGCCTCGGACGAGTCACACAGCACGTCGGCGGCCGCGGGTGTCTTCTACGACGGCTGCGACTCGACGACCACGTGGTCGGCCAACGGCGCCGGGCTGGACGCCCTGCCGTGGACCGTGATCGGCAGCGACGACGGGCCGGAACTGCGCATCGACCTCCACGGTTCCTGGGTCGGCCTCGGAGCCGGATCGTGACCGATCGGCTTTACCTGCGCGACGCGGACCTCCGGTCTTTCGAAGCGGTCGTGGTGTCGATCGACGACGACCGGGTCGAGTTGGACCGGACGGCCTTTTACGCCACCAGCGGCGGCCAGCCCCACGACACCGGCCACCTGGTGTGGACCACCGGTGCAGCCACCGTGGTCGACGTCCGCACTAGCGACGGCCGCCTCCTCCACACTCTCGCTGGCCCGGTGCCAGAGCCGGGAACGACGGTCACCGGCCAGGTCGACGACGAGCGCCGGCGCCACATGATGCGCACCCACACCGCCATGCACGTGCTGTGTGGCGTGATGTGGCGTGACTGGCGGCGGGTGGTGACCGGCGGGAACATGGACGCTCTGTCAGGCCGCATGGACTTCGAGGTGGACCAGTTACCTGAGGGGTTCGCCGACGAGGTGGAGGCCCGCTGCAACGCCGAGATAGCCGCCGACCGGCCCGTTGAGATCTCGTTTCTCGCCCGCGGCGAGGCGGTGCTGGACCGGGAGCTGATCCGCACCAAGGTCAACCTGGTCCCTGAGTCGGTCACCGAGGTCCGGGTGGTGGACATCGTGGGCCTCGACAAGCAGGCCGACGGGGGCACCCACGTGTCGTCTACCGGCCAAGTGGGCCGCTTCGAGGTGGTGAAGACCGAATCGAAGGGGAAGGGCTTCAAGCGGGTCCGGTTCGTCCTTCACGACAAGTGACCCTGCGTCACCAACGGCCGGGCCGTACCGCTGGCCCGACGGCGCCACTTCCACCACGGGCAGGCGCCGGTGGCCGTGCTCAGCCCAGCGTCACCGCCGTGAGGTCTCGGGCCACCACGACCTCGCCGGTGTAGCCCCCCGACCGGACGTCGGCCACGAAGGCCTCCTCCTCTGCATCGGACGCCGGCGGCGGGATGAGGTGGGTGAGCACCAGAGTGGGCACCCGCAGTTCCCCCGCCTGCCGCCCGATCTCGACGGTGTCGGCGTGGTAGTCGGCGATAAACCGTCGGTGCTCGGGCAGTCGCAGGATCTCCGAGAAGCGCATGGCCTCGTAGACCAGCACGTCGGCGCCTACCGACAGGTCGGCCATCTCCTCGCACACCAAGGTGTCGCCGGAGACCACGACCACTCCGTCAGGAGTCTCAATCCGGTAGCCGACTGCCGGGTGCACCGGCTCGTGGCGGACCTGGCCGGCCAGCACCCGGACGTCGCCGGACCGCCACACCTCGGTCGGTGACGTCGGGTAGCCGAAGGCCAGCACGTCGACCTGGGGACCGCTTCGCCACTTGGCGTGCTCGGCCCGCACCGCGAGGTCCTCGGACCAACGGTCAGCGAGGCCGTCGACGAACCGGACGCACGGTCCGGCGGGCATCACCACGCGGATGGCGGGGAGATCCTGCCCGCGGTCCATCACCCACCGGGTGAGAAGCAGGTCGTCGACGCCGACCAGGTGGTCGGAGTGATGGTGGGTGAGGAACAGCGCGTCCAGCCCGCCCGGCGAGGTGCCGGCGCCTTGCAGGCGCATGACGGTGTTCCTTCCCGCGTCGAACTGGACCCGGACCGTCTCGCCGGTCTGCGGCTCCACCTCAACCAGGACGCCAGGGCCTGCCCGGTCGGGGGTGGGGATCGGTGTGCCGGTCCCGGTGATGGTCACCCTCGTGGTCACCCGTCCTCCTGTCCTTCCTCCACTAGGCGTTCGACCTGCTTCTCACCCGGTGGGTGATGGACCGCGGGCAGGATCACGTCGCGAGCCTGCCAGAACCGAGTGGCTCGAGACGAGGGGGCCCTGGACGACGGTCCACGGACGCTAGGGACCGTGGCTGTGGGAGGCTCGTCGCATGTCTTCAGCAGGGAACTCTCCACTAGTGAACAGGACTTCAGAAGCGAGTGGTTCTGGACGTCTGGCCGGGAAGGCGGCGTTCATCACAGGTGCGGCCGCGGGGATCGGTCGAGAGACGGCGCTGCTGTTCGCCGCTGAGGGAGCCATGGTGGCCGCCGTCGACGTTGACGGCGACGGTGCGGCCGCGGTGGCCCACGAGGTCACGGCGGCCGGAGGCGAGGCTGTGGCGTTCACGGCGAACGTCGCCGTAGAGGCCGACGTAGAAGCCGCTGTGGTCGCTGCCGAGGAGGCGTTCGGTCGCCTCGACGTGGTCTTCAACAACGCCGGGATCATGTTGGCTGACGACGGCGACGCCCAGTCCACCGAGGAGGACATCTGGGACCGGACCATGGACGTCAACCTGAAGGGCGTCTGGTTCGGCTGCCGGCACGGCATCCCGGCTCTGCGGCGAGCCGGTGGTGGGTCGGTGGTGAACACAGCGAGCTTCGTGGCCCTCGTGGGAGCCGCCACGCCTCAGTTGGCCTACACGGCATCCAAGGGTGCGGTCCTGGCCATGACCCGTGAGTTGGCGGTCGTGCACGCCCGGGAGGGCATACGGGTCAACGCCCTGTGCCCGGGACCGCTGCGCACCGAACTTCTGATGTCGTACCTCGACACTGAGGAGAAACGGCAGCGACGCCTGGTGCACGTACCCATGGGCCGGTTCGGCGAGGCAGCCGAGATGGCCGCCGCCGCTCTGTTTCTGGCCTCGGACGAGTCGTCTTACGTGACCGGAACCGACTTCAGCGTCGACGGCGGCCTGACCGCTGCTTACGTGACTCCCGAATAGGCGTCGGTTCGACGCCTGACCACCCCCGTGGAGGGTTCAGTCCGTGCGGCCGTAGAAGGTTCGCAGTGCTGAGTCTGACAGGCCTACGCCAGGCTGGTCGTTGAAGGCGAACACCACCAGCAGGCGGGTCACCGACCCTTCGGTGGGTGTCACACGGTGCAGAGCGTCACGACCCCGGAAGAGGACCAGCGACCCGGGCTCGAACTCCAGAGTTTTGACGGGGTGCGCACCGTCGAGGACGGCATCGACCACCTCGTAGCCCATGTCACCGGTTTCCAATTGGCGGGCTGCGGGGACGTACTCGAAACGACCACCGCCCTCCGGGGCCTGAAGCAGCATGGTGACGGCGAATGACGAGTTGTCGAAGTGCCAGCCCAACTCCCGTCCCGCCGGGGCGAAGTGCACGTTGATCGACGACAGGTCGTCGGCGTAGGGGTGGATGGCGTCGATGCCCAGCACAGCGCAAAGGAAGTCCCGGAAGGCGGGGTCGTCGTAGACGGTCCGAAGTGGCGAGTCGGCCGGCACCTGGTCGTCGGCCAGCAGACCCTTGCTGGACGCCACCTGCCGGTTGAACGGGTGGCCGTGGGCGAGGTCCGGGTCGGGGGCGGTCAGATACACGTTGTGGGTGGAGTCGGCGTAGAAGGCTTCGTCCTGGCGGGAAGCGGAGTCGGCCACCACCCGGGCGACGGCCTCAGCGGTGAAGAAGCCGTCTAGTACCAGGGCCCCATCCGCGTCGAGAGACTCCCGGCACCGCCTCCGGTGGCCGGAGTCCTCGATCGGGTGGCGGTCCCGGTCGATCACCGGGATGCTCCGTCATGGCCCTGCACCATGAGGTTCATATCAGCTCCGTGTCCACGGCCAACTGCGGCTCGCCGGGTGCGTAGACGCCCAGTAGGTGCTCAACTGTGGTCGGTACCAACTGGCAGATCCAGGAGCAGAGCCTGGAGCAGCAGGGATTCGTTCGGGTTGCGGACCAGCTCGCCGGTGGCCTCGGTGATGCGGGTCGTCGCCGCCAGCAGCCGCTCGGGATCCTCGGCATCTCCGTTACCACCACCCTGCTGGGCACGGGCCAGATAGGCCCGGCTGAGGGTGGCCAGGCCGAATCGGAGCTCATCGTCGCGGTGGCGACGCACCTCTCGGCGTTGGCGCTCTGCCAGCTCGCGGCGGCCAGACCCCCGGGTCCCGACCACTTCCTCCCGCTCGGCCAGCTCCTCGAGCTCGCGCTGGTGGTGGGCCTCCAGCGGCATCTGGGCGTCGTCGATCAGGCCCCGCAGTTCACCGACCAGGACAGCCACCGCCGCACCGGACCCATCGAGCCGGTCGGGCACCGAACGCCAGGCGTCTCGCCGAGCCACCACGGCCGGGTCGTTAGCCAGCAGGCGGGCCCGGTCCAGACTGCCCGCGGCCGCCTCGGCCACGTCGACTGCCCGACCGGCGTCCACCCCTTCGGCCTCCAGCAGGTCGGCCAGCACTCCGGCGGGAATGGGCCCGACGTCGACCCGGACGCAGCGCGACGCCACCGTCACGTGCTCCTCCGGCACCTCGTCGGTCAGGAGCAGGAACACCGCGCTGGCCGGCGGCTCCTCGATGGTCTTGAGCAGGCTGGCCGCGGCGGCAGGCTCGGCGGTGTTGAACCGATCGACCACGATGACTTTCCGGTTGACCTCCACCGGCGAGCGCCAAGCGGCCACGGTGATGCGTTCGGCGTCGGCGACCAGCAGGGCGCGTCCCTCCGGCTCGACCACCATCAGGTCCGGATGGCGGCCCGCGGCGGCCAGGGAGCGATGGCGGCCGGCCGCTAGGGGATCTTCGACGCCGTCGGCGAAGAGCGAACCGGCGAACGCTCGGGCCACCTGTTCCCGACCGGCTCCAGTCGGACCGACCAGAAGGTAGGCGTGAACCGGATCATCGACCGCGGCACGCAGCAGGGCTACGGCCTCCGGCTGACCGGCGACACCCGCCCATAGTCCCTCCTCGTCGAGGAGGGCACCCTCGGTGGCCACGCAGGCTGGGCTGGACCCGGTCCCATCCATCAGGCTCCCAGTCGGGCATCTACGGCAGCGGCCACCCGTGCCGCCACCTCCTCGATAGAGCCCGAACCATCGACCACCACCCAGCGGTCCGGGTCGGCAACAGCCATACCCCGGTAGGCGTCCACGACCACTGCCTGGAGATCATCGCCGGCCCGCTCGATCCGGTCACGGTCCCCATCGTCGCCCAGCCGATCGGCGGCCAGGGGAGCTTCCAGCACCACGAGTACCACCAGGTCGGGCCGTAGGCCATCGGTGGCGAACCGGTTGACCTCGGTCACCTCCTTGGCGCCTAAGCCCCTTCCGTGTCCCTGGTAAGCGATGGACGACGCCACAAATCGATCCGATACGACATCACGCCCAGCAGCCAGCGCCGGAGCCACGACCTGCTCCACGTGCTGGGCCCGGGCCGCCGCCATGAGCAGCGCCTCGGCCCGGTCCACCGGACCGTCGCCGTCGGGGTCCAGCACCAGGGCGCGTATGCGCTCACCCAGCGGCGTACCCCCCGGTTCCCGGGTGAAGACCGCATCGAGGTGCTCGGCAAGCAGGCGGGCCTGGGTGGACTTTCCGGTCCCGTCGGCCCCCTCCACGGCAATGAACCGTCCGGTCACGAAGCCTCCTCCCGATCACGGAGTCCGGCCCGCAGCGAGCCGGCAGCCACCGCCCCGGAGGCCAAGATGATGAGGGCGGCCAGCCAAAGGGTGAGGCGAACCCCGGGCACATTCACGCCCAGGCCGAACACCTCCACGTGGCGGTCCCACAGCACGCTGGACAGGCGGTCCAGCAGGTCCTCCATGAGCGGCCCTACCACCAGGGCCAGCAGGACGCACCCCCGGACCAGCAGGTACAGCGTGGAAAAGATCCGACCCCGGAGCTCGTCGTCGACCGTCTCATGCAGGAGAGTGAAGCCGAGCACGTAAACCCCGCCGGCACAGATCCCGATACAGAAGACCATCGACGTCGAGGCGTGGACCTGGCTGATCGACGCCGCCATGGCAAGGAAGATCCCCGCGCCGGTCAGCGCCACGGTGAACATGCGGGCTTTGTCGAGGTGCTTCTGCCGCCAGGTGATCAAGCCCACCCCGGACGCCACGCCGAGGCCTAGGGCGGTGATGAGCACACCTAAGCCCGACTTGCCGGCACCCAGCACTTCGTCGGCATAGATGGCGCCCAGCGGCACCAGCATTCCGCCGCCGATCAGTCCGGTGGCCAGGCCGAGATTGACGGTGCGGGCCACTGGGTTCCCGAAGGCGAACCGCCAACCTTCACGGAGTTCAGCCATTGGGTTGTCGAGCGAAAGGCGCCGGCCACGTGCCTCGTCCTTCTCGGCCCGGGGGCGCTTTGGCAGGTTCAGGGTGAGAATCAACCAACCGGTGACCAGAAACGAGAGGGCGTTGGCGTAAAACGCCAGGCCCATGTCGTCGAGCCGGATGTTGTCGGCCCACGCCGAGTCAAACAGCGCCGTGGACAGCCGTCCGAATAGGGCCATCAGGCCAGCTCCCAAGGGGAACGTCCCATAGGCGGCGACAAGCGACAGCGAGTTGGCTGTAGCCAGCTGGTCCTCCGGCACCACGTGGGGGACCGAAGCCTCCTTGGCCGGACCCCACAGCATGGTTAGTGCCTCGAGCACCAGCGAAGCGATGAACAGACCGATGAGCGTGTCCACGAACGGCAGAACGACCATCACCGCGGCCCGCCCAACGTCGCAGGTGACCATGGTGCGCTTGCGGTCCCACCGGTCGACCAGCACGCCGGCCACTGGGCCGAAGAAGAAGCCGGGGACAATGCGGGCGGCCAGGACCAGGCTGAGAGCCGCACCCTCGTTGCCCGAGCCCACCCGGATGGCCAGGATCGAGATGGCGAGCAGGCCTAGCCAGTCGCCGGTGGCCGACACCACCTGAGCCATCCACAACCGGAAGAAAGCGGGCGTCCCGAACAGCCGAACCCTCAGCGATGGCCGCCCCTCAACTGGAAGAAAGGGCGTGAACTCGTCACCGGGGACTGGCCGACCACCGGTCGCCTCGCCGGGACCCTCCCCGGGCAGCCCGCCCGCCGGTCCGTTCACCTCGGTCACCCGGCCATTCTACGGGAGCCTTCCCCCCTGCTTGGGGGCGTAGGACACCTCGTGACACCGAGCCTCGGGCGGGACTCCAGTTAGCGCCGGCCTTTCTTCTTTGCCGGGCCCTTCATACGGCGCTCGGCCAGTAGTTCAGCGGCCCGCTCGTCGGTCAACTCCTCGACGGCGTCGCCCCGCTGCAACGACGCGTTGTACTCGCCATCGGTCACATACGGGCCCCAATTACCGTCCTTTAGCAACATCACCTTCCCCGTCTCCGGGTCCTTCCCCAGCTCCTTCAGCGGCGGCTTCGGGGTGTTACGACCCCGGCGCTTGGGCTGGGACAGCAGAGACAGGCACTCGTCAAGGGTGATGGTGAGGAGCTGCTCCTCCTTCTCGATGTTCCGGCTGTCCGACCCCTTCTTCAGGTACGGGCCGTACGGGCCGTTGTGCACCGTGACCTCTGCGCCGTCAGCCGGGTCGACGCCGACGGTGCGGGGAAGGCTCAGCAGTTGCATGGCATCGTCGAAGGTGATCCGCTCCAGTGTCATCGTCTCGAACAGCGACGCCGTCTTGGGGCGGGGCAGTTCGTCGAGGCCGGCCTGGCTGTCCAACTCGTCGAGCACCGACTCGAGATCCTCGAAGGCACCGACGACCTCCGACAGTTTCTCTAGGTTTTCGAACCGGGCGGCACCCGTCTCGTCGGCCCGCAGTTCGTCGCCGTAGCCCGAGCGCTCGATCGCCGCCTCCAGCACGGCGGCCGGGCCCTCGTCGCGCAGGCCGTGCAACTCTTCGCCGAGGGCCAGGAACGCTCCGATGCCGGCCAACGGCTTGCCCTTGATCCCGAGCCCCTCGGCATCCCTCAGCGCCTCGACGACGGAACGGCCCGTCGACACGGCGTCCTTCACGGCGTCGACCGCGCCCTTGCCGATCCCCCGCTTGGGCACGTTCAGGATCGCCGTGGCGGCGGCCAGGTCGAGGCGCCCGGCGGCCAGACGCAGGTATGCCAACGCCACCTTCAGTTCCTTCTTGTTCCGGGGCAGGGCCATGAGACGGCCCTCCGGCGACGACGGGGCCGGACGGTCCGGAGGTCGGCCGAGGGACACGTAGGGCCCGAAGCGCCCAGACCGTGCCACGACCACCAAACCCGTCTCAGGGTCGGTACCGAGTTCCCGATCGGCCGGTGCATTCAGATATTCGAGCGCCCGCTCGACCGACAGCTCGTCCGGGGGCAGGTCGTCGGGGATGGACTGGGTGTGTTCGCCGACCTGCACGTAAGGCCCAAACTTGCCGAACCGGGCCACCACCGGCTCTCCGTCCGTGGTGGCCCCGAGATCCACAGTGCTCACGCCCTTCGGGTCGATGTCACCGAGGCGGGTGGTGACCTTGGCCTTCAGCCCGATGTCGTCGTCGGAGCCGAAGTAGAAGGCGTCGAGCCATGGGACGCTCTCGGCCCGGCCGGCAGCGATCTCGTCCAGGTCCTCCTCCATCGAGGCGGTGAAGCCGTAGTCGACCATCCTCGGGAAGTGCCGCTCCAGCAGGGTGGTCACCGCGAAGGCGCTCAGCGTGGGCACCAGGGCGTTGCCCTTCTTGAAGACGTACTTCCGCTGGATGGTCTCCATGATCGAGGCGTAGGTGGAGGGCCGGCCCACGCCGTGCTCCTCGAGGCCCTTGACCAACGAGGCCTCCGTGTACCGGGAGGGCGGCTTCGTCCTGTGCCCGTCGACCTCGACCTCGGCTACGTCGATGGCCTCGCCGACCGACACTGCTGGCAGCACCCGCTCCTCGGCCTCGTCGTCTGCAGCGACAGAGTCGGTCTTTGTACCCCCACCACCGCCTCGGGCCGCCTCGGCGGTCGCCTCCTCGTAGACCCGGCGGAAGCCCTGGTGGTGAATCACCGTGCCACTGGCGGCCACCGTGGCCCGAACGCCCACCGACGCGGCGTCGGCCGCAAGGTCGCCGGAGAGGCGGAGGCCCACCGTCTCGCCGGTGGTATCGCTCATCTGTGAGGCCACCGTTCGTCGCCACACCATCTCGTAGACGTCGGCCTCCGACTTCGGTAGCTCGCCACGCACCTCGTCAGGGTGGCGGAACCGGTCGCCGGCCGGTCGGATGGCCTCGTGCGCCTCCTGGGCGTTGCGCACCTTGTTGGCGTAGGTCCGTGGTGCGTCGGGAACGTGGTCAGCGCCGAACCGCTGCTTTGCTTCGGCCCGAGCGGCCCGCACCGCGGTGTCGGACAGCGTGGTGCTGTCGGTCCGCATGTAGGTGATGTAGCCCTTCTGGTAAAGACCCTGGGCGGCGTGCATGGCCCTTGACGCCGACAAGCGCAATCGGCGCCCTGCCTCTTGCTGGAAGGTCGACGTGGTGAATGGGGCCGCCGGACGACGCCGGTATGGCTTGGGCTCCACCGAGTCGACGACCACCGGACGCCCCTCGAAGCCTCTGCGCACCGCGCCAGCTGCCGATTCGTCGAGCACCAGGACGTCTCCGGTCGCCCGCCCCGCGTCGTCGAAGTCGCGTCCGGTGGCCACCTTCCGACCATCCACCTCGATGAGGCGGGCCGTGAACCCCTCGCCGCTCGCCGTAACGAGGCGACAGGTCAGGTCCCAGTAGTCGGCCGAGGCGAAGGCCATCCGCTCCCGCTCGCGTTCAACCACCATGCGGGTGGCCACGCTCTGCACCCGGCCAGCCGAGAGGCCACCACCGATCATCCGCCACAGCACCGGCGAGAGTTCGTAGCCGTATAGGCGGTCGAGGATGCGTCGGGTCTCTTGGGCGTCGACCAGGCGGGTGTCCAACTCCCGGGTGTTGGCCAAGGCCTCGGTGATGGCCGACTTCGTGATCTCGTGGAAGACCATCCGGTGGACCGGCACCTTGGGGTTCAGGACCTCCAGCAGGTGCCAGGCAATGGCCTCGCCCTCCCGGTCCTCATCGGTCGCCAGATACAACTCGTCGGCGTCCTTGAGTAGGCGCTTCAACTGCGAGATCTGGGACTTCTTGTCGGCATTGACCACGTATAGCGGCTTGAAGCCGTTGTCCACGTCGACACCTGTCTTGGCCCAGTCGAGGTCCTTGTAGGCGGCCGGGACGTCCGACGCCCGCATTGGGAGGTCGCGGATGTGCCCGATCGACGACTCCACGACGAAACCGGCGCCGAGATACCCCGAGATCGTCTTCGCCTTGGCCGGCGACTCAACGATGACCAATGCCCTGCTCATAAATTCCACCATTGGCAGAAGTCGGGTGTCCGTGTCAAGCACCGGAACGTCGTCCGGACCCCGATCGACCTCAAGTGGCGGCCTCCTCGACCGATCCGTCCGTACGGTGATCCGCTGCCACCTCGGGAACAATCTCCTGATCCTCGGTCCCATCGGAGTGTGCACCCGACAGCACGGCTAGCCCCACCAGGGCGGCCACCACCGAAGCAAACAGGATGCCCACCTTGGCCTCGTCCTGAAGAACAAGGTCGTCGTAGGCGAGGCCCGTCACGAAGAGCGACACGGTGAAGCCGATGCCGGCAATGGCTGAGAGTCCGACCACGTGTCGAACGGTCGCCCCCCGAGGCAACGCCGAGAGTCCGAAACGGACGGCGCCAAGGGTGAACAGACTGATGCCGACCACCTTGCCGACCACCAGTCCGAGGACCACACCCAGGGTGATCGGAGAAGTGAGGGCATCGGACAGAGCCTCTCCACTCAGTTCGATCCCCGCGTTGGCCAGAGCGAATACCGGGATGATGACGAAACTCGTGACGGGGTGGAGCTGGTGCTCGAGTCGGGCAGCCACCGACACCGACTCATTGAGACGGAACTTGGCCGCCCGGAGGTTATGGGCGTCCATCCGGCCCACTTCGATGGGCGGCTCCTCGCCAGGCTCCAAGAGAGCCTTGGCAGGGGCGAGGAGACCCATGGCCACGCCGGCGATGGTGGCGTGGATCCCCGAGCGGAACGTTGCGTACCAGAGGAGGGTGCCCAGCAGTAGGTAGAACGGCGTGTACCAGACCTTGGCCCGGGTCAGGATGACGACAGCCAACACGGTGGCCACGGCCAGGACCAGCCACTCGGTGGCCAACTCGCTGGTGTAGAAGACGGCGATCACCAGGATGGCCCCGATGTCGTCGACGATGGCCAACGACAACAGGAAGACCTTGAGCGGCGTGGAGACCCGTGGCCCGAGGATGGATACCACTCCGACTGCGAAGGCGATGTCGGTGGCCATGGGGATCCCCCACCCGGCCGAGGCGTCTCCGGACGGGTTGAGGGCGAAGAAGAGGAGGGCCGGGACGACCATCCCGCCCATGGCGGCGGCAGCCGGCAGCATGGCGGCCCGACGGTCGCGGAGGTGGCCGGCCACCAGTTCGCGCTTGATCTCCAGGCCGACCACGAAGAAAAAGACGGCCATGAGGGCGTCGTTCACCAGTTGGTGGAGGGTCAGGGCGTGGCCGTGGTGTTCCAGGGCCACGCCGCCGACGGCCAGATGGACCTCGGTGTGCCACAGGTCGTGGTAGGAGCCCGACCACGGCGAGTTGGCCCACACGAGGGCTACTGCGGTGGCCACCATGAGGAGGATGCCACCGGCCGCCTCGATGCCGAGGAAGTGCCTGACGGGTCGGCCGACGGCGCGGGCCAGCGCCGTGTCACTCCCCAGCCAAGTCTTGCCCGTCGGCGCACCATCGGCCATTGTCATTGTCCTCCCTCGTGTTCGCTCCCCGCGGCCCATCCATCGGTTCTGTGAGGTGTCTCGGTGTCTCCGTTCCGTCCGTGACAGGCCACCGGCCCGTGAGAACCGTAACGGTCGTGCCGTGACAACCGGTGATAACCCCTTTTCGGTATCAGCCGACCGCGAGTCTCTGGCCCGGTTAGGAGTATTCGACGGTGAGGCGCACCAAGGTGCCGTCAGGACCGGTCTCGACGACCGCTCCATCGGCCAGACGGTCCATGAGCGAGAGGCCCAGCCCGGACTCGTGATCCAACCGTTCGGCATCGGTCACGGGGGGAAGGTCCGGGACGGCCCCGGGATCGAAGCCGGGCCCCCGGTCCACGACCTCGACGACGATCCGGTCTTTCTCGGGTCGACACCGCACCACGATCCGCTCCGGGGCGCCGACCGCGACTTGGGCCTCTATGGCATTGGTGACCGCTTCGGAGACGACGAGGCGGAGGTCGGCCACCCGGCCCGGATCGAGAAGAGGCGCCCCTACCTGTCCCGTCCCAGTTGCCGCGCCGACGATGGCTCGAACCAGCTGCAAGTACTCGGGGCGGGGCGGTATGACCAGTTCGATACCCGCCGACGACCGGCCGCTGCCACGACTCATCGGATGGTCGCCTGCCCCACTGCCGCGTCGACGTCGTCGTGGAGTTCGAGCACTCGGTCCAGATCGCAAGCCTCAAATACCCGCCGAAGCCGGGGTTCTGGACAGACGAGCCTCAGATCTCCGTTGTGGGTCCGCAAGCGACGGAGTGCGCCAATGACTGCGCCCAAACCGGCCGAGTCGAGGTGGTCGACACCGGTCAGGTCGAGGACCAGCAGGCGCGTGCCGCCGTCCACCTCCGACACCACGGCGCTGCGGAGCCGGGGGACGCCCGCCATGTCCAGGTCACCAAGGGCACGAAGCACCACACCCGCCGGGAAGGCGGGTTCCAGCGATGACCGGTGAACGTCGAACTGCACCTGGCCGTCGCCCCCGTGTCCACGGTCCGGCCCGCCGGTCGGGCCCCTCGGCCCCGACGCTAGACCACCTGTCCGATCCGCAGCCCTCGATCCCTCGCAATGAAGCGCGCCGCTCAAGGAACCTCGCTGGTGCCGCCCACCTGGCCCACGCCGGGGACCACCACGCGCGGGGATGACTCCCCCATCAAGGTCATTGCAACAGCTGCCTCCACGACGGTCGTCCCCGAGTCCGCTTCAGGAACCAGAACACCTTCATGGCCGCTCTTCCTTCTCGATCCGAAGCCTCCACGACTCGATCGTGAGAGTTGCGGTGCTGCCTCCATGGGCCCGCGAAGGGCCCGACCACAGCGACGGGCGCGAGGCATCGGAGGCCTGCGACAATTAGACCGTGGAATCGGAACAGCCGGAAGTGGGAGCGGCGGCGGCCTTCTTCGACCTCGACAAGACGGTCATCGCCCGGGCGTCGATGGCCGCCTACGGCCCCGCCCTTCACCGAGCCGGTTACCTGAGTGCTCCCATGGCCGTTCGGGCCGCCTGGGGCCAACTGCTGTTCCGGTTCTTTGGGGCTGACGAGGCGAGCATGGACCGAGCCCGCCGCACCGCTCTCCGGCTCGCCGCCGGCTGGGAACAGGAGGGCCTTGGACGTCTCGCCCGCGACCACCTAGCCGAGGTCATCGAGCCTTTTGTCTACGACGAGGCAATCGACCTGCTGGCCCATCACAGGTCGGAAGGTCGGCTACTCGTGCTGGTTTCCGCCTCGCCGGCGGAGATCGTGGCCCCAATGGCCGAGCACCTCGGCGTCGACCACTTCATCGCCACCCGCCCGGAGGTCGACGACGAGGGCCGCTACACGGGCGAGGTGGAGTTTTACGCGCAGGGGCCGGCGAAGGCAGACGCCGTCCGCGAGATGGCCGACCGGCTCGACCTCGACCTGGTTGGATCTTGGGCCTACTCGGACTCGGGGACCGACGTCCCGATGCTTGAGGCCGTAGGGCACCCGGTGGCCGTCAACCCGGACCGGGAACTTCGACGGGCCTCGGAGGTCCGGGGCTGGCCAATCCGGGAGTTCGAGAATCCCGTCCCGCTGGGCGACCGGGTACCCATCGACAGGAACTGGGTGGTGGCCACGGGCGTGACCGCGCTGGTACTGGCAGGCCTGTTCCTCGGTGTCCGAAGGCTCAGGCGGAACGCCGGTGACGCACCGGGCGCCGGGCCGGGCTAGATCGAACGAACCTTCTTGACGGCCACGGCCACGAGGGTTCCGAGCACGGCCAACATCAGCAACTTCTTCATAGCCGTCATGCTACGTCCGGCCGCGGGTTGGGCGCACGTCGACGCGGCCCGTACCGTCAATGGTGGAGGTGTCTGAGTACCTGGTGGGCTCCCCCGCCTTCAAAGCGGGTGGGACGGGCGATCCCCGTCCGGCGGGTTCGATTCCCGTCCACCTCCGCCAGTCTCCAACTGTTCACAAGCGGAGGATCCGGTGGCAGGCCGGATGCCGGGACAGGTCGACTCAGACGGCCAACAGGTCGCGGGCTCCGGTGTCGCTGCTCGGGTGCCGCAACTTCGACATGGCCCGGGCCTCGATCTGGCGAATGCGCTCCCGGGTCAGGTTGAAGTGCTCCCCGACTTCCTCGAGGGTGCGCGGTTCACCGCGGTCCAGACCGAACCGTAGTTTGAGGATCTCGCGCTCCCGGGAGTCCAGAGGGGCCAGGAGGCGGCTGATCTCCTCGGGGAGCAGCGCGGTGGCCGCAACCTCGAAGGGTGACTCGGCGGCACGGTCCTCGACCACGTCGCCCAGTTCGGCATCGCCGTCCTCGCGCAGCGGCTCGCTCAGCGACAGGGGCTCCGACGCGAAGCGCAGCGCCTCGGTGACCTTCTCCTCCGGCATCTCGACCTCGACCGAAAGTTCGGCCAGCGTGGCCTGACGGCCCAACTTCAACTCCAGGCGCGAGCGGGCCTTCTGCAGACGTGCCAGGGTGTCGCCAGCGTGCACCGGGAGCCGGATGGTGCGACCCGTGTTGGCGATGCCGCGGGTGATGGCCTGACGGATCCACCAAGTGGCGTAGGTCGAGAACTTGAAGCCCTTGCGCCAGTCGAACTTCTCGACTGCGTGCATCAGGCCGAGGTTGCCCTCCTGGATTAGGTCGAGCAGGGGAAGCCCGGACGCCTGATACTTCTTGGCGATCGAGACTACGAGGCGGAGGTTCGACTGGACGAAGGTCCGCTCGGCTTCTTCGCCCCGCTTCAGGTTGCGCTTCAGCTCGCGGCGGCGGGCCGGGGCCAAGTCGTCGCCCTTGGCGGCCAGTTCGTCCCGGGCCTCGGTGCCGGCCTCGATCTGCTGGGCGAGTCGGACCTCGCCCTCCTTGGTCAACAGTGGGTACTGACCGATGTCGGTGAGGTACAGCCTGACGAGGTCCTCCTCGTCTCGTTCGACCCGCTCCTTGGCCACCCTCATCTCCTCCAGCCGTGAGAGCGTCGACCCCGAACCGGGGCGGACACTCGCCGAATCTTTCCTTTGTCAACCCAGCCGGCGGATCGGGTTGGTGCCTTTGCCGCCTCTTCCGCCGTACGTCGGTCACCTTATCGACGGCCGTTCGGACCACAACGCGAAAACGTGACCATCGTCACGAACTATGAAGGCGGCGGTGCCGCCTGTCCAGGATGTTGTGGGTGGCGCCGGACCGGTCGACGGAACTGATCAGCGGGGACGGTCCTCGAGGTCGGCCAGGACCAGGCGGACCACTCGTCGGGCCGGGGCGTCGCCAACCGGCGACAACCGCCCGGCGAGACCCGCCAGATGGGCCATCAACCCATCGAGGATGGGCACGATGGCCACCGACCTGTCAGCAGGATCGACGTCGAGGCGGGCCAGCACTTCAACCAGACGCGGCGAGCCGGAGGCCTCGGTACGGGCGTCATCGAGCAGGACCGACTCGGGGATCCGGTCCCGCCACCAACCGGCGTGCTCGGCGAGGCGGGCGGCCAACGACGCCATCATCCCGGCAGAGGCCGGATCGGCCCCGTCGGTCGACCAGGCCGCCAGATAGCCGGCCAGAGCCTCGGACAGTTCGGCCAACTGGGTGAACTCGTGGACACCAGCCTCGGTGGTGAGACTCGCGGTGGTCTGGATCGGCTGGTCGGCGGGCACCAGGGTCACCCACGGAAATGGTTGACGATGGGCATTCGGCGGTCGCGGCCGAAGCCCTTGGTGGTGACCTTCGGACCCAGCGGGGTCTGCCGGCGCTTGAACTCTGCCGCGTCGACCAGTCGGACCACCCGGTCGACCAGGTCTGGGTCGTGGCCGTCGGCCACCAGTTCGGCGCGGGTCCGGTCACCCTCGACGTAGGCCTCGAGCACCGGGTCGAGCACTTCGTAGGGAGGAAGGCTCTGGTCGTCGCGCTGGTCGGGCCGGAGCTCGGCCGACGGCGCCTTGGCAATGATCGACACAGGCACCACCGGGTTCCCGTCGGCCCCAAGCCGGTGTGCGTTCCGCCACCGGCACAGGTCGTAGACCCGGGTCTTGTAGACGTCCTTGATCACCGCATAGGCACCCGCCGTGTCGCCGTAGAGCGTGGAGTATCCGACGGCCGACTCGCTCTTGTTGCCGGTGGTCAACACCATCCAGCCCATCGCGTTTGACAGCGCCATGAGCAGCACGCCGCGAATGCGCGACTGGAGGTTTTCGTCGACCAGACCAGTTGGGCCGTCATCGACGGCCACCGAGAGCACGTCGGCGAGCGCCACGTGGGCCGCCTCGATGGGCAGGGTGTGGGCGTCGATCCCCTGGGCTGCCACCAGCGCCGCGGCGTCGCTCAACGAGTGGTCACTGGAGTATCTCGACGGCATGAGGACCGCGTGGACCCGGTCGGGTCCGAGGGCGTCGGCAGCAATGGTCGCCACCAGCGCCGAGTCGACGCCACCCGACAGGCCAAGACAGACGTCGGTGAACCCGCTCTTGGTCACGTAGTCACGAGTAGCCGTCACCAGCGCGCGGTAGAGCTCGGCATCCTCGTCGAGGGAGGCGAGCACCGCAGGTACGGCGTGATCGGTCCGGTCCACCGATCCCGAAACATGCACCACCTCTAGGGCCGACGCCGGGTCGGGACCTTCGTGGACCGGGACATCCACGTCCACGGTCACCACCGCCTCGTCGAAGCGGGGTCCCCGGGCCACGACCCGACCTGACGGGTCGACGACCATCGACCCGCCGTCGAACACAAGTTGGTCCTGGCCTCCGACCAAATTCAGGTAGGCGACTGGTCGTCCCGACGAGGTGGCGGTGGCGGTCACCACCGCCTCACGGGCCGCCTGCTTCCCACGGTGGTATGGGGAGCCGTTGACGGTGGCCACCAGGTCAGCGCCGCCGTCGATCAGGCGCTCGACCGGACCGTCGGGAACCCAGAGATCCTCACAGATGGCGACACCGACCCGAACGCCGCCAATCTCGTAGAGGCGTAACGGGCCGTTGCCCGGGACGTAGTCACGGCCTTCGTCAAACACGTCGTAGGTGGGCAGGCATTCCTTGGCGTAGGTGCCGACGATCTGGCCTCTATGGCAGACAGCCACCGAGTTGTGTGCGGATCCGTCGGGCCCGAAATCGGCGAAGCCCACCACGAGGGCGCAGGACTCACTGGCTGCCGCCACCTCCTCCACCGCAGCCCGACTGCGGGCCACGAATCCGGGCTTGTGGACCAGGTCCTCGAGGGGATAGCCGGTGACCGTCATCTCCGGGAAGAGGGCTAGGTCGCAGTCGGTGACCTCGCCGAGGACGTCGACCACCCGCTGGACGTTGCCGTCGAGGTCGCCGACCACGGTGTCGAGTTGCACGAGTGCCAGACGGACTCCGACCATAGGGTCATCGTACCGACGCCCCCCGACCGGCCTTCGGCCCCGGGGGCGCTAGTTTCAGGCCGCGCCCTCGATCCCGGCGGGTCGGAGCATGGAGATGGTTCGGGCGTTCACCGCGGACACGGGCCTCGACCCTCGCCTCGACGCGCCCCAGGATCTCGTCAGCCCGGTCCTGGTCGAGGCGCCAGCCGGCGACGGCTCGCTCGATCCGGTCGGTCGACGCCGCCACTAGTTCGGCCACCAGTTCGTCGGTCCGGTCACCGGCTAGATCGGCCAGAGTGGCGCCGCTACGCAGGGCCTCACCGAGAACACGGCGGTCCAGGTCAAGAAAGTCGGCCAGCCTGCTCACGAAGTGGGAGCGGTGGCTGCCCGGGCGGTGGACAGGTCGGTCACCCTTCTCCACCTGGGAGGCCTCCACCTGGCGAGTCTCCACCGGGTGGGCGCCGGCCGGCCCGGTCGTGGCCAAGCCGGCCACCAGCAATGAGCCGGCCACCACCGACCCGGTTGCCGCGGCGATCCTGACCGGCCGCCACCTGTTCTTTGTTCGGTCGTTCATCTCACTCATCGGGCTCTCCTCAGATTCGACAGGCCCGGCAGATCTGTCGGGCAATGCCCACAATGCAGGCCCCGTGTGAGGGTCTGATGATGACGGGCAAAGGGCCCGGCCATGAAAGCCAGACGAAAGCGACCCGCTCGAACTTGCGCCGGCTGAGACTCGGGAAAGCGACTTCCCGACCTTCGAAAACGACGAGTCCCCCCGGGTCGGAACCGGGGGGACTCAGTCTCGGACTCGAACCAGTCAGCCAGATGGAAGATCACACCCAGCCGAGAGACCGTCAGTAGGACCGGTCTCCCGCTCCTGTGGTCACGACGCGAGAGCCTCACAGCACGTGTTTGTGATCAGTCGGGTGACCACGTAAGGGTCCATGTTGGCGTTGGGGCGACGGTCCTCGATGTAGCCCTTCTGGTCCAGGTGGACCTGCCACGGGATGCGGATCGAGGCTCCGCGGTCGGACACGCCATAGCTGAACTGGTCAAAGCGCTGGGTCTCATGGGCACCAGTCAGGCGCTCCTCCGAACCGAGGCCGTACCCGGCGATGTGCTCCTGCGGCTTGCCCTCGGCGCCCAGCGCCTCGCAGGCCTTGATGATGGCGTCATAGCCCTCA
The DNA here is from genome assembly GCA_036123585.1 of Actinomycetota bacterium. Lineage (GTDB taxonomy): Bacteria > Actinomycetota > Acidimicrobiia > Acidimicrobiales > MedAcidi-G1 > UBA9410. The sequence continues at coordinate 63,471 of JAZADN010000047.1, read as the reverse complement.
CGCATGGCGTTGGTGGAGAAGTTGGTGTGGGCGCCGGCGCCGTTCCAGTCCCCCTTAATGGGCTTGGCGGCCACCGAGGCGTCCACGCCGAAGTTCTCAGCGACGCGGTAAAGCAGGTATCGGGCCATCCAGACCTGGTCGGCCACTGCCACCGTGTCGACCGGGCCGATCTGGAACTCCCACTGGCCGAGCATCACCTCGGCGTTGGTGCCCGAGAGGGCCAAGCCGGCGTCTATACAGGCCTTGGTGTGCGCCTCGACGATGTCGCGGCCAGCTATCTCGATTGCGCCCACGCCGCAGTAGTACGGGCCCTGCGGGGCCGGGTAACCCTCGACTGGCCAACCCAGTGGGCGGCCCTCCAGGAAGAAGGTGTACTCCTGCTCGATGCCGAAGATCGGCTCCTGGTCGGCGTACTTCTCGAACGTCTCCACGCAGGCCGCTCGGGTGTTGGTGGGGTGTGGGGTCATGTTCCCATCGGGCAGGCACACATCGCACAGCACGAGAATGTCGTCGCCACCACGGATCGGGTCGGGACAGGAGAACACCGGACGCAGCACGCAGTCCGAATTGTCGCCAGGGGCCTGGTTGGTGCTCGACCCGTCGAAGCCCCAAATGGGCAGGTTCGAGTCGTCGTCAAGAATCTTGGTCTTGGAACGGACGTAGGGCAATGGCACGGTGCCGTCGATCCAGATGTACTCAGCCCTGATAGCCATGTCGGTCTCGCTTTCGTGGAATCGTCGTCGGGTCGGCAGGGTCGATCGGCCTCATTGCCGGACGCCCACAAAACTAGGGGAGACACAGTTTCGCAACTGTTCCCTGTCTGTGAACGCCGTGTGAACGTATGCCACCCGCACTGGTGATCGAACGACATGGCCCGCATGCTGGAACCATGTTCACCGAGGTCGATTCGACATCCGATCCGGCCGCGGCCGGTCGCCCGGACCCAGAGGCCCGACGTCGCGACCAGCAGGACTACGTCCTGCGGACGGTCGAGGAGCGCGGCGTCCGCCTGATCCGCTTGTGGTTCACCGACGTGCTGGGACGCCACAAGTCGGTGGCCATCTCGCCGGCTGAGCTCGAGGCAGTGTTCCTCGAGGGTCTTCAGTTCGACGGGTCGGCCATCGACGGTTTCAGTCGCGTCCAGGAGAGCGACGTATTGGCCCGTCCTGACGCGTCGACGTTCGAGTTGCTGCCGTGGGCCGACCCGGACGAGCCATCGGGCACCATCTTCTGCGACATCACCGGGTTGGACGGCACGCCGTTCGAGGGCGACCCCCGTCAGGTGCTACGCCGCAACCTGGAGCGAGCCCGGGTGGCCGGCTTCGAAATGTTCTGCGCCCCGGAGGTCGAATTCTTCTACTTCGCCGATGGCGGGCCGGAACCGGCGCTCCTGGACCGGGCCTCGTACTTCGACCTAACTACCACCGACGTGGCATCCGACCTGCGCAAGCAGACCCTGCACATGCTCGAAGCACTGTCCATCCCGGTGGAGTACTCGTTCCACGAGGACAGCCCCAGCCAGCACGAGATCGATCTGCAGTACACCGACGCGCTGACCATGGCCGACTCGATCATGACGTTGCGACTGGCCGTCAAGAAGATCGCCATGGACCGAGGCGTGTACGCCACGTTCATGCCCAAGCCGCTCAACGGCGTTCAAGGCTCGGGCATGCACACCCACCTGTCGCTGTTCCGCGGCGGGGAGAACGCCTTCCATGATGTGGACTCCGAAGACGGCCTTTCGGACGTGGCCCGGTCGTTCATCGCCGGACTGCTCCACCACGCCCGGGAGATCACCGCGGTGACCAACCAACTTGTCAACTCCTACAAGCGGATCAACGAAGGGTACGAAGCGCCCCGCTACGTCTCATGGGCGCGCAACAACCGGTCGGCCCTGGTCCGGGTGCCCATTCCCAAGCCCGGGAAGGTGGACTCGACCCGGATCGAGTACCGGGCCCTGGACCCGGCCTGTAATCCATACCTTGCCTTCTCAGTCCTGTTGGCTGCCGGCCTGCGGGGTGTCGACGAGGGGATGCCTCTACCTGCCGAGGCCCGGATGAACCTTTACGACCTGAGCCGCAACGAGCAGCGAGACCTAGGCGTGGCCAACCTCCCGGTCGACTTGTCGGAAGCACTCGACGAGATGGAGGCGTCGACGCTGGTCCGCGACACCCTTGGCGACCACATCTTCGAGTGGTTCCTCCGTAACAAGAGGGCTGAGTGGTCCGAATACCAGCGGCAGGTCACCCCGTTCGAACTCGAGACGTACCTCCCGAACTGGTGAGCAGCCACTCCCAACCGGGGGATCTGGCCGGTCACCCGGGAGGGCGGACAGGAAGGGACCCGAAACCCCCCGAGTCAACATGCGGTGGATTCCGGCAGAATGGGGGCTCGGGGCACCCTCGGTGACCCGCGGAGTCGCCATGGAACCCCTCCTCGTTTACCCCGACCCACCGCCACCGGAACTGGCCCAGTGTCTGGACCTGGACGGCTGGACTTGGAAGGCCGTGGCGAACGCGGAGACCGCCGCCGAGGAGCCCCGCGAAGAATGGGCCGGCGCCGTGGTGGTGGCTGACGCTGATCCCGAGGGAGCCTTCGCCCTATGTCGACGGCTCCGCAAGGTGGAGACGCCACTCCAGCCGCTGCTGCTACTAGTCGGGGGCGGCCAACTAGCCGATCTGGAACTTCGCGAAGACCTGTTCGACGACTTCTGCCTGACGCCACTCCGCCCTGCCGAATTGCGGGCCCGCATCGAACACCTCTTCGCGAGGACGGGCCGGGGTACCCGGCCCGAGCTCATCGGGTACGGGCCGCTGGCGTTGAACCTGGAGACCTACCAGGCGACCATCGACGGCGATCCGCTCGACCTGACCTACATGGAGTACGAGCTGCTCCGCTTCCTGGCCGCCCACCCGGGCAAGGTCTTTACCCGGGAGACACTGCTCAGCCGGGTTTGGGGCTACGACTACTACGGCGGGGCCCGCACCGTGGACGTCCACATCCGACGTTTGCGGGCCAAACTCGGCGAAGAGCACGCAGGCCTGATCCACACCGTCCGGTCGGTGGGCTATCGCTTCGGACAGAGCCGCTGGGGCGCCTGACCGACGGAGGGGTTCGTCAGTCGGCGGGACCCGCGTAGGGGTTCGCCTCGGAGAGTTCGAGCAGCTCCGAACCCTCGTGGCTGGCATCCGCGTCCTTCTTCAGGAGTCCGCCGAGCAGCGAAGCGGCGACCGCCCCGCTGACCAGAATCCCGATGGGCATCACTATGACGAGCAGCAAGATCATCAGCACCGCACCGAGCATGGATGCAGTCTGCCATCCCATGCCGGGCCGGTGCACTCCGCGAGCCGAGCGGATCCGGCCACCACGAAGATCAGCCGACGTGGGCGATCGCCTCGACCTCGAAGACGGCGCCGATGGGCAAAGCGGCCACCGCCACACATGACCTGGCTGGGCGGTGGTCGCCAAACGCCTCGCAGTAGAGCTCGTTCATGGCCGAATAATCCCCAATGTCTGTCAAAAAGACGGTGGTTTTGACCACGTTGTCAAGGCAGGCCCCGTTGGCCTCGAGTTGAGACCGCAGGTTGGCAAGACCTTGGACTGCCTGGGCATCGAAGCCGCCCTCGGCCAGAGCGCCGTCGACCAAACCAACCTGCCCGCTGACGAAAAGGAGGTCGCCGGCACGGACGACAGGGGTGTAGGGACCGACAGGCTTGGTCATGGGGACTCCGATGCTCAGGGCACGACCCGCGCCGCGCCTGGACGCAGCCTGCCACGGCGTTTTCTGCCCGACCAGCCGTCGGTCAACCCCCGGGCAGGTCCGACGGACAGCCGAGGTGTCGCCAGGTCGCCGCGGCCACTGCGGCGAACACGGCATCCGAGCCGTTGACCGGCCCACCGCCGTCGGACACCATCTCGACGGTGATGGTCGGCGTCTCGGCGGCCCGCACAATCCCGAAAGACCGGATGGTCAAGTCGTGGACCGTGCCGTCGCCGTCGACCGAGAGTCCCTCCGAGGTGATCCAGCTCCACGCCATGTGAGCAGCGCCCACGCAGTAGGACCTCAGGACGACTTCGTCGAGGACCTCGCCACACCGAACGACGACCCGGATGCCAGTCCGGTCGCCAACGGTCTCGACAATCGCCGTGGCCTCAGCACCATCCGGCGACCAGATCGACGAGCCTGGCTCCATCGCCCCGGCACCCACCAACAGCACGATCGCCTCGGCCCACCCGGCGGCACGAATGGTCGCCGACGTGGGCGGGCCGGCCACGTCGACCTCGATGACCTCGAGACCAGGGGCCACGGTGGCCACCGCCTCGGCGATCCCCGGAGTGCGGGCCACGCGCAGCACGCCCGTACCGTCTGCCCGTGCCCCACCGCCCACTGGCGGCCGCTTGGCGCCGTATCGGACGGTGTCCTCCCGGGACGGAGCCAACAGCACCGGGCGGCCGTGCCGATCAGCAAGGGCACGCGCCACGGCGGACAACGGCGAGGCCGCCTTGGCACCGAATGCGCCACCGTTGGCCAGCGGTCCGACTGGTTCACCGCCGGGCTCACACCAGACGGAGTCGGTCTCCAGAGGCGCCGGCTCCACCCAGCAAGTCCGCAACACGGCATCCCAGTCACCGGTCGGGGCCTCCAGCGGAGGCACCACCTCGGCGGTGGTCCGGCGGCCCTGCACCTTGCCCGAAAGACGCCGCGCCTCAACCAGAGCGTCGGCGACCACCCAGGCCTCCGGGTCGTCCCATCTTCCGTCGGGGATTCCGTCTCGGGGCACGGCCACCAGGTGGCCATCGGGGGCCGTGTCAGCAGCAAATCCACCCCGACCCCGGACCACGTCCGGGCCCACTACCTGTGGGCTCCGGCCTTCGATTGTCGCGCGTCGAGCCGCAGCCCCCAGATCGGTCGCGGGTCTGGGCAGGTCGACCTGGACCTCTGCACCCACCCCTCGATCCCAGGCATCTAGGACGGTCTGCCAGCCAGTGCAGCGGCATAGGTGGGCGTAGAGGGCCCGGGCTGCCCGGTCGCGGACCGGCGGGTCATCGGGCGAGGCGGCCAGCAGTCCGGCGAAGCGCACGGCGATGCCGGGCGTGCAGAAGCCGCACTGGCTCCCGCCGGTGGTGCAGAAAGCACTTTCCCACCGGGCCACCTCGTCAGCGGGCAGGCCGTCGAAGGTGGTGACGGTCCTGCCGGCCACCCGCCGCACCGGGGTCACGCACGACACCCGGGGCTGCCCGTCGACCAGCACCGTGCAGCACCCACACTGGCCCTGCGGGCTGCACCCGTCCTTGACCGACCGGTGGCCCAGAGAGACCCGCAAAGCGTCAAGCAGAGTAGCTCCGTCGTCGGAGACCTCGACCGCGTCACCGTTTACGACGAATTCGACGGTGCAGTCGGCCTCCACCCGTTGAGTGTGCCCCGTCACCGGTACGGTCGTCGTCGATGGCTCCCCGCTCTCCCCGTTCCTCTGGGACCCGACCACCGGCCGACCCGACCCGCCGCCACGTGCTCACCGGCCTCGGCATGCTGGCTGCGGCCACCGGGACAGGCCTGCTGGTTGGGTGCGGTGGCGCGGTGGGGACCGACACGGCAGCCTCGGCCACGGCGCCCGCTTCCACCATGGGATCTCGCCGACTGGGAGCCCGCTTCGCCGACGGCTACGTGGCATCCACCGCCCTGGCCGCCGGACCACCCCAGCGCGCGCCCTACGTTCTTCTCGGCGACGACGGCTGGCCGATGATCGACGATGCTCCCGACGCCGTCGGCCTGGTGCTCCGCGCCGTGGGCCCCAACGGCGCCCCGGGACCGGACATCGCCTCGGCCTCGGTGGCCCGCCACGGGGATGGTCAGGCCACCCCCTACTACCCTTTCCGATTCCAAGCGCCCGATCCCGGCGACTTCGTGGTGGAAGCCACCGTCGAAGGCACCACGCTGCCCGACGTCCACCACCTCCGCCTTGCCGATCCCGCCGACCTGGCACTCGTCCAGTTGGGCGACCCGCTGCCCGCGGTCGCAACCCCGACAATCGATGACCCCCGCGGTGTGGACCCGATCTGCACCTTGGCCACCGGACCTTGTCGCTTCCACGCCTCGTCGCTGGTAGATGCCCGCGAGCAACGCGGACCCACTGCGTTGCTGATATCAACGCCGCGGTTCTGCCAGCAGGACGTATGCGGACCCACCGTCGGACTGCTGGCCAACGCCCTGGCCGCCCGGCCGGCCGGCGAGAACTGGAGGGCGGTCCACGCCGAGGTCTACATGGCTCCCGATGCCGGGGACTTCACCCCGACGCCGGTGGTGGGCGCCCTCGGGATGGCCTTCGAGCCCAGCCTGGTAGCAGCCGACGCCGACGGCAAGGTGACCGCCGCGCTCCACTTCACCATGGACGCCACCGAGGTGGCCGACGCACTCGGAAGCGCGATCTGAGCAGCCGTCCCGGGACTACCGAAAACCAGGAGATCCGGAGCCGAGGTGCCGGCCAAGTGGCCGCTCCGGCCCCGCAGATGGGCCTTGGCGAGCGGTCAAGGATGGATCAGCTAAACGACTGGCCACAGCCGCAGGTGCGCTGGGCGTTCGGGTTGTCGATCGAGAACCCGGCTTCGTTCAGGCCGTCCTTGTAGTCGAGCGTGGCACCCTCGAGCAACTGGGCGCTGGACGGGTCGACCACGACACGGACATCGCCGAACGCCTCCTCTAGGTCATCGTCGGACCTGTCGGTGTCGAAGTACATCTCGTAGCTGAAGCCCGAACAGCCGCCCGGCCGGACGGCGACCCTCAAGGCCAGGTCGTCTTCGTCCTCGGCTGCGATCAACTGGCCCACCTTGTTGGTGGCCTCGTCGGTCAGGGTGATCATCGAAGTCCTCCCAGATCCCCGGTGTTTTGGTCTGATCAAGTGTACAGACTGCGGGCCGATCAGGCCTAACGGACCGGCGGCCGTACGCTGTGACCATGGACGATCACGCGACGTTCTCCGCATCTCTCCCCAGTGAAGACGACGTGATGGGCGTGCTCCGCGGGGTCATCGACCCCGAGCTGGGCACCGACATCGTCGAACTGGGCATGGCCAGGTCGGTCTCGATCGCCGACCACGGCCGGATCGACGTCACCATCGCCCTGACCACCTCTGGCTGTCCGCTACGCGCCCAGATCCAGCGCGAAGTCCGAGCCCGGGTGGGTGGGCTACCCGGCGTGTCGTCAGTCCACCTCAAGTGGGACGAGTTGACGGCCGAGGAGAAGGCCACGGCCATGGCCAAGGCCCGCTTCAACGTAAGCCGCAACGCCCCGGAGACCGAAGTGTCGGCCACCACCCGCATCCTCATGGTGGCCTCCGGCAAGGGCGGGGTCGGTAAGTCGTCGGTGACCGTGAACCTGGCAGCCGCCTTGGCCACAAAGGGCTTCACCGTTGGGGTCATGGACGCGGACATCTGGGGCTTCTCCGTGCCCCGGATGCTGGGCGTGGAGGGTCGCCTGGGCGGCTCACCGGAAGTGGGCAAGATCCAGCCCATCGAGGTGCCGGTCGGCGACGGCCTCCTGAAGGTCGTATCGATGGGCTTTCTGGTCGAGGATGAGGAATCGGCACTGATGTGGCGGGGTCTGATCCTGAACCGGGCCGTCCAGCACTTCTGCGAAGACGTGGCATGGGGCCAAATGGACTACCTGCTGATCGACATGCCGCCGGGTACCGGCGACGTGCAGATGGGACTGGCCAAGATGCTCCCCCAGGCCGAGATGCTGGTAGTGACCACTCCGGCGCTGGCCGCCCAGAAGGTGGCAGTCCGGGTAGCCAACATGGGGCGGTCCAACTACCTGCGGATCGTCGGCGTAGTCGAAAACATGAGCACCTACGTGGCGCCCGATGGCAGCCGGCACGAGTTGTTCGGTACGGGCGGCGGGGAATCGCTGGCCGATCAGGTCGGGGCGCCGCTGCTGGGCAGCATCCCACTGGACGGCGCGGTGGCCGCCGGTGGCGACGTGGGCCGTCCGGTAGCCCTCGGCGACGGCCCAGCGGCCGACGCCTACCGGGTCGTGGTGGATCGCATCGTGAACGAGGCAGCGCCACCGGTCGACATGGCCGGCTGCTCGGCCCGCCTGCTGGCCGCCGCCGAGGAGGCACTGGATCTCGAGGAGCAGTCCGCCGCCGGCGGAGTCGCTGCTGAGGCCTGAGCCCAGTCGGTGGTCAGCCGCCCAGACTCGGCGGCCCGCCGGGCCCGCCGTCCTCCCAGGAGTCAGCGTCGAGCACTTCGCTTGCATGCCGTCCCACTACCGGGCCGCAGTGCCCGCCCACGTGACGGGTACCGCCGACCCGCCAGTTGTAGCGGAAGCTGGTCCTCCCGTCAGCCACCGACCGGGCGAAGCGGCGGGTGGCCACAGCGCGAACCAGAGCCCGGGTGGGCGGAAAGAGCAACGACATCCCGAGGGCGTCGGTCACGAATCCCGGGGTGAGCATGAGGGCGCCGGCGAACAGCACCAGCAGGCCGTCCACGATCTCCTTCCCCGGGATCCGTCCGGCTGCCGTCTCTTCGCCAATGCGCCGCAGAATGCCCAGACCTTCCCGCTTGACCAGCCAGGCGCCGACAACGCTGACCAGCACCAGCAGGCCGATGGCGTTCAGTACCCCGGTCGACGAAGCCACCTGGACGATGACCCACAACTCCACGACGGGCGTGACGAGGAAGACCAAGAACAGGACGAGGAGCATGGCCGCATGCTAGGTCGGCACCGGACCCGGCCTTCCCCGGGCGGGATCCCCCGGAGCCCGGCACGCCTATCCTCGCGATCGCATGTTCCCCGACGCGTCCCCTGAGGAGTTCCCCGACCGAACCGACGACCGGCCGCCCAGCGTCGATCGCCTGGCTCGCTCGCTGGCCGACATCGGCCTCCCCCATCCCCTGTTGGTTGACGCGGCCCGGACCGCGGTGTCCGACGCCGTGGCGGCCGGTGACCCGGCCTCTACGGCCGATCGGGCCCGCTCACTAGCCAACGCCACTGGCCGGGCGCTGCTCACAGAGGTGGTGAACGGCACCGGCGTGCTACTTCACACCAACCTGGGCCGAGCCCCGTGGGGCCGACCCACCAGAGAAGACGGGTCTGCCGCGGGGCGTCGCTACGCCACTGTCGAGTTTGACCTCGATACCGGTGCCCGCGGCTCCCGCCAGGACCGGGCGCCAGCCCTGCTGGCCCGGGCCTGCGGGGCCGAAGCGGCGATGGTGGTCAACAACTGCGCCTCGGCCGTGCTGCTGGTGCTAGCCACCCTGGCCCGCGGGCGGGGCGTTGCCGTGTCCCGCGGTGAGCTGGTGGAGATTGGCGGAGGCTTTCGAATCCCTGAGGTTATGGCCCAGTCCGGCGCCCAACTGGTGGAAGTGGGTACCACCAACCGGACCCGGGTGGGCGACTTCACCGCCGCGGTGAACGACCCGTCCACCGACGTCGCCCTCGCGCTGTCGGTCCACCGGTCCAACTACCGCATCGAGGGCTTCACCGAGTCACCGACAACCGCCGAGTTGGCGGGCCTCGGTGTACCCGTCGTGGCCGACATCGGATCCGGCCTGCTCGACGCAACCTGTCCTTGGCTGGACGACGGACCGCCCCGCTGGCTGGATGGCGAGCCGGCAGCCCGCCAGGTCCTCGAAGCCGGTGCCGGACTGGTCACCTTCTCGGGCGACAAGCTCCTCGGTGGCCCACAGGCTGGCGTGGTCGCAGGTCGAGCCGACCTGATCGCCGCCTGTGCCGCCCACCCACTGGCCCGGGCGCTGCGGCCCGGATCGCTGGTACTCCACGCCCTGCAGGACCTGGCACTGGCCTATCTGTCTCGGGACGGGTCAGCCATCCCGTTCTGGCGAATGGCCACCGTCGCCGTCGACGACCTCCGGGCCCGGGCTGAGCAAATCGACCCAGAACTGGTCGCCGACACGGTGGCCGTCCCCGGTGGCGGCACCCTGCCCGGTGTGGAGATCCCATCGGCCGGCCTTGTCATGGCCGGTAACCGGGTGGCGGAGTTCCGGGCCGGCTCGCCCCCGATCATCGCCCGGGTAGCCGACGACGCCACAGTGGTCGACCTGAGGACCGTCCATCCGGACGACGACTGCATGGTCGCCGCGGCACTGGCCGCCCTTGACCCGGCTCCCACCCCCGTCTCCTGAGCACGTGCACGTCGTAGCTACTGCCGGGCACGTCGACCATGGCAAGTCGACCCTCGTCGAGGCCCCCACCGGCACCGACCCGGACCGCTTCGCCGAGGAGAAGGCCCGCGGCCTGACCATCGACCTCGGGTTTGCTACGACCACCCTCGCCTCTGGTGCCTCCCTCTCCCTGGTCGACGTCCCCGGCCACGTCCGGTTCCTCAAGAACATGCTGGCCGGCGTCGGCGCGGTGGACGCCTGCCTGTTCGTGGTGGCTGCCACCGAAGGCTGGAAGCCCCAGTCCGAGGAGCACCTCAGGATCCTTGAATTGCTGGGCATCCGGCACGGGGTAATCGCCCTCACCAAGGTCGGTCCAGCCGATGACGACCTCGTGGAGCTGGCCCGCCTCGAGGTAGAGGAACGGGTGGCCGACACGTTCCTGGCTGACGCCCCTCTCGTGTGCACCGACGCTCCGACCGGCTTGGGCCTCGACGACCTGCGTGCCGCCCTCGACGACCTGCTGGCTACAGCACCCACCGCCGCCGACCACGGCCGACCACGCCTGTGGATCGACCGTTCGTTCTCGGCCCGGGGGGCGGGCACGGTGGTCACCGGCACGCTGACCGGCGGCGTCCTGGCCGTTGACGACGAACTGGCCATCCATCCGGCGGGGACAGCGGTGCGAATCCGGTCACTAGAGAACCACCACTCCGGTCACGACCGTCTGCCGCCAGGCAGCCGGTGCGCTGTGAACCTGGTCGGCGTGGCCCACGACAGGGCGGAGCGAGGCGATGTCCTGGTCCAGTCCGACCAGTGGCACCACGCCACCGTGGTCGACGCCTCGCTGAAGGTCCTCGATCGGCTCGACCATCCGGTCTCGCGGCGTGGCGCGCACGTCCTCTACCTAGGGTCTGGCGAGTACCCGGTCCGGATGCGAATCCTCGGACCCGACGTCCTCGAGCCGGGCGCCGAGGGCCTGGTCCGCCTCCACCTGCCGCGGCCGCTGCCCCTGCTGCCCGGTGACAGGTTCGTGCTTCGGGAGTCCGGCCGAGCCGAGACGGTAGGCGGCGGTGAGGTCCTCGACGTCGACCCAGTGGAACGAGCCTCTCGTGCAGCACCGGACCGATCGGTGGACCGGGTGGTCCGGGAGCGGGGCTGGATCCCCGTCAACGACTTGGTACGCCTGACCGGCGAGCGTCGCGACCCGGATGTCGGCCGATGGGTGGTCGACCCCGAGGTTCTGCACTGCACGCTCCAGGACCTGCGAACCGAGATTGACGAAGCCGGACCGATGGGCCTGGACCTGGCGGCCCTGGACCCGTTCCGACGGGCCTGCTCGGAACTGCTGGCCGATGCGGTGATCGATGCCGGGCGTCTACTACCTGCCGATGCCGTGGACCCGCTAGCCGACCACCCGTTCATGGCTGCGCTGGCCGCCTCACCCTTCGTCCCCCCGGAGCCAGACGGAGTGAACCGGGGTGAGCTGCGCGAGTTGGTCCGGCGGGGTGAAGTGGTGGAGGCCGAGGGGATCTTCTACGCCGCCGAAGCGATCGAGGCCGCAGGCCACCTGGCGGCACGACTTCTGGCAGAGACCCCGGACGGGTTCACCGTGTCGGCCTTCCGGGAGGCGGCGGGCAACACGCGCAAGCACGCCATGCCGCTCCTGGCCCACTTAGACGGCACGGGAGTGACCCGGCGACGCGGCGACGTCCGAATCGCCGGACCGCGGCTACCCGAGGCCTGACCGACCTCCTGCTGGTGGGTTCAGGCCCTCAGGCGGGGTCGGCTCAGGCGTCGTGCAGGACACGACGCTCGGACTCGTTGGTCCCGCCCCAGATGCCATAGGCCTCGCGGCCGGCAAGGGCCACCTCTAGGCAGCGTCCGACCACCGCGCAGTGGTCGCAGATCTCCTTGGCCTCTCGCTCCCGCAAACGCTTTTCATCGCGACATTCGCCACTGGCCGGCGGATAGAAGGCCGCCGCTTGTGGACCCCGGCAGGCGGCCTTCGCCTGCCATTCCCGGAAGTCACCGTCGCCCGGCATCTGCAAGCCTCCCGTTAGTCCCACTCGGTTCTGCCGACCCTTTACCAGGCCGCGCGGTCGAACCTACGACGCGCGACGGAACCCGGACAAGAGGCCTGCAGGTGTAGTCGGGGGGAGGCGCTACCGGCGGTAGTCGCGGGCGGCGCCCTCGGTGGGCTCGACCTCCAGCCACAGGCCGTCTACAGCCACCACCCGGATGTCGCCCCCCGGCTCGACCGGGGTGGCCCGATTGGTCGTGGCCCGCCAGACGGCGTCGCGTACCCGCACCGTTCCGTTGGGGCCGAGGCGCCCCTCAACCGTGCCCACCTCGCCGACCATCCACTCCCGACCGATGGTCGGTGTCGAGAACCGGGTGCGGAGCATGGCCGGCATGCCGCCCACCACACCAGTGATGGTGCCGACAACGCCGACCACCAGGGTGATCCACGAGAACGAGCTGCCCTCGAATAGGTACACCGATCCGACGACCAGGGCGATCGAACCGATGACCGACCACAGGCGAGGCACCCCGGCCTGCACGTCGATGGCAAAGCCGAGGAAGGCGAAGACCAGCACGCCTACCGCCCATGCCCTGGCCGGCAGAACCCCCAGCCCGTAGGTGGCTAGGAGGAACGAGCCAGCACCGATCATCCCGGCAATGCCCACGCCGGCCGTAAACAGTTCGAAGACGAGCAGGCCCATCCCGACGAGCAGCAGGAGGTAGGCCACGGCCGGGCTGGCCACGGTGTGGAAGAACTGGTCGACCACGTCGAGCTGGCGAAAGCGGGTCGGGGTGACCGGTTGGACACTGGTCCCCTCGTCATCGGTGACTGTGTGAACCTCGAAGCCAGGGAGCCCCACCAGGTGCTCAAGCAGAACCGGCGAGGGTCGAGCCAGCCCGAGCTCGACCGCCTCGTCGTAGCCGACGGTCCGGTCCACAAGGTCGGTGTCCACGGGGAGGCCGAACGGCGTGCCGTACCGGTCGCCGAGGACCGGGTCGCCGAACGCACCCAAGTGAGCGCCGGGGGCGATGCCGACATCGTCACCGAGGGCGGCCAGCCGGGCAATGGGTCCGATGGCCTTCGCCCCAGACGGTCCGACCCAGAAAGAGACCGGGATGGGGGCGCCATCGACCAACTCTGCGAGCCGGATCAGTTCAGTGTCGTCGACCACCGCGGCCGTGCTGTCGACCTGGAGGACCAGGGCCACCGTCTCGGCAGGGTCGAGACTTCCGAGGGTCTCGGCCAACATGTCGACGAGCACCGGGTCGAGGAGGCCATGGATTTCCACGACGTCGACCACGGGCACCGTCTCGTGGCCCTCCTGGCCCGCAGCGACGCCGCCTGTCGTACCGAGCAGCACGGCCCCAAGGGCCAAGGCGAGGATCGACACCCGAAGGCGGCGTCGGACGAGGGAGCGGGCGCGCATCGTCGAACTGGCGGGAACGTCCGGGAGGGAAATCAGCCGGCGGACTCGCCGAGGGCGAGGACGGCCTCCTCGACGGTCTCGCGGACGGGCACGATCCGGTCGAAGCCCGTGGTGTGCAGCAAGCGGATTAGGGCGGGCCGGTTACAGGCCACGGCCACGTCGCCGTCGTTGTCACGGGCCCGACGGATGCCGCCGATCAGGGCGCCCAGACCGGCCGAGTCCATGAAAGGCACGTCTGAAAGATCGACCAGCACGTACGAATCGTCGGCCAGATCGGTGAGCGCTTCGCGGAACTGGGCCACCGTATAGGCGTCCAACTCGCCGGCCGGGCGGCACAGCACGTAGCCGTCGTGTCGTTCGACCGTGATCTCCAGCATCTGGGCCCCCGTTCGTCGGATCCGTCCCTCCCCCGGAGGGTAGACGCATCCGGCCGAACTCGGTCACCGCCCACCGTCTTGCTGCCTACCCGACCGCAGGTCGGAGACGGCCACGTCGGTACGATCCCCGCCGTGAGCGAGACGACCGCACTGGTGGCCACCGATGCCGACCACGTCCACGACGAGGTGGAGGCTGCCCTGGGCGGAGACCACGCGGTGGTGCGGGTTCACGCTGGGGCCCAGGTTCTGGAAGCCGTGGCCACCCACGAACCGGTACTGGTCGTCCTCGACCTGCAGATCGGGAACATGGGTGGCATGGCCGCCTGCCTGGACCTCCGGTTGGAGGAACGTGCCGGACGCATCGGCCCGCAGCGGATCGTCATGCTCCTGGACCGCGACGCCGACGACTTCCTGGCCCGCCGGGCCGAGGCCGACGCCTGGGTAGTGAAGCCGGTCGACGCTCTGGTTCTCCGCCGAACGGCTCGCTCCATCCTCGACGAGTCCACCCCGGTCTGACCCGATCCGGAGCCCACGGCCCGACCGGTAGGAGCGGGTCACCGGTACCCTTCCCGCCACACGGGTAGTGGCGCAGGTTGGTAGCGCGCCTCGTTCGGGACGAGGAGGTCGTGGGTTCAAATCCCGCCTACCCGACCAAGGGGTCTCGGCAGGTTATTGAAATCGGCTCGGCAGGTTTCGACCACGAAGAGTGACCGAAGAGGCCTACTTCGAAAAGGAATCGACCTCGAAGCAGGCCAAGATGGTGGCGATCCGGTTCGAGTCGCCAGTCGCCACTACCGAACCGTCGTCGACGGCGTCAGCCATGGAGCGACGCCCGGACAGCATGTCGGCCAGAACGTCGTGGGCCAGGGCCAACTCCAACTCGGCGCCGGAACCGTCGGTTGGCACGGCCACCCGGTTGCGAACCCAGAGGCCACACACCGCCTCGCCGCTCCCGGTATCAACCCGCCAGCGGAGATGGTCGTCCACGCCTGCGGCTCGCTCAGGATCGAGGAGGACCCTCAGTGCGGCGATGGTGGCAGCCGGTTCGGTGGCCAAAACCTGACCCCGACCGAACCGGTGCACCCGGTACCGGTCCAGCTCGACAAGGCCCTCCAAGTCACGGGCCCGTGTCAAGCACCAGCCGCGCACATTGGCCGAGGTGGTGCGCTGCCCCACGGTCCGCAGCACCTCGGCTAGCAAGGAACGGTCGGACTCCGCTCCGCCAGGGTTGTTTCCAACGCCGGCGCGTACCGGCCAGGTAGCCAGCTCGAGGGCCCATCTCAGGTCGTCATCTTCCAACGCAGCGCGCACCCGGGCGGCTACCTCGTCCCGGCCACCGAAGCCCTCGATCAGGCGACGGCACCGTTCGGCGGTGGGCAGCGGGAACAAAGTCGCCTCGAAGCCGTCAAACCAGCCCACCAAGCCGGTGTGGATCTGTCGGACGTGGTGCTCCACCAGTCCATAGTTCTGCTGGGTCAGATAGGAATCGTCGAAATGGTCAGGTAGCTGCACGAACTCGACCAGCTCACCGTGGGTCAGGCCGCGGTTGACACCACGCACCGTCTGGTCCCACAAGTACTGGATGGCGTCTCGCGCTCCGGTCACCGCTTCGGTCACCGCAGCCCGGCCGCTCAGTGGTGGGCCGTGGGCGCAGACCAGGTACTCGGGTGAAGCGGCGAGGATCCCGTCGAAGCCGGCCAACAGGACCTGCGGGTCCCGGTACGACTCTCCCCTGATGGGGAACACGTTGAACAACGCCGGCCAAGCCAAGTTGTTGACGCACAGGTCCAGGTCAGGAAAGAAGACGTTCAGGTTGTCGTCAGCGTCCGACGGCGCCGGCACCAGCTCAACCCGCAAGCCGGCCAACGTGGTGGTGGTCGGCGAGTCAATCACGTCGGACGGGGCCACGAACCCATGGGTGTACGGGGCGTGCTCGGGCATTCGGTACTCAAGGCCCAAGCCGACCTGGATCCGGCCGTCCGGACCGTCCTCGGGGAGCAGCATCGAGAACTGGTGCACCATCCCCCGGGCTGCCGTCGGCCCCTGCTCCAACGCCCGGACCCGCAAGTTGGCTTCGACGCCGACGTGCGCCCAGACCGGGACCGGCCCGCCAGCCTCGTCGAATACAGCCTGCGTGCCGTTGCAGTAGTGGAAGTGGGTGTAGAGCACGGCGACCACC
This sequence comes from Actinomycetota bacterium, assembly GCA_036123585.1. GTDB lineage: Bacteria > Actinomycetota > Acidimicrobiia > Acidimicrobiales > MedAcidi-G1 > UBA9410. The sequence continues at coordinate 47,344 of JAZADN010000047.1, read as the reverse complement.
GGTGCCGACGTATGGACCCGAACCTCCTGCAGGGCGGCGGCCATCTCCTCCACCGACTCGCCGGTGTCAACGACCACCAAGCCCTCGGGTCCCTGCACGAAGGTCTGGTTGGACAAGCCGTTCCCGACCATGCACCAGACCCCGTCGGCAACCTCGTAGAGGCGACGTTCCAGCCGCTCCCGATGCTCGAACTGGCGACGGTGGGCCCGCTGGCCCTGCTCTCCGGTAGCCACTACAGACTCGTCGGGACCGAAACTTGCCGGAACGTGATGATGGACCACAGGCGCGCTCCCCTCGGCAGCGGGGCGGATGGACGACAGACGGGAAGCAACTGTTCCTAGCAGTCGTCCCTTCGGTGGGCACGATCGCGTCCGACCAGTCGGACACTCAGGGCCTGTGAGAAGATCATCGTACGCGTTCGTCTGGAGCGCGGTCTGGCCGGACCGAGGAGGACCCATGGCCACCTATACCTGCGGCAACTGCGGCATGTCCGTCAACGCCACCTGTGGACACTGCGACGAGGCCCTCTCCGACGCCAGCCTGACAAAGGACGACGGCTCGACGGTGCAGATCTCCGAGTGCCCGAACGGCCACGGCAAGATCAAGTCGCCCCTGTGCTGCGGGGCTGACATGTCCTGCGCCGTCTGAACCACGCCCTCCGGGGAACGGACCGAATTGTGGACCTCTCCGACCTAGATGTAGCCGACGACGTCCTCGGCCTCGTCGGGGGCACCCCACTCGTCCGCCTTTCGCGCCTCGGGGCCGACCTGCCGTGCCCGGTACTCGTCAAACTCGAGACCACCAACCCCGGAGGGAGCATCAAGGACCGGGCGGCCATCGCCATGATCGATGCCGCCGAGCGCGAGGGCCTGCTGAAGCCCGGCGGCACCATCGTGGAGCCCACTTCAGGCAACACCGGCGTGGGCCTGGCCATCGTCGCTGCCCAACGCGGCTACCGCTGCGTCTTCGTCATGACCGACAAGGTCAGCGAGGAGAAGATCTCACTGCTGCGGGCCTACGGCTCGGAGGTCGTGGTCTGTCCGGTTGCCGTGCCACCAGACGACCCGCAGTCCTACTACTCGACCGCCGAGCGCCTCATGAACGAGACGCCCGGCGCCTTCCGGCCGAACCAGTACCACAACCCCGCCAACCCGCAGGCTCACTATGAAACCACGGGACCGGAGATCTGGGAGCAGACGAAGGGACGGATCACCCATTTCGTGGCTGGCGCCGGCACCGGTGGAACGATCAGCGGCGTGGGCCGCTACCTCAAGGAACAGGATCCCGACGTGACCATCGTGGTCGCCGATCCTGAGGGGTCCGTCTACTCCGGCGGCTCGGGACGCCCCTATCTAGTGGAGGGGGTCGGCGAGGACTTCTGGCCCGACACGTACCACCCTGACGTCATCGACAAAACCGTCGCAGTGAGCGACGCCGACTCGTTCGCGATGGCCCACCAGGTGACCCGCGAGGAGGGCCTACTGATCGGCGGTTCCGGTGGGACCGCGATCGCCGCAGCGCTCCAAGTGGCCGAGGGCCTAGCCCCCGACAACCTGGTTGTCGTGGTGGTCCCCGACTCCGGCAGGGGCTACCTCACCAAGGTCTTCGACGAAAGTTGGATGGCCACCATGGGCTTTTCGAGAGCCGACGGCCCGGTTATCGCCGACCTGCTGAACGCTCAGGACGACGACCTCCCGGAACTGATCTACGTCGGTCCCAACGACACCGTGCGCGACGCGGCACTCCTGATGCGCAAGTACGGGGTGTCACAGATCGCGGTGGCCAAGGGCGAGATGCCGCTGTCGGCCGCCGAAGTGATGGGCTCGGTCTCCGAACTGTGGCTCATGAGCCAAACCCACCGCTCTGACGAGGTCTTGGACCGCCCCATCGAGGAGGTGGTCCAAGATCCCCTCCCCACCATCGGCGCCGGCGAGCCAATCGACCGGGCAGTGGCCCTCCTGGAACACGCCCCGGCCCTCTTGGTGCTGGACGGTGGGCGGCCCCGGACCATCGTGTCAAGGACCGACCTGCTGGGCTTCCTGTCTCCTGACGCCGACGGCGGGGTCTGAGGTGGCTGGACACGCCATAGGAGGCGACCCACCCCAATCGGGCTTCGAGGACCCGGACGACTACGGGTTCGAAACCCGGGCCATCCGGGCCGGCCAGCCCCATGATCCACGGACCGGGGGCGTGATCACCCCAATCAACCTGTCCACCACCTTCGCCCAGGAAGCGGTCGGCGAGCCGAAACTCGGATACGAGTACGCCCGGACGGGCAACCCGACCCGCCACGCCTATCAGGAGTGCATGGCGAGCCTGGAAGGGGCGGCCCACGGCTTCGCCTTCGCCAGCGGTCTGGCCGCCGAGGACGCCCTGCTTCGCATGGTTGAGCCCGGCGAGCGCATCATCCTCGGCGACGACGCCTACGGCGGCACCTACCGCCTCATCTCGAGAGTCCACGGTGGGATCGGCGTCGACCACGCTGCCGTCGACCTGACAGACCCCGACGCCGTCCGTGCCATCTGGACGCCCGAAACCCGGATGGTCTGGCTCGAGACCCCCACCAACCCACTGCTGACTGTCATCGACATCGAACGGGTCGCCGCTGTAGCCCACGAAATGGGCGGGCTCGTCGTCGTCGACAACACCTTCGCCACCCCTTACCTGCAGCAGCCCCTCTCGCTGGGAGCCGACGCGGTGGTCCACTCGGCCACCAAGTACCTGGGCGGGCACAGCGACGTGGTCGGAGGGTTCGTGGCCACCTCCGACGAATCGCTGGCCGAGCACCTCCAGTTCGTCCAGAACGCGGTGGGCGCGGTGCCAAGCCCGTTCGACTGCTACCTGCTGTTGCGTGGCCTCAAGACGTTGGCCGTCCGCATGGACCGGCACTGCTCCAACGCCGAGGCCGTCGTGGCACAACTCCTCGATCACCCACGGGTCTCCACAGTCCTGTACCCGGGCCTAGAGGGTCATCCCGGCCACGAGGTGGCAGCTCGGCAGATGTCCGGCTTCGGCGGCATGGTGTCGTTCCGGCTGGCAGGCGGACGCGAAGCGGCCGAGAAGGTCGCTGTCAGCACCGCGGTGTTCACCCTGGCCGAGTCCCTAGGCGCCGTGGAGTCGCTCATCGAGCATCCGGGGGTCATGACCCACGCCTCGGCGGCCGGCTCGGCCCTCGAGGTACCCGATGACCTAATTCGCATCTCGGTGGGCATCGAATCGGTCGGCGACCTGCTGGCCGACCTAGACCGGGCGCTGGCCACTGCCTGACGGCCGGGCAGCCGGGCCCCAGACGCCCAGCGCCTCGCGGTACGCCTTCCAGATCAGGCGCTTGAGGAAGAGCACCTGGCCCTCCCGTTCCTGACGACCACGGACAGGGCTCCGAGGTCACCCGATTACCACCGAGCCGGGCTCGACCAGCGACTGGCGGGGGCGAAGTACTACCAGCGCTGGGAGAAGATGGCGTCCATCTCGTACTCGTGGATCGCCGTGTCAAAGTGGGCGCGGACCTACAGGCTCCATCGGCTGTCGATAGCCACCTGAACTTCGCCGATGCGCAGACGGGTGGCGATCGAGATGGTCACGGTGGTGCGCGGTTCCGAAGACCGGCTTCAGCGGCGACGAAAGACCACAACCGGCGACAGCAGGTCAAGATTGGGGCCGGCCCCGTAGGTGGGGACCCGGTGCACGGTCGGCTCAGTGATCGTTCCGGCCGAAACGTCGGAGGCGAAACGGTCGGCGAATCCCCGAGCCTCATAGTGGTCGGGGTTGATCCCGATGGCGAACAGGGCCCCCGGCCGGGCGATCCGATAGAGCTCGTCGAAGGCGCCCGGTCCGACGTGGCCGTGGGTGAAGGTGCCGCAACTCGTGATACCGCCGTAGGCGGCGTCGGGCAGATAGAGCGTGGAGGTCAAGTCGCCCACGTGGAGTGCGGCGTAGACCGGTGACCCGTCGAAGGTCGCCTTGTCACGTGCACGGTCAAGCATCTCGGGCGAGATGTCGAGGCCATCGAGAGCATCGGGGAACCGCGGGTCGGCACAAAGCGCCGCGCCGACCAGACCGGTGCCGCACCCCACGTCGAGGACGGGTCCGTCGTCAGGGGTGACGGCGTCGAGAAACGCCCCGGCCACGCCGAGGTGGTAGCGGTAGCCGTTGTCGGTGATGAAGCCCGACTCGTAGGTAGCGGCCCATCGGGCGTAGAGGTCGCGATTGTCGTCCGGCGTCTTTACTGCGTAAGCGTCCGCCAGGTCGAAGTCATCGCCCATCTCACCCCTCCTTCGCGCTAGCAGGCCGCCTAGCCGGGCGGGTCCAGTTTGGTCCGGGCGGGCTGTGGTCTACCCCAGCCGAGCGGTCGGCCACAAGGGCCGGGACCTGACGCGACGGAGCCGAGTCGCATTGCCCGACTCCGATCGCCAGCTGTTGTCGCCGTGAACGCCGACCTCCGTTTCAAGCGGCGATGTCGAGATCCTCGGCCGAGCACGTGGCGTCGTTGTCAGCCACCCGGTGGACCGGGGGGACCGGCCTAGTGCGGTCGGCCACGATCTGGCGACCCAGGTCCATCACGACCTGAATCGACCGCTCGGTGGAGCCTGCCAGGTGGCCGTATGCGGCAGCCTGGTTGAGTGCCAGGAACATGTCCTGCTGCGGGTGCCTCAGGTTGTGGAGGGAACGATTCCTCGTACGCATCGTCATCTCTTCTGGAATCTTTCTCTTCGGTGCGGTCCGAGGGCCTTGATCCGGCCTTAGCCGAGACCCGTTCGGTGGGTGCTTCTGTCTGTCCAACCTGTGCTGATGGGAGTCGGAGGGAGAAGGTCACCCACCGGTTAGGTCGACGGTCTGAGTGTGGAGGCTGGGGCACGCAAACCCAAGGCGACTCTGGTCACAGGTGATCCCGGTCGCATGTTCCAAGGACCGTTCAGGGACCCAGCACCACCATCCCACCGGGCAGGGCCAGGTGGTCCGACAGCACCTGTTCGTCGGTCGCCATCCGCCAGTCGAGCAGCGCCGCTGCGTACCCCGCCATCTCCGAATGGCCGGCAAGTGGCCGCCGCTCGTCGGGATCGTCCCTGAGGTCATAGAACACGGCCGGCCAGCCAGCGAAGTGCACGTACTTGCCGTGCTCGTCGCGGTGGACCGCGAGATTGCACCGATGGCCGGGCAAGCCGACTGCCCCGGACCAAGTCCGGAAATCAAACTCCCAGTGCACCGCTGTCCGCCAGCCGTCCGGCGCGGCACCACTGGCCGTGGACCCGTCGAGGAAGGGCCGTAGCGACGCCCCCTGGCACTGCCGAGGGACCTCGGCTCTGGCCAGGTCCAGCAGGGTCGGCATGATGTCCACGTTCTCGGTGAATTGGTCCACCACCCGCCCCGGGGTCCCGTCGTCGGCAAGCGCCGGGTACCGCACGATCAAGGGGATGTGGAAGGCCTGGTCGAAGAAGCCGAGCTTCGACATGAGCCCGTGGTCACCCAGCATTTCGCCGTGGTCGGAAGTAACCACCACGACCGTGTCGTCAGCCGCCCCAAGGTCGTCGAGTCCGGCCAGGAGGCGACCCACCTGAGCGTCGACCTCGGCCATCATCCCGTGGTACGTGGCCCGTACCTGTCGGAGCTCTAGGTCGTCGTCCGGCGGCCGGTAGGGACCGAAGCCGCGGGCAGCCTCCACGAACGGCAGGTCGGTGCCCGGATGGTCGACGACCGGCGCCGGCACGTCGGCGGGGTCAACCAGGTCGTTGTAGGGAGCGGGAACCACCCAGGGTGGATGCGGCCGGTAGATCGATGCGTGGACGAACCACGGATCGCCTGCCGCCTCGAGGCGGGTCAACTCGTCGAGCACCTCGCCGACCACGAACGCCGTCTCGGTCTCCTCGCTGCCGAAAGGCGATGGCGGCCACGACGGCCCACGGCCATCAGGGACCGGCACGTCATCCCGGGGTCGGAGGAACCGTTCCCGGTCCGACACGTCGTGGCCCCGTGCCTCCAGCCATCGGTACCAGGCGTCGCGGTGTTCCGGCAGTTCCAGGCCGACCCGGAAACCGGGCAGGAAACCCTCGTAGTCCTCGAGTCGGGGGTCGCCGACGGACACCGTGCGCGGGTCGACGGTGGTGTCGGTGTGGCCGAATAGGACCGGTTCGTATCCGGCCTCCCGGGCCTCGAGGGCCACGTTGGTGAACCGGGCGTCGAGCGGTGTGCCGTTGGCGACGGAACGGTGGACATGCTGGTAGGTGCCGGTCAGCAGACTGGCCCGGCTAGGACCGCACGGCGCAGCCTGGGCGAAGTGGCGAGTGAAACGCACCCCTTCAGAGGCGAGACGGTCAAGGTTCGGCGTCGACACCGTCGGATGACCGGCCGACGACAAATGGTCTCCCCGCCATTGGTCCAACGTGACGAGAAGGAGGTTTGGACGCCGCATAGACCCCGATCCTGTCAGCCGGGACAGGGCCGGGACGGGCCCCACCACTAACGTCCGACGATGGTCGCCGCCGTCCGCCTCCGGATTCCCCGCGACGGTCGGCCCCTGGGACTCCTGCTGGCCTTCACCGGAATGTTTCTGGTGTCCACCGACGCGCTGTTCGTCCGCGTTGCCGAGGAACACTCCGAGGTGGATGGCTGGACCATCGCCTTCATGGCCGGCCTGTTCTCGATGCCGATCTCGTGGGGCCTCGCACTGCGATCACTCGGCCGGAGCACAGTCGCAGAGGTGATCCGCTGGCGACGGACCCTCTTGCTGACCGGCTTGCTCGGCGGGATCGGCACCACGTCCTTCCTCACCGCCGTGACTTTGACCGCGGCGTCCAACGTGGTGGCCATCATCGCCTCGGGCCCGATCTTCGCCGCCGCGCTAGCGCGTTTCGCCCTGCGCGAGCGAACTTCGGCACGGACCTGGCGGGCAATCGGCCTTGTGCTGGGAGGCATCGTCGTCATCGTCAGCGGTTCGCTGGCCGGAGGCGGGATCGCCGGCGACCTCGTGGCCTTGTTGGCCATCATGGTCTTCTGCGTCAATCTGATCATCTGGCGCCGTCACCCGGATCTACCCCGCACTCTCGTGGTGGCCGCGACCTCCACATTCGTCGTGCTGGTCACGCTGGCCTTCGCCGACACGACGCTCCTGGACAGGCGGGCGCTAGTGGCCACGCTGGCCATGGGCGGCTTTTTCGGGCCGGTGGCACGCCTCTGCATGTCGACTGCCACCCGGCATGCCCCGCCGGCTGAGGTGAGCCTGTTCACCCCGGTCGAGACGGTGGCCGCTTCACTATGGGTGTGGCTGTGGTTCGAAGAGGTCCCGGCTACCGCGACATTCATCGGCGGCGCCATCGTGGTGGCGGCCGTCTTCTACGGCCTGACGGGCCCAGCCCGCGAGGTCCATCCTCAGCCCCCCCGGCAGACGTGACCAGGAGGTAGCCATGACCGACGCCCCCTACGATCCCCCACTGGATCCAGTCCTCGAGCAGCTGACCGCCCTAAGCATCGAACACGAGGTGATGCCGTGTGATCCGGCGCTGGCCGACACCGCTGATTTCTGCGCCGCCTATGGAATCGACCCCGCCGACTCGGCCAACGCCATCCTCGTGGCCGGAAAGGCCCGCGACGGCGAGCCCCGGCCGTTCGCCCTGTGCCTGGTGCTGGCCACCCACCGACTTGACGTCAACGGAGCGGTCCGAAAGCGCCTCGGTAGCCGCAAGGCGTCGTTCGCCGGTGCGGAGGAGACCGCTGAGCTGACCGGCATGCAGATCGGCGGCATCACCCCGTTTGGCCTCCCCGCCGGATCCGACGTCCCAATCTGGATCGACGGCGCGGTGATGGCCCGCGAACGCGTCGTGGTCGGCGGCGGCTCTCGGAACCGAAAACTCCTGTTGCCCCCGGAGGGGCTTCTAGCCCTGCCGGGCGCTGAGACGGTCGAGGACCTCGCTCGGCCCATCCCGCCACCGGACGGCTGAACCGCTATGCCCCTCGGTGGGGACGCAGTTCAGCGACGGGTCAGATGTTCAGCCAGCGCGTCCCGGGCACTGCCCGGCGGGGCGTCCTCGACCAGCCGTCTGACCGCGTCATATCGCCCTAGGACGTCAAGCAGGTCGACAGCCACCGTGTCGGTCAGGCACAGCAGATCGAGGCGAGTGCCCTCGGTGAGCGGATCGGCAATCAGACCGTCCAGCACCGGCCCGCAGGACAGTTCGGCCCGAACCAGCTTGAGCGCGGCGGCCTCCAGCTCGTCGAGGGCGTCCAGAGCGCGCAGGACATGGGTGGCCTGCTCGTCGGTCATCAGGTCGTCGTCGCCCGCGCGGTCGCGCGGGGGTTGGTGCGGGGACTCGCCGGACACGCCATTGAGTGTGGATCGAACGTACGCGCGACAGGTGGATGCCCCCTGACCTGCAGTTCGACCGATACCGTCGCCGCGATGGAACTCGCCGAGGTGCAGTCGCTGATGGAGGACCTGTACGGGGAGGCCGACCGGTCCCGCGGGATCCCGGCCACCGTGGCCTGGCTCTGCGAGGAGCTCGGCGAACTGGCCCAGGCCACCCGCAAGGGGACTCCCGAACAGCAGCTCCACGAACTGGGCGACGTGCTGGCGTGGCTGGCCAGCCTCGCAAACCAGCTGGATCTCACCCTCGACGAGGCGATGTCTCGCTACGTCACCGACCCGCCGTAGCGGCGCTGCGGATCAGCCGCGCCGCAAGAGTTCTTCGGCGATCTGGATGGTGTTGAGCGCCGCACCCTTGCGGAGGTTGTCCCCCGACAGGAACAGGGCCAAGCCGTTGGTTCGAGTCTCGTCGGCCCGGATGCGGCCCACGATGGTGTCGTCCAAGCCAGCTGCGTCCAACGGCGTCGGCACGGCGGCCAGGGTGACACCCGGGGCGTCAGCCAGCAACTCGGTGGCCCGCTCCGGTGTGATCGGTCGATCGAACTCTGCGTGAACCGTCAGGGAGTGCCCAGTGAAAACCGGCACCCGAACGCAGGTCCCCGATACGGCGAGGTCGGGGATGCCAAGAATCTTGCGGCTCTCGTTGCGGAGCTTCTGCTCCTCATCGGTCTCGCCCCGTCCGTCGTCCACGAACGAGCCTGCATGGGCCAGCACATTGAAGGCGATGGTCCGGGCAAACGACGATGACTCCGGGAAGTCAACGGCCCGGCCGTCGTAGGTCAGGCCCGATGCGCCGTCCAGCACCGCGGCCACCTGGGAAGCCAGCTCGTCGACACCGGCCAGCCCGGCACCCGACACTGCCTGGTAGGTGGCCACGGTCAGCGACCGCAACCCAGCCTCGGCGTGCAACGGGGCCAGGACCGGCATGGCGGCCATCGTCGTGCAGTTCGGGTTGGCAATGATGCCCTTGGGAATGTTGTCCAGTGCGTCGCCGTTGACCTCGGGAACTACGAGCGGCACCTCAGGATCCATCCGCCAGCCAGACGAGTTGTCGATGACGGTGGCCCCGGCATCGACCATCTTTGGCGAGTGCTCCAGTGAGGCGGTCTTGCCGGCACTGACCAAGGCCACGTCGATGCCTGACCAGTCGGCTGTCGCAGTGTCCTCGACGAGGATCTCCCGATCGGCCCAGACGATGGTGGAGCCCGCAGAGCGGGCTGAGGCGAAGAACCGGAGGTTCCCAACGGGAAAGGCGCGCTCAGCGAGCAGGGTGCGCATGACCCCGCCGACCTGGCCGGTGGCGCCGACGACTGCGATGTCCATGCCCGTCAGGCTACCGATGGCTCTTCCGGGGCCCGTCCGCGATTCCTCCGGATAGGTGCTACGCGGGGATACGGGTCAGTCGCTCTCGACCCCGGTGGGGGCGAACAGATCGCCCATGGCCTCCATGATCGGATAGCCGTGACCACACGACCGGTCCACGTAGGCCGCCAGCCGCCGGGCTGACAGGTCCAACTCGTCGGCGGCGACGACCGGCGATTCGAGTACGTAGGCGAAAACCAGGGCCTGAAGGCGCGGCATGGTCACCGTACCCGGATCCAAGCGATCCAGTTCAATACCCAGGTCGGCATAGACACGGTTGAGCAGGCCCACGTCGGGACGCAGTTCGTCGGGTACCCGATTATTGGTCCAGGCCAGCAGGTTCCGGGTTGCCAGCAGGAGGGCGTGCTGGCTCCGAGGGTCGATGGTGCCGTCGACCGGCAGCACCGCCTCCACTTCGAGGACCAGCTCACCCGACTCGACGGCCAGCTCCGCGCAGAACCAGTCGGGTGCCTCGGGGATGGGCCCGCCCGCCAACGTGGTAGACGGTGGCAGAGACGTACTGGTCGACCCCACCGGTTCGTCGTTCGAAGCAGCCGACTCCGCCGACGCGACCACCGTCGTGGAGGGCGGCATCGTCGTCGACGGTGAGACCACGGACGTGGCGACCTTTCCGGCGGCAGAGATGTTCGACGCCGGGACGGCCAAGTCCCCGTCGGCGCCACCACAGGCCGCGCCGACCGTCGCCATGACGATCAAGCCGGCTGACAAGCCGCTGACGGCTCGACGGCCCGCAGCCATCAGGCGGAAACCCCCGCGCCGGCCAACAGGTCGAAGAGCATCGACGACTTCTCGCCGCAGGTCGACACCGTCCATCCACGCAGGCGGGCGCTGGCCGCGTTTACTTCCACCCGGTTCTCCGAGAGCTCGGCCTCGATCCGGGCCATGGCCCCGAGGAAGGCCGTCGTCCGTGCGTCGTGGTCCTCCTGATGGGACCCGGCGTCCTCGCCCCTGAGGTACTGGAAGGCCTCGGCCATCAGGTCCCCAATCCGACGGTTGGTGTCGCGCACCAGCGCCGCATCGGCAAGCAGGTCGCTGGGGACCTCGTCGGCCAGCCAGTCGAACACCTCATCGGTCACCCGGAATACGGCGACCAGGTCGAACGGATCCGGTTCCTCGCCGGGCCCGGGTTCCATGGCCAGCAGGATGGCCATCATGTCGCCGAGGCGGTCGGCCAGGCCGGCGCACACCGCCGGGGTACCGACGCCAGCGTCCAGCATGGCGTAGGTCATGCAGCGCACCGCGTTGGCCATCATCGGGGTGTCGGCCAGTAGGTCGTCGACCTTGGGGTCGTCCAGGACCAGCGACCCCGAAGCGAAGCGGGCTTCGAGCACCGGGACGAGGTCGTCGTCATCGACCCCCTCGAGCAGGCAGTCGACGTCCATGGGCTGTGCGTCGGGATCCTCGGCAATGGTCTGCGCCATGCCTAGGGCCACCAGGCGGACCACCAGGTTGCAGTCCTGGAGAGCACCGACGGCCAGGACAGCCTGATCGGGTCGGGGCCCGTTCTGGGTCAAAGCCACCACCTCGGCCGGCTCTAGGTCGACCAGCACCCGGTCGGCTACGCATCCCAAGTCAGCGTCGGTGAGGCCGTCGAGGATCGGGGTGGCGGCGGCCACGTCGGCCACGAAGCCACTCCGAGCCTCATCAACGGTGACCGTGGTGGTCGAGACCACGAGCGCCATGGTGGTCGGGACCTCGACGGCCGGCCCCGGGACAGCGTCGCCCCCCAACGATCCGCAGGCCGCGGGCCCCAGCACAACCAGCAGGAACGTCGGGACGACCCGATGGAAGGTCCTGCGGAGGGTGGCCGTGCGCGGCGTGGTCATGGTCGGATCGCCTTCGTCGGCGGAATGGGGCGGGGAAACCGCTGGGCGGGTATCGAGCGGAACGGCGCTCAGGCCTCGTGTAGCCCGAACGCTTCGTGAAGAGCCCGGACCGCACCCTCCACCTGTCCGCCGTCAACCACGCAACTGACCCGAATGGCCGACGTCGAGATCATCTGGATGTTCACGCCGCAGGCAGACAACGTCTCGAACATTGTTGCAGCCACGCCAGGATTGGACCGCATGCCGGCGCCCACCACACTCACCCGGGCAATGGTGTCATCCGACGTCACACCGGTGGCGCCGACCTCGGAGGCAAGGCGCTCGGCGTGTTGCACGGCACGCGACAAGTCGGCGTGCGGGACGGTGAACGAAATGTCGGTCACCCCATGGTCGGACACGTTCTGCACGATCATGTCCACGTTGACCTCCTGGTCAGCCAACGCCCGGAAGACGGTGGCCGCCACACCGGGACGGTCGGGCACGCCGGCGAGCGTCATCTTGGCCTCTGACGTGTCGTGAGTGACCGCCGAGACGATTGCCTGTTCCATGTTGGGTTCCTCCTCGTCGACCCAGGTCCCCTCCTGCCAGGTGAAGGCGGAGCGGACGTGGAGGCGCACCCCGTGGGTGCGGGCGTATTCAACAGAGCGCATGGAGGGCTTGGGACAGCCGGTGGCCGTCATCTCCAGCAGCTCGTCGAACGAGATCGCGGACATCCGTCGGGCCGTGGGGACGACTCGAGGATCCGTGGTGTAGACGCCGGTCACGTCCGTATACAGCTCGCAGCACTCGGCGCCCAGTGCGTGGGCGATGGCCACCGCCGTGGTGTCCGAACCTCCCCGGCCCAGGAACGTCACCTCGTTGTCGGTCGAGACGCCCTGGGAGCCGCCCAACACGGCGACCCGACCGGCGGCCAGCGAGGCCCGGATCCGGTCGGGACGGACCTCGATGATCCTGGCATTCTGGTGGTTGGTGTCGGTCAGGAATCCGGCCTGGCTCCCGGTGAAGGACTCCGAGTCGATGCCGATGTCGTGCAGGGCAAGGCAGACCAGCGCCATGGCCTTGCGTTCGCCGGCCGTGATCAACATGTCCATCTCGCGGCCCGGGTGGACCGACGAGACCTCGACGGCGAGGCGCAGCAACTCGTCGGTCTCCTTGCCCATGGCCGAGACGACCAGAACCACCTGGTCGCCACGCCGAACGGTGCGAGCCACGTGGTCGGCCACCTCGCGCATGCGTTCCGCATCCGCAACCGAGGTGCCACCGAACTTCTGGACGACGAGTGCCACGAGGGTCCACGCTACCGGCGCCCCCTAGACGGGCTGACGCGGAATTCTCCTCCCGTCTGACCTTACGAAATAGATCCGACCCGGGGCACCGTCGGTAGGGTGCCGCCCCATGGCCTACAAGAAGCGTCGTCCCGTGGCCGGTCGAACTGGCGGACGTCCCATCAGTCACCAGACCGGTGCTGGCCGGGCGGCCCAGAGGTCGAGCCGGTCGACGACTATCCGCGTCGTCGCCGGCGTCGTAGCCCTGATGATGGTGGGCAGTCTGGCCATCGCCGTGGTGGGCGGTGGCGGCTCCGACGGACCCGCGGCACCCATCCCCACCGTCCCGACGGCCCCGGATCCATGCCCCGCTGCGGACAAGTCCGACGGTCCCCGCCTCACGTTTCCCCACCGGCCCACGTGGTGCCTGGCCAACGGCGTGGAGTACACGGCGGTGTTCGACACCACCGAGGGCGAGATCCGGGTCGCACTCGACCGCCACTCCACCCCGGAGACTGTCAACAACTTCGTCGTCCTGACCAGGTTCGGGTACTACGACGGCACCATCCTGTTTCGCTTCGACCCGTCGATCGACATCATCCAGGGCGGCGCCCCTCACACCAACAGCTGGTCCGACCCGGGCCCCGGCTACACCATCCCCGACGAGGGCGGCGAGTTCCTCCGACTGACCAGCGGCAGCCTGATCGGCCCATTCAACTACGAGGCAGGCAACCTGGTGATGGCCCGATCGGCCGGACCGGATAGCTCCGGCGCCCAATTCTTCTTCGGCACCGGACCCAAAGTGTCACTGCTAGACAGCCAGGGCTCCTACCTGCGCTTCGGTCAGGCCGACGAGGCTGGCCGGGCGGTGCTCGCCAGGATGATGGACCTCTACGAGGTGGACGAGACTTCTCCTTACGGCGGCGGGCCGAGCCGTGACGTTTTCGTCCGCTCGGTCACTATCGAAGAGGACTGAGTACCAGGACCGACCGACGCCGATCCTTTCCCCGTGGCCCCATCCGTCGAGCCCCCACCCAGCCCCTGGGCCTTCCCGTCGCCCGACACCGCCGACCAGAACGGCGTGGTCGGGGTGGGAGCCGACGTCGAACCCGGGACCCTGCTGGCGGCTTACCGATCCGGCTTGTTCCCCATGCCGGTCGATATCGGTGGCCCAATGGCCTGGTGGTCGCCCGATCCCCGGGGGGTGCTGGAACCCACTGGACTGAAGGTCAGTCGGTCGCTGCGACGTTCCCTGGCCCGTTACGAGGTCCGGGTGGACACCGCCTTCGACGAGGTGGTCGACGCTTGCGCCGACCCGGCGCGGGACCGGGGTTGGATCGACGACCGGATCGCCGCCGCGTACGCCGGTCTCCACGAGTTGGGCTGGGCTCACTCGGTGGAGACGTGGGACGACGACGGCCTAGCCGGGGGCCTTTACGGAGTGTCGGTCGGCGGCCTGTTCGCCGGCGAGTCAATGTTTCACCGCCGAACCGACGCCTCCAAGGTCGCCCTCTGCGGCCTGGTTGGGGTCCTCCAGCGCTTTGGAGGCGACAGCCTGGTGGACATCCAGTGGTGCACCCCACATCTGGCTCGTCTCGGGGCTGAAGAGATATCGCGGGCTGTCTACCTGGCGCGACTACGCGACCTCCTCCGCGTCAACCAGCCCGATTGGCCTTTCGGCCCGGTCGGCTGAGCGGCCACTTCGGTTAGCGACCCTCCACCGAGGGGCGGCGCCGCGCGCGGTCGCCGTTGTGCCACCAGCGGCCGGAGAATCGCCACGGGGGCGGAGGAGTTGGCGCCACCACCTCGACCTGCGGAGCTGGCCAGAGCGCCTCGACGGCCACGATGATGGCCGCTAGTTCCGCCTCGGTCGCCCCGGGCGCCTCGACCCGGATGGGCGGCGTCCTACCATCGTCCAACCGGGCCTCCACCGACTCGGCTTCTACCTGCTCGGTCACCGTCAGCAGGCCGCCTACAGCGGCACGTTTCCGTGCTTGCGACTGGGCGACTCCTCGTCCTTGCTTACCAACATCCGCAAGCCGGCCACCAACTTGGTCCGCGTGTCAGCCGGGTCGATGACGTCATCCACATAGCCTCGCTCGGCAGCCACGGAAGGGTTTGCGAACTTCTCCATGTACTCGTCGACCAACTCAAGACGCCGCGCATCCGGGTCGGTGGCCTCCTGCAGTTCGCGGCGGTAGACGATCTCCACGGCGCCCTGGGGGCCCATCACCGCCAACTCGGCCGTCGGCCAAGCCAGCGACAGGTCGGAGCCGACCGACTTGGAGTCCATGACCACATAGGCGCCGCCGTAGGCCTTGCGAGTGATGACCTGGATACGGGGCACTGTGGCCTCGCAGTAGGCGTACAACAGCTTGGCACCGTGGCGGATGATGCCTCCGTACTCCTGGTCGATACCGGGCAGGAACCCTGGCACGTCCACGAAGGTGACGATGGGAACGTTGAAGGCGTCGCAGGTCCGGACGAAGCGGGCCGCTTTCTCCGAGGCCTCGATATCGAGCACCCCGGCGAAGTGCATGGGCTGGTTGCCGACTACCCCCACACTGCGGCCTTCAAGGCGACCGAAACCGCACACGATGTTGCCGGCCCACGCAGCGTGGTACTCGAGGAAATCGCCGTCATCGAGCACCGTCTCTATGACGGTCCGCATGTCGTACGGCATGTTGGGGCTGTCCGGCATCAACTCGTTGAGCTCTGGGCACGACCGGTCGGGCGGATCATCGGTCTCGACGATGGGGGCCTGCTCGAGGTTGTTGGACGGCAGCTGGGACAAAAGCGCCTTCACCTCGTCGAGGACCTCCTGCTCGTCCTCAAAGACGAAGGTTGCCACGCCCGACTTCGTGGAGTGGCTGCCGGCACCGCCCAGTTCCTCGAGGGTGACCTCCTCGCCGGTGACTGTCTTGACCACGTCGGGACCCGTGATGAACATGTGCGACTTCTCGCGGACCATGAAGATGAAGTCCGTCATAGCGGGGCTGTAGACGGCGCCGCCCGCGCACGGACCGAGGATGACACTGATCTGAGGTATGACGCCGGACGACTGGACGTTGCGCCAGAAGATGCCGCCGTAGCCGTCGAGGCTGACCACACCCTCCTGAATCCGGGCGCCAGCACCGTCATTGAGGCCGATCATGGGCGCACCGACGCTGAGGGCCAAGTCCATGACCTTGTGGATCTTCTCGGCGAACACCTCGCCGAGGGCGCCGCCGAACACGGTGAAGTCTTGGGAGAACAGGAAGACCTTGCGACCATCGATGGTGCCCCAGCCGGTGATGACACCGTCGGTGTAGGGCCGCTCGGCGATTCCGCTCTCGTGCGCCCGGTGGCGGGCCAGCATGTCCAGTTCGTGGAAAGAGCCGGGGTCGAGCAGGTAGTCGATCCGCTCGCGGGCCAACATCTTGCCCTTGTCGTGCTGGCGTTGGACGGCCCGCTCAGGACCGGCGTGGATGGCCGCCTCCCGTCGCTCGTTAAGCTCGGCCAGACGTTCGCTCATCGTGTGATCGACCATGGTGGCCTGAGCGTACCGGTAGGCATCGTGCCCCCCCGGCGTCGGCCCCGACGGTACCGTTCGGTGATGGCCGATGACGCCGCCAGCCCCACCGCTGCCCTGGGCGTGTTCTGCGGATCACGGCCAGGCACCGACGACACCGTCCACGCCTTGGCCCGTGATCTGGGTGAGGCACTGGCCGCCGCAGGTGTGGACCTCGTCTACGGCGGGGCCGGCGTCGGAGTGATGGGCACCCTGGCCGACGCGGTGCTCGAGGCCGGTGGCCGTGCAGTGGGAGTAATCCCCTTGGGGCTCTTCAGCCAGGAGGTCCCCCACGAGGGCCTGACCGAGCGGATCGAGGTGGCCAGCATGCACGAGCGCAAGAGGCTCATGTACGAACGGTCTGACGCCTTCTGCGCCCTGCCCGGCGGCTACGGCACCCTCGAGGAGGTATTCGAAGCGGCCACATGGACCCAGCTCGGACTCCACGACCGCCCCAAGCCGGTTGCCCTGTTGGATGGAGGACCCACCCATGGAACGGGGTGTGACGGCACTGTCGGCTTCTGGTCGGGGCTGGAGGCGTTCCTGGACCGGGCGGTGGCCGACGGTTTCGTTAAGCCGGAGAACCGGTCGATCGTCTACCGGGTCGGGTCGGTGACCGAGGCAGTGGCACTCGCCGGCTGACCGGGCAGCCGTCGCCTCAGCCGGTTCGCTCCGCGGCCAGGCGGCGGGCCCTCTCAGCCACCCTCTGGGCATCCAGGTGGGCACACACCGCGTCGAGGTGCTCGGCGGGCCCAGTCCAACGGAGGTCTTCCACGTCGTCCATGACGGGGGCGTCGAGGTCGAGAGTGGCCAGGCGCCGGTACAACTCGGCATCGGTTCGCTGCTCGGCCAGAGTGGCGGCGAGGCGAGGGCCGCCGCGGACAGTGACGTCCCAAGCCTCGGGGTCGTCGGGGATGTTCTCGAGGTGGCCATAGCAGGCCAGCACCGTCGAGGCTGATTTGGCCCCCCAGCCCGGGAGGCCGGGGATGCCGTCGGCCGTGTCGCCGACCAGGGCCAGCCAGTCGGGAATTGACGACGGTTCGACTCCGAACTTTTCGACCACACCGGCCCGGTCGTAGCGAACCTCCTTCCGACGGTCCACCTGCGCGATGCCCGCCGCATCGTCGACGACCTGGGCTAGGTCCTTGTCGGGGGTGCAGACGTGAACGGCATCCACCCGCGGGTCGGCGGCGGCCCTCACGGCGGCGGCAGCCAGGGCATCGTCTGCCTCGTGCTCGACCATTGCGAACACGGTGAGGCCGAACGCCTCGAGAGCCGCCTCGAGCAGGGGGAACTGGGCGAACAACTCGGGCGGGGTGCCCTCGCCGGTCTTGTAGCCGTCGAACAACTCGTTGCGGAAGGACTCGACGACCCGGTCGGTGGCCACGCCCACGTGGGTGGCGCCCTCGCCCAGGAGGCGGAGCATCGAACCGAGGACGGCCCGGGTGGCCGCCACCTCAACACCCTCCGCTGTGACATGCGACGGCACCGCGAAGTGGTGCCGGAACAGCTCGTAGGTTCCGTCGACTAGGTGGACGACAGGGATCGGGTTGGCGGGTCCGGTCACTCCTGGACCAACTCGATGAGGGTGCCGAACGAACCCTTGGGGTGGACGAAGGCCACGGTGGTCCCCCGCGATCCCGGGCGGGGTTCGGGGTCGATGGCACGGCCGCCGGCGGCCACAATGGCGGCCAGGGCCTCAGCGCAGTCATCGACCCTGTACCCGACGTGGTGGATACCTTCACCGCGCTTGGCGAGGAAGGTCGTGATGGCCGAGTCGGGCCTGGTACCGGTGGTGAGTTGGAGATACGACTCCCCGACCCGGATCAACGCCTCGTCGACACCGTCGCGTTCGACGACCTCCCGGTGGCAGACCTCGGCGCCGAAGGCCCGCCGGTGATAGTCGATGGCGGCTTCGAGGTCGTGGACGGCGATGGCCACGTGGTCGATCTGGGTCAGCAGCATGGGTCTCCCTCCGGCCGGTCCACGGGTCGTTCGTTGACAGCTTCGGTCTGTCGCCCCGTCGGGTTGGCAAGGTTGTGGACAAGGTTGTGGGTAGACCTCGGGACTGCTCTGTGGACGAAGCAGTAGACAAAGCTGTGGATAAGAGCCGGCTTAGATGTCGATCCACCCTCTATCAGGGCCTGACTTGTAATGAGGTCGTCACTGTCGTAATGTGATCGCAACAGTTGGGAACCACCCCTCCACCCAACTCGGAAACGGCCCCTTGGGGAGATGGAAGCCCCCAAGGGGCGTTTCCACGTTTCAGGCCGGTCGTCCACAGGCTCCAAAGTGATCACCAGGCCCATCAGCCGCCGTCCAGCTTCCGCCGACCCTCCAGCGCCCGACCCAGCGTCAGCTCGTCGGCGTACTCCAGGTCGCCCCCCACCGGCAAGCCGCTGGCGATCTTGGTCACCTCGACCCCGAGCGGATCGAGCAGGCGGGCCAAGTACATGGCGGTCGCTTCGCCCTCGATGTTCGGGTTGGTGGCCAGGATCACCTCACCCACCCCCTCGTCGTCGAGACGGGCCAGTAACTCCCGGACCCGCAGTTGGTCGGGACCGATTCCCTCGATGGGGCTGATGGCCCCACCCAGCACGTGGTAGCGGCCCCCGAACTCGCCGGTGCGCTCCACGGCCACCACGTCACGGGGCTCCTCAACCACGCAAAGCACCGAAGCGTCCCGGCGGTCGTCAACGCACACCGGGCACAGTTCGGCCTCGGCCACGTTGAAGCAGCGGGAGCAAAACCGGACCCGGGCTTTCATCTCGTCGATAGCCGCTGTCAGGCGCGCCGTGTCCTCGGTCGGGAGCTTCATGAGGTGGAAAGCCAGCCTCTGAGCTGACTTGGGGCCGATGCCCGGAAGGCGCCCCAGCTCATCGATCACCGCCTGGACTGCGTCCGCGTACACCGGCCCGTCCTCAGTCCGGATCGACGAGGGTGGCGCCAGGGAAAGCTCGGGTCACGGCGTCGACCGCTGAACCCTCAGCGGCGTCCGCGTCGACGAGGTCCGACAGGTCCACTTCATCATCGGCCTGCGGCTCGGACGCGACTGGCGCAGCCGGCGCCACAGAGGCCGGTGCGGCGCTCGCCGGGGTCGACCCGTCGTCGACCACCAAGCGGACTGGGACCGCCGCACCGAAGTGGGAAGCCAGCACGGCTTCCAACTCGTCACGGATGTCCTCGCACCGCCTGCGGTGCGGTTCGTTGGGCAAGGCCATGACCGCCGTGCCGTCCTCCACAGCGGTGAACCGGCCGGCGGCGAACCGTGCCCGGCACTTTCGGCTCATCTGGTCGAGGAGGTCGTCGGCCCAGGCCAGAACCAACTCGTCTCGGGTCGGCACGGAACCGCCGGCGGACGCCGCTGTCGCCGGTTCCGCAACGGCGGCCGGTGTGTTATCAGCGAGAGGCGCGGGGGCCTCAGGAACGGGGGTCGGCGTGGCCGCCGAAGGCTCCGGCGCTGGTGGAGGCGGCGGTGGGGTGGCCTTCGCCTCGGCCAGGCGGGCCCGGCCCGCGGCGGCAGGACCGCTCGGGGAACGGGGCGGAGGCGTCAGCGTCCCTCCGGACCCGGTTGCGGCAGCACCCCCGGAGACACCCGACGCGACCGCGGCCTCCAGCTGTTCGACGCGGCGGGTCAGTTCGGCGATCTCCGCTGCTTCGGCCGGGCTCCCACCTGACGCCGACCCACCGGTCGACGAGACACCGGCGGTGAGCCGGACCAGAGCCACCTCCAGGTCGACACGGGGGTCCGGCGATCGGCGCATGTCGACTAGGGCGGCGCCCAGCACCTCGAGGGCCCGGGTGATGACGGCCGGCGTGACCTCGGCAGCGAACCACTCGGCCCGTTCCCGGTCGGCCTCCGCCAACTGCGTCGGCGGCACGCCCATGGCCACCAGAAAGGCCTCCCGCAGAGCGGCGAGTAACGCCTCCCCGGTCACCCGGGGCTCGCGTCCGCGGCCGATGCCGGCAGCCAGCGCGGCCATGGCAGCCCCGGTATCACCGGCGACCAGGGCCTCCAGCAGGCCGCGGACGACGCCGTCGTCATCGCCCACCCCGCCGGCCACCACCCGGTCCAGTGCCGACAGAGTGTCGCGGGCCGAGCCCCGGCCAGCCCGCACCGCATGGGCGATGCCGGCGTCGTCGACGTCCAGGCCGGCGTCGGCCACCACGTCGCGAGCCAGCGACTCCAACTGGTCGGCGGGCAGGAGGTTCAGTTCGAGGTGCTGGGACCGGCTGCGGATGGTCTCGACGACCTTGTGGGGTTCAGTGGTGGCCAGCACGAAGACCACGTGGTCGGGCGGCTCCTCCAGAGTCTTGAGCAGGGCGTTCTCGGCCCCCGAGGTGAGCATGTGGACCTCGTCTAGGAGGTACACCTTGGTCCTACCTGGGGTGCCCAGAGCCACCTTGGCCAACAGGTCTCGCATGTCGTCGACCTTGTTGTTGGACGCCGCGTCAAGCTCGTGTAGGTCGAACGATGTGCCGTCGTCTACGGCCTCGCACGAAGGGCAAGCACAACACGGCTCGCCACCCTCGGGAGTCGTGCAATTCAGCGCCTTGGCGAGGATCCGGGCCGCCGTGGTTTTGCCGGTGCCCCGAGGCCCACTCAGCAGGTAGGCGTGGAGGACGCGGTCGCCGGCCACCGCGTTGCGCAGGGCGGCCACCACATGCTCCTGGCCCCGCACCTCGGCGAATCGGCGGGGCCGGTACCGGCGGTAGAGCGACGTGTAGGCCACGGGCCGACCCTACAGCGGGGGTCGGACGGCAGCCGCTGGCCGGAGCTTTGGCGGAGGGAGTGGGATTCGAACCCACGGTGACCGTAAAGCCACACACGCGTTCCAGGCGTGCCGAATCGTCCGCTCTCGCATCCCTCCAGGACCCGGCCGGAGCCCAGATCCGGGCGCCAAGGGTATCGTTGCGGAGCACCCGTTCTGGAGTGTGGCGGTCGGGTCCTGTGCGACCGGGACCCGTGAACCGAGTCAGGGCCGGAAGGCAGCAGCTCTCAGCGGAATCCCCGGAGTGCCGCAGATCACCTGGCCGCCACGCTCGAGGACGGGTGCCTTCGCGCCCGGCCTCGGACATGGGACGGGTGCCTTCGCGCCCGGCCTCGGACATGGGACGGGTGCCTTCGCGCCCGGCCTCGGACATGGGACGGGTGCGGTCGCGCCCGGCCTCGGACATGGGACGGGTGCGGTCGCGCCCCGCGGTCCCGCGTATCGTCGACCCGTGGACGATGTCGAGCACCACTCAGGAAGCCGGGACGATCTAGACGCCTGGATGGGCGTGGCCCTGGAGGAGGCCACGGCGGCCCGCGAGGCTGGCGACGTCCCGGTTGGCGCCGTGGTGGTGGTCGACGGCGTGGTGGTGTCTCGTCGCCACAACGAACGCGAGGCCACCGGCGACCCCACCGCCCACGCCGAGGTCCTTGCCCTGCGCGATGCCGCGGAGGCCCTCGGCTCCTGGCGCCTCGAAGCCGCCACGCTGTTGGTGACGCTGGAGCCCTGCCCGATGTGCGCCGGTGCGGCATGGGCCTCACGACTCGGTCGGGTCGTCTGGGGAGCGACCAACGACGATGCTGGAGCAATGGGAAGCCTTTACCACCTGGGAGCTGACCCCCGCCTCAACCACGAGGTCCCCACCGTCTTCGGCGTTCGGGCCGACGAGTGCGCTGCCCTACTCACCGACTTCTTCAATGACCGCCGCTGACCCACGTACCCTTGCAGCCACGGCTCGTTCCGGTTGGGCGGTCCGGGGGGCCTCAGTAGCCTCGTCGGTGGAAGGTTGCCAGAGCGGACGAATGGGGCGGCCTCGAAAGCCGTTGTGGCCTCCGGGTCACCGTGGGTTCGAATCCCACACCTTCCGCCACCCCGACGATGTCCGGACCCCAGGGTCTGGGCATCGTCGCGTTCCTGACCACCAGCGCCTGGAAACAACCGGGCTTGGTGCCCAGAGCCCCGAGATCAGCGGACGTTGACCGGAGGCGAAAGCGCCATCCAGACTCCGGCCTCGTGGTCCCACTCGGCGAGGCTCAGGGTGTCGCGGGCATCTGCCTTGCCCGGCCCCAACGAGGCATAGGGCACGCCGGTGAACGAAAACGCACCCAACGCCTCGGCTGCGGTCCGGAACGAGTCGTTGGTGAGGTCAGGCCCGGCGGCCGTGGCGATATGGCGGAACAACTCGAACGACTTGCAAGTGTTCTGCAGGGCAGCCCAGTAGTTCTTCTCACCTTCCTGCAGCAGGTCGGGGGACAGAACCTCGTGGCCGAGTCCGGCCTCAACGATGGCCAGGCAGTCGGCCACGTCAGCGTCCCCACGCGATTCGAAGGACTTGTTGGTTAGCAGGCGACCCGACCGCTCGATGCCCTCGGGGGGCGCGGTGGCCCAACTGTTCGCCGAGTCGCCATTGAGGATGAGCACGGTGAACTCGTCGCCCATACTGAACAGGTACTGCAGGGCGTATTCGGCCTCGCCCACCACGAAGATCGTCGACACGCCCTCCCCACGGGCTCGCTCGAGGAGCACCTCGAGGTAAGCGATCGTCGCCGTCTCGTCGCCCGTGTCGGGGTTAGCCACGGAGATCGGCACCTCGGCTCCCGCAGAGGACAATGCATCCTTGACATCGGCCATCATCGGCTCGTACTCGACATTGGCGCCCAACACCATGACCGGTCCAAGGCCACCGAGTTCTCCTGTCTCCTCCAGCAGATTCACGAAGGCCCGACCACGGCGTCCGAGGCTGATGTCGTAGGAGATCCATGGAGCGGTCGACTGCTCGAGTTGCTCTGGGGTCGGCTTACCACCCACCAGAATTGTGTCGTAGGTGGCACTGAAGCAGGCGTTGACGTTTTCGGCGCCGGGCCCGGCGAATCCGTTCATTACGGCGAACACCTGGTGGTCCTGGGTGAGTTCGATGCAGGCCGCCTCGGCAGTCACCGGGCCGACGGGCAGGAAGTGGGCGTGGACAACTTCGACCATCCGTCCGACGATCCCTCCCGTCGCGTTGATGTACTCGACATACACGTCGACCGTGTCGTCGTAGTTCGCATAGGTGAGGTTGAAGCCAAAGGTCTCGTTGAAGTACTCGAAGTCGATCGAAGCGAACCCGAGCTTGATGGTCTCAGCCGTGACACCGCGGAACGAGTCGGTGAGGACGATGGTCGTGGTCGTCGTGGTCTCGACCGGTGCGGTGGTTGTGGTGACCAGCGGCTCGTCGGGCGGCTCAGTGGTGGTCGGAGCAGCCGTCGTGGTCGGAGCAGCCGTTGTAGGGACTGCGGTGGTCGGCGCCGGGTCGGCCGACTCCCCTCCACCGCAGGCCGCGGCCACCAGAGCGATCGCCAGCAGCGCACCGATCCGAATGCTCATCAGTCGTCGCATGGCGTCTGCCTCCTCGAGTTCACCGTTCCCACGCGACGGTAGACGCAGACCTCCCGACGGTCCATCACGGGACGGCCAGGAGAGTCGGCGGGCAGGGCAAGACGAGCAGTTGGTCCTCGGCTATATGCGAGCGATCTCTTGTCCGATAGGAGGCTGGCCGGATGACAAGTCGGGCAGCTGATCGAGCATCGCCGCCACCAGGTGGTCGACGGTGGTCGACGGTTCCGGGGACAGGGTGAGGCGACCGTCTCGAACCAGGGACGAATAGCCCGCAGTCAGGGCCAGCTGAAGCCGGACCCAGTGGACCCGGGCTTCGTCATCGAGACCGAGGCTGGCCAGAACGGTGCGAAGTGGACCGCCGGCCCTGTCGATGGCCACCGCCAGATCAGGGTCGTCACCCGGCGGGTGGAGGGCGGCCTCGGACCGACCTGGATGGACGAGCGCGAAATCGAGTTGAGCCCGGACGATGGCCTCCACGGCGTCACGCCCCGACCGGCCGACGGCAGCCATCGTGACCACCTCGGACAAGTCGCTGAGACACCGCAGAGCGAGCAGGCGCCGCAGGCCGTCAACGCCGTCCACATGGGCATAAAGCGACTGGCTGCGGATGCCGAGCCGTCCGGCCACCGACGCGGGACGCACTGCATCGAGTCGCCCGGCCTCGTCCAACAGGGAAAGCGCGGCCTCGACCACCTGTTCAGCCGTGACCCCGCGACGTGCCGCCATGCCCATCGATTCAAGCGGGCCTTGCCCCGGGTGTCAACACCTGTCAGACTTATGACTGATGACTGTAGACATCTTTTCAGAGGACCTGCTCCAAGTAGACGATGACGCCGACCTCATCGATGCCATGGCTGAGCACGGCTGGGGCGACGGACTGCCGGTGGTCGCCCCCACCACCGAACGAGTCGACGCCATGCTCCTCGGGTGTCCGAGAACCGACCCCGACGAGGTGGTGGCCGTCCTCCCTCCCCGTTTTGGCGAAGCCACCCGACGGACCCTGGCCGTCAACGCGGTGATGGCTGGCTGTCGTCCCGAACACCTGCCGGTCCTGGTCGCCGCCGTGCGGGCCCTGGCCCGCCCTGAGGTGAACCTGCGGGGTGTCAACGCCACCACCCACAACGTGGCGCCCCTGGTGGTGGTCCACGGCGAGGTGGCCCGCAGCGGCGGCTACAACGGCGGCCGCGGTGCCCTCGGACCCGGCAACCGGGCCAACGCCACCACCGGTCGGGCCCTGCGGCTGGTGCTCCTCCACGTGGCCGGAGCCATCCCAGGTGACGGCGATGCCTCAACCCAGGGAGGCCCGGCCAAGTATGGACTCTGCGTGGCCGAGAACGCCGACGCCTCGCCGTGGCCTCTCTACCCATCCGCCATCGGCATGGAGGCCCCCTCGGCGGTGACCGTCCACTGCGGTGAGGCTCCCCACAACGTGCACGACATGGAGTCCGACGACCCAGCCCGCATCCTCGACAAGGTGGCGTCAGCCATGGCCACCACCGCCCAGAACAACGCCTGCATCAGCCAGGGCGAGTTCTTCGTGCTGCTGTGCCCCGAGCACGCCGCCACCTGCGCGGCCGCCGGCTGGTCGCGCCGCGACGTGTCGTCCTACCTGTTCCAGAGGGCCCGGCTGCCGGCCGGCGAGTTGAAGCGGGCCTTCGGCCTACGGGCCTGGGCTTCGTGGATGGATCAGTTGGCCGACGATGAACTGGTGCCCATGACGGAGCACCCCGACAACGTGCGGACCATGGTCGTCGGCGGGCCAGGGAAACACAGCTCTGTGGTCCCCAGCTGGGGTATGACTCGCAGCGTCACCCTTCCCATTCAAGAACCGGAAGGCCGACCGTGCTGATCTACCGACCTGATGGAGGCTTCGCCCAGCCACCGGCCGAGTTGGCCCCCTCGCCAACGGTCCTAGCCGGACGGCGTATCGGCATCCTCGACAACCGAAAGCCCAACGCCGACGTGCTCCTGGGGCAACTCGCCGAAAGGCTGGCAGACCGCACCGGAGCAACCGTGGTCCGCACCGAGACCAAGAACGCGGCCACCGCCTGTGAGGACCAAGTCCTCGGCCTATTGGCCGAGGAGGTCGACGTCATCCTCACCGGCACTGCCGATTGAGGGAGTTGCACGTCGTGGAGTGTCCACGACTCAATCCACCTCGAGCAGGCCGGTCGACCCACCGTGCTGGTGGCCACCAGCGCCCTGAGCGACCTGGCTACCCGGACAGCTGCCGACTTCGGCCTTCCCGACCTGCGGATGGTGTCGGTGGCCCACCCCATCGGCGGCGTCGATCCCGACGAAATCCGACGTCGCGCCGACGGCGTGGTCGATGAGGTGCTGGCCCTGCTGACCGGGGGCCATACGGCGGAAGGGAGGGCACGATGAGCATCTCGATCAACCACGCGGGAAGGCGGGCGCTGGTCACCGGTGCGGGCGCCGGCATCGGTCGGGAGATCGCCCGTTGGCTGGCCCGTTCCGGCGCCGCGGTGGCCGTCAACGATCTAGTCCCCGAGCGAGCCGAGGCCGTCACCTCGGAGATCAACGCCGAAGCGGAGGCCGAGAAGGGGACCGGTTCCGCAGTGGCCGTGCCTGCGGACTGCCGGGACGATGAGGCTGTGGAGGCCATGGTGGCGACCACCGTCGACCGCCTAGGCAGGCTCGACGTGACCGTGGCCAACGTGGGGATGCTCCCGAAAGGTCGGCGACCCCGGCCGTTCACCGACACCTGGGGCGATGACTGGCGCGACATCGTCGACCAGAACCTTGTGCAGGCTGCTCTGTGCGGTCGTGCCGCTGCCGAGGCGATGCTGGCCCGCTCCGAGGACGGTCGCCCCGCCGACGGATCGGGCGACGGCGTCATCCTCTTCGTGACGTCCGGCGAGACCACCCGTCCGGCGCCCTACAACAGCGCCTATGCGGCGGCCAAGGCAGCCCTCAACCATCTGGTGACCACCATGGCCGTCGAGTTGGGCCCTGAAGGGATACGGGTCAACGCCATGGCACCGGGCACCACGCTGACCGAGACGGTGGCCGCTGCGTTCACCGAGGACCGCGTGGCCGCTCTGGTGGCGTCGACACCGCTACGGCGCATGGTCGACCACGACGAACTGGCCCGCATGGCCGTCTTCCTGACCAGCGACCTAGCCCGGTGCGTGACCGGGCAGTTCGTCCTGGCCGACGCTGGAGCGTTTTTGTCCCGCAGCCGTCCGGCCAACGACGAAGGCCTGGCGACCAGCCTTTCAGGCGCCCATTCCCGGTGAAGGTTCGGTCCTGCTGGTAGACGGAGACCGTCCGAAGGGATCGACCTCAGAGCCCCATCTGGTGGTGGGGCGGCAGGTCCAGAGCCCCGATGGCGTCGGCCCGGCGGTGCAGCAGGTCGACGGTGTGATCCAGGTCGCGGCCGATGATGTACTGCCGCTGGGCGGTGCACTCGACCACCCAGCGGCCCAGCTCGTCGAGATCGGCGACCTTCACATCGCGGCCGGCCTTCTCCAGCAGGTCCTTCATCTGCTGGAAGGTCATCGATGACCGGCCGGTCCCGCCCCTTACCCGCTCTAGCTCGGCCGGACGGTTCCGGTGCGAGGAAAACAGGCCGGTGTCCATCAGACCGCCGGACGGGTAGAAGACCGACGCCCCAACCCGGTCGGAGTCCTCGGCCAGCTGGTGGGCCAACGCCTCGGTGAGACAACTGACCGCAGCCTTCGAAGAGGCGTACACGCCAGCGTTGGGCACCGGGGCGAAGCCGCCGTCGCCCGACGAGGTGTTGACCACGTGGCCGGGCTCTCCGGACTCCAACATCCGGCCCACGAACGACATGATCCCATTGGCCACGCCGAACACATTCACTGAGTAGCACCAGCGCCAATCGTTGGGTTCATGCGTCCACATGCGTCCGCCTCCGCCGGAGCCCACACCAGCGTTGTTGAACAGCAGGTTGCAACGTCCGTGTGCAGCAAAGACGTGGGCGGCCAGTTCGTCGGTGGAAGCCTCGTCGGAGACGTCGGTGACCACGCCGCTGATACGTCCCGGGTAGGTGGCCGACAGTGCGGCCACGGTGGTGTCGAGCACGTCCTGCTCGACGTCGGCAACCACGACGGTGGCGTCGGCCTCCAGCAGGGCTCGGACGATTCCTCGGCCGATGCCGTTGGCCCCACCAGTGACCACGGCAACCGAACCCGTCACCTCCAGGGCCTCCAGGCCCTCCGATGCGGGTTCCATCAGCCGACTGCGATCGGTACCGCGGGCACCTGGTTCTGCGGTGCCATACCCGGGCAGCCCTTGCCGGTGTCGGGCACCTCGGCGTAGTCGATGCCCGAAGCCACGTGGGCCTTGGTCGGACAGTGCTCGTCGGCCAGGGCCTGCAGGGCCGCCACGTCGAACCGGTACAACCGTGCCGCATTCGTGGTCAACAGCCTGGTCGTCTCATCTTCGGTCATCCGTCCGAAGGTGAGGCGCAGGTGCTCGTCGGTGTAGGGATGCGAGCCCTCGATATGCGGGTAGTCGGAGCCCCACATGACCTTGTCGACACCGATCTCGCGCACTACTTCGGTCTCGCTGGGCCGAAGGAAGCTGGCGCCGACGTGGCACTGGCGCTGCCAATACTCGCTGGGCTTCAGCGACATCCCGGCCACTGCCATGCCGCCAAAGATGGCCTCCGAGCCGTACTCCGAGTACTTCATCCGCTCGTGGAATGAGTCCAGTTTGGCCAGCGTCTCAGGTACCCAGGCCGTACCGCTCTCGGTGTTGACCCACTGGAGGTTGGGGTGCCGTTCGAACACGCCAGAGAACATGAGGTGCCAAAGGGCCCGCTGACTCCACCAGGTGACCTCGAGCATGAACATGGCCAGCGAGGCCGGAAAGTGGTTGCCGAAACTGGGTGTCGCCCCGCCGGAGTGGTGGTTGAGCGGCATTCCGCAGGCCTCTGCAGCCGCCCAGATGGGCTCGTAATCCTTGGCGTACAGCGGCTCGAAGGGCGAGTCGGGCGGTGTACCGGGTACGAGGACCCCACCCCGCAGGCCGTTTTCGGCCGCCCACTCGATCTCGGCCACCGAGCCTTCCACGTCCCCGAGGAAGATCTGGCAGATGCCGGCTCGCCGCTCGGGAGCCAGCGACACGAAGTCGAGCAGCCAGCGATTGTGCGCCTTCAGGCCTGCCCACCGGTGGTCCATGTCGTCGCTGTAGGCCGGGGCCTCGAACTGGCTGGCCGCCGCCGGGGCGAAGGGGGGTTGGGTGTTGGGAAACAGCACCGCGGCGACCACGCCATCAGCTGCCTGCTCACGCAAGCGCCGGTCGGAGTCGTAGTTACGGTTGCCGTCCACGGCCGGATCGCCGTCGACACCGACGTTCAGCGGGGAGCGTTCGGCGTCCTTGAACGCCTCGGCCGTCCGACGCTCGCCCTCCTTGATGCCCTTGGCCCAGATGTCGAAGTCCTCGTGGTACCTCGACGGCAGGTACTCCTTGTAGTCCCACAGGTCGGCCCCGCAGTGCGTGTCGGCCGAGATCACCACATGATGCTCACTCATCACTCATCACTCCTTCCCTCTCGCGTTCCTTGTCCCGCACCTGCTCAGGCGTACTGCATCTCGCAGCCGTACTCGTCCAGCCACCAGCGGGCCGTTCGCATGGCGTCGGGGGGTGTGCGGGCGTCCAGCGACTGGCCCAGGTCCTCCGGGGTAGGGCCGATGCGATCGGCGACGGCCTGCAGGCCGGCCTCGTCGAGGTCGTAACAGTCCACCGCGTTGAGGCCGAGGAGACGCCGGGTGTCTTCGACGGTGGCGTCCTGGAAGTCGTTCTCGAGGCGGGCCCGGGTGTTGGGCCACGATCCCTCGGGGTGCGGGTAGTCGGTACCCCACATGAGGGCGTCGATTCCGTTGACGTGGCGCCGCCGCACCTCCTCGCGCGACATGGTCGAGGCACCGATGAAGACGTTGTCCCCGAAGTACTCCGACGGCAGCCGGGAGATGAGGCCCTTCATCCGGGAGCCCATCTTCTTGACCTTGAAGCTGGCACCGAAGTTCACGTCGGCCTTCCACAGCAGGTCGCCCACCCAGAACGAGCCACACTCCACGACTGCGTACCTCAGGTTCGGGTACTTGTCGAACTTCCCCGAGAACAGGAGTTGCCAAAGGATCCGGTGGGTCCAAAACGGAACCTCGGAGATGTACATGGCCACGTTCTCGCCGTAGGCGTCGAAGTCGGCCTCCCCGGAGTGGGTGTGGACGACCAAGCCAGCATCGGCGCACGCGGCCCAGAAGCGGTCGTAGTGGTCGGAGCCGTAGGGCGGATGGTCGTGCCACAGGGTGGGAACCATCACGCCCCGGATGCCGGGCTTACCGGCCAGGGCCTCGACCTCCTTGACGGCCTCGTCGACGTCGTGGACCACAGGCACGAGCGCCACGCCCGCCCGCCGCACCGGGTCGGTGGCGCAGAACTCCTCCAACCAGCGGTTGTGGGCCCGAGCGCCGCCGAAGGCCTGGCGAGCATCGGTGATCTGCCCGGCGGCCAAGCCGGCGCCGAAGGGCGGGGACTCCTGGCCGGTAACGGCGTCGCCGTCGGCGAAGATGATCTCGCCGGCCACGCCGTCGGCGTCCAGCACGGGATCACGGACCTCGGGGTCGTAGGCACCCTTCAGGCCCCACTCGTTCTCGCTCTCCCACTGCTCGACGAACTCGCCATTTAGCTCCTCGGAGATGCGTCGGTGCTCGTGGCGTTCGGCCACGTAGTCGTCGAACTCGGCGTGCAGGGCTGGATCGAGGTACTCGCGGTACTCCTCGCACTGCAGGCCCGCGTGCGTGTCGGACGAGACGATGATGTACGGCTCGTTCCCGGTGCTGACCTCTCGCTCCATGGCGGATGGCTCCCTCGCTCGGCGGGTCCGAGCGGTTCCCCGGCCGGAGAACTCTTGGACACCGTCACATGACTTCTTGTACACTGTCGCAGAGAATTTGCCCGATGGCAACCCGGGAAGAGCAAAGCCGGGGACCCAGATTCCAGGAACCCAGAGATGAGGACGGGAAGGACTGACAATCATGGCTAGCGGGAGCGGAGGCAACGGCACGGGTCGACGTGCCGGCATGGAAGCCGACGAGATTCTCGACAGCGCTTTGGCCCTCGTAGAGGCCGAAGGTGCTGAAGCCCTGACCATGCGTCGTCTGGCCACTGAACTGGGCGTGGCCACGACAACCATCTATTGGCACGTAGGCAACCGCGACGAACTGGTCACCGCGGTGGTCCGACGCCACGGCGAACGGGTGGCCCGCACTCCGGTCGCCGGCGACACCGCCCGCGAACGGGTGCTCGATGTGGCCCGACTCATCTGGCGGACCTCGCTCCAGCACCGAGAGGTCACTCGTCTCGCCGCCGAACACGGCGCATCGACGCTGCACGCCCGCCGCCTGGAGTTGACCATGGCCCGCGAGTTGGAAGCCGCCGGAGTGGTCGGTGCCACGTCCCGCGACGCCATGCGGGCCATCACCGCCTGCGTAGGCGGTTTCATCGTTGCTGCTCTGCGCACCGACCTCACGCCCGAGGCGCTCCAGCGCACTGCTGTCCTCGTCGACGACGACGGAGCCGCCGATCTGGATCCGGCAACACGCGAGGCCCTCGCCGAGCCCGCCGATCTGCCAGCGGTGTTCGAAGCGACCTTGCGGGCAGTGGTCGACTCGGTCGTACCCGCTGACCTGTCCGCGAATGCCTACCTCTAGGCCGATTCCGAGGACGAGTACCGGTAGGCGGTGGCAGCAGGCTTGACCGGGCGGGCGAACCACAGCGGCCGCCGCAGGTTCCCCGGACCGGGACCGGGCCGGGTCTTGGCCAACCACTCCTCGAAGATCTGGTGCGAGGCCGCTGTGTCCACCACCACGTCGCCGTAGGCGTCTCCTAGCTCGGCCGGAGCCACGGTGACCCGCTGCAGCCAGCAGTGCATGCCGCTGATCGGGTCGGGCTGGACGGGGAAGGTCAGGTTCTGGTGCACGCCGGTGTCGGACCACCAGATCAGCCCGGTGTCCGGCTCCGAGCTCTCGTAGGGCTCGTGGCCGCGCTCGCGCCGCAGCCGCCAGCGACCGTCGTCGTCCCGCTCGACCGAGGCTTTGCCCGCCCCCCAAGACCGGGCAGCATCGTCCTCGAGGCGCCAGCGACCCATGTGATGGCTAGCTGCCACCACGCCGGGCCGGATGCCCTCGGTCCGCCAGGCGTGGATCACGAAGTGGCCGCTCCGGGTGGTGATCCGCACCAGGCCTTCTTCTTCGATACCCAACTGCTCGGCGTCCGATGGGTGGAGCCACAGCGGGTGGCGATGGCTGATCTCGTTCAACCACTGGCTGTTGGCCGACCGGGTGTGGATCAGGGTCGGGATGCGGAAGGTCGGCACAAGGATCCGCTCGCCGGCCGACATGTCAAGGTCCTCCCAGTGGACTTGGCTCCTGATGAAGGACGGCATCGAGTACTCGGGCCAACCCCAGTCGCGCAGCGTCTCTGAGAAGAACTCCAGCTTCTTGGACGGCGTGGGGAACCCGAACTTGGCCTGTCCGTCCACGTCGATCGCCGGCGAACCGTCGCCGATGAACGGCATGTGCCCTCGGATGTCCTCTAGCGACTGGTGCGAGCCGGCCGTGCCCGGTCGGCGCCACACGCCTTCAGCGTCACGTTCGGCCCCGGCCAGCTCGGTCTCGGGCACGTCACGCTCGTACACGCGGTACTGATCGCCGGGTAGTGAAAAGGAACCCTTGCGCCGCATGTACTCCAGCGGGGTGAGGCCGACTACCTCGGCGGCTTCGGGCAGCCCGGGAACCGAACTCCCGAAAAGCATCGTGTAGTACTCGTCCAGGGTCAGCGGGGTGCCTGGCTCGTCTCGGCTCTCAAACTGCGACCGGATGCCCAGCGATCCGTCAGGGTCGATCCGCCACGACAAATCAATCCAGAATTCCTGTTCTTCCCACACCTCTCCTGGGTTGGCCTCGTGCGTGCGGTCGAACGTCTCGCCGTCTAGCTCGCGGTGGCGGCGGGCCACTGGTTGGCGGAAGCCAATCCAGCGGCCGTTGTGTGTCTCGAAACTGGCCACGTCGTGGCGCTCCGAGGCGATACCCATGGGCAGCACGTAGTCGGCGAACCAAGCCGACTCGTTCCACGTCGGGGTCAGTGCAACGTGGCAGCCGATCAACTCCGGATCGCACAGCACCTCCATCCACGTGAACCCGTCGGGGTTGGTCCACAGTGGGTTGTAGACGCGGGTGAAGTAGGTATCGAGGCGACCCCGACCGGCCTTCAGGAAGTGGGGTAGCAGGATCGACAACTCGTGGTGGGTGAGCGGGTACTCGATCGGCCACTGCATCTCGTTCCACCGGGCCTGCGGTTCAGGGTGGATGGGCGTGACTGGGATGAACTTGTTCCAGCCATTGGCGTTGGTGCCGCCCTCGGTGCCTACCGAGCCGGTCAACACGTTCAGGAACTGGAGGCAGCGCGACACCATCCAGTCGCCTTCGTTCCCGGCCGACGAAGCCCGCCACGTGTGCGAGGCGAACTTCCCGAGGCCACGGCCGATGACCGCGGCCACCTCGCGGATGGTCGACTCCTCGACGCCGCACACTCGGGCTGCCTCGGCCGGTGTGTACTCCACGTACTGGTCGATGAGCGCCTGACGCACGTTGGCGAACGTGCAGTCCAGGTCGGGTCGGGCCTCCCGAAGGAAAGTCTCCCAGTTGACCCACCGCTCGAAGAACGTCGAGTCCCACGTGCCAGCCTCCAACAGGAGGCGAGCGATGGCCAGTAGTAGGAACGCCTCGGTACCCGGCCAGGGCGACAGCCAGTGATCGGCCTTGGCTGCCGTGTTGGACAGGCGCGGGTCGACACACACGACGGTGGCGCCGTTCTTCTGGCCCTCGATGATCCGCTGGGCATGCGGGTTGAAGTAGTGCCCGGCCTCGAGATGTGACGAGATGAGGAAGATGACCTCGGCATTGGCGAAATCGGCCGACGGGCGATCGAAGCCCATCCACGAGGCGTAGCCCACCCGGGCACCGCTGGAGCAGATGTTGGTGTGACTGTTGTGGCCGTCGATGCCCCAACTGTGGAGTACCCGCTCCATGTAGCTGTCGTCGCCCATCCGGCCCACGTGGTACATGACCTCGTGGTGGCGATCCTCGCGGAAGGCGGTACCGATGCGGGTCCCGATCTGGTCTAGGGCCTGCTCCCAGGTAATGCGCTCCCAAAGACCCTCACCACGCTCACCGACCCGCCTCATGGGGTAGAGAATCCGCTCAGGATCCTCTAGCTGGTTGATGGTGGCCGGGCCCTTGGCGCAGTTGCGACCCCGGCTGGCCGGGTGCACCGGATTGCCCTCGAACTTGGTGATCTTCCCGGTGTGCTTGTCGACCCACGCCAGGAGTCCGCAGTTGGCCTCGCAGTTAAAGCACGTGGTCGGCACCAGACGGTGGGCGCGGCGGACCTTCGTCGGCCAGGCAGCCGGGTCGAGGGACTCGACGTGGTCCCAAGTCTCCTCGGGCGGATAGCTAGACAGCGGGTTGGTCATCGGGTTACCGGGGGATTGTCGAAGAAATCTACGAGAGGGGCACGGCTTGGCCGGCCCGCACGTAGGCGTCCTCGTAGGCGTACAGGCCGTGGAGCACGAAGGGTGCGGCCACGGCGGGGAGAAGCGGGTCGTCAGCGCCGAGGGCGATCGACACGACGACGAGGACCAGGGGCATGACGAGGCCGTCAAGGCGCCACTGGCGGAAGGACCGCTGGCCGATGCCGCCGGTCATCTCAGCCAACGCCATGGTCACGTGGCGGGAGTGGCTACCCCTCATTTCGAGGACCACAAGCAGGCCATTGGCCACCAAGCCACCGAACAACGTCCACTGGACGGTGGCCGTGCCGGGGACTTCCAAGAGAAGGTCGAGGACCGAGTAGGTGGCTCCGCCGGCCACCACCGCCTGGGCCAGCAGCAGCGGCAACAGGACGGGCTGCTGCCAAAGGTCGCGGCCCTCGCACTGCCCGAACAGGAAAGCTGTGTAGCCAGCCGTTCCGAGGGCGAACGCCACGGTGGGCAATGCCAGCCATGGCAGGGCGCCGCCAGCGTCGGCTAGGCCGGCGAGCCACCAGGCGGCCAGGCAGCTGGCAAAGGCCCCCAACACGTAGGACCCCTTGACCAGCCAGGAGGTGCGGTTTCCCTTCGTGATGAGGTACCAGAACCTCTTCGGCTGCTTGAGGTCGCCGATCAGCAGGGCGCCGGTGGCAGCCAGGAAGGCCCCAGCCACCATGGCCGGAACGGTGCTGACCATGACGTCGTCGCCGTGTCCGAGGGCCACTAGCAGAGCGGCGACCAGCATCACTCCGGCGGCGATCGCCTTGGTGACCAAATAACCCGACACCATCGCCCCCCAGACCGGTGGGTGCTGGGTGGTGTAGGCCGTGCGGGCCATGGCCTCGCCGTCGGCGCGGTCAGGTGAGGCCGACAGCGCCACCTGCGTGGGGGTCGAGTGGCCCGGGGTGGTGTCGGCCCAGATCATCCCGTCAGGGGCGATGGCCGAAGCCAGAGGATCGAGCGACGAGGCGGTAGCGCCCATGTAGATGACCTTGGGGCGCGTATTTTGCTCGGGAGACCGGACTAGGCCGCCGTCGGCGTGGAGGCGGGCGATCTCGCTGTCGGGGTCGTCGAGGTCGCCGACCCGGATGGCCTGCGTCGGGCAGACGATGACGCAGGACGGTTCGAGTCCATCCTCGAGGCGGTGGTTGCAGAAGTTGCACTTGTGCGCAGTCTTCGTCTCGGGGTTGAGATAAATGGCGTCGTAGGGGCAGGCGTTCATGCAGGCCTTGCAGCCGATGCAGTCTTCGTCCTGGAAGTCGACCACTCCATTGGCGGTCCGGTGCAACGCCGAAGTGGGGCAGATGGTCATGCACGGGGCGTCGTCGCAATGGTTGCAGCGCATGACCGAGAACTCCCTGTCTGTGTTGGGATGTGATCCGGTCTCCACGTACTTGAGCCAGGTGCGGTTGACGCTGAGAGGCACGTCGTGCTCACTCTTGCAGGCGATGGTGCAGGCGTGGCAGCCGATGCAGCTACCGGAGTCGAGGACGAATCCGAGGCGGGTCACGGGCGGTTCCTCGTGGTGTTTCTCAGGTAGGAGGCGAAATAGGAGGTGAGGTCAGGTAGTGCGGTAGGTCGAACCGAGCAGGTCAGGCGG
This sequence comes from Actinomycetota bacterium, assembly GCA_036123585.1. GTDB lineage: Bacteria > Actinomycetota > Acidimicrobiia > Acidimicrobiales > MedAcidi-G1 > UBA9410. The sequence goes on along the minus strand of JAZADN010000047.1, from coordinate 11,418 downwards.
GCACGACGGCCATTTGGTGGATGCCGGCACACAGCAGGTCGACGAACTGGTCGAAACTGTCGTCGAGATCTACGGGATGGGGATGGCCGTCACCCGCCTCCAGGTGGGCGAACCCATGGAAGGCACTGCGCATGGAACGGGCGGCGTGGACCCGATCGTCCTCGGTCAGACCATAGGCGGCCAGCGCCTGACCGAGGACCTGGACTACCCGTTCGACGGCCTCCTCCAGTTCGGCGTCACCAGCACACGGGTACCGGTCGGTGGCCGCGTAAAGGCCCGGATGTTCACGCACCATGGCCCGCCAGGCCCGTCCCATCGCTCGCACGGCATCGTCACCGGCCAGACCGACGGCGGCCTCGCCGAGGCGGGTCGCCAGGATCTCGCGGCCTCGCAGGCCGAGGGTCCGGATGAGGGCGTCGTAGCTGTCGACGTGGCGGTAGAGGGCAGGCTGGCGCACGCCAAGTTGCTCGGCTACCTGTGTGAGCGTCACCGCGTCGAGACCCTCGGCGTCGGCCAACGTGGCCGCCGCCTCGACGACCTGCTTGGTGTCGAGGGTGCGCCGACTCATGGCCGGATCCTATCGTTAGAGACTCTCACGTTCGAGTTAGTCGGTGTTCCACTTCGGTGAGACACGGGCCCTCCAGTCACCACACCACCAGAGCCGCACCCACCGTCACCGCCACGGCGCCCCAGACCGCCCGAGGGCCCAGCGCCTCGCGGACGATGAGCACGCCGAGCACCACCGACACTTGACGCAGCCCGGCGACTTGTCCGGCCTGAGCACGCTGGAAGGCCAACAGGACCAGCGCGTAGGCACCGCCCTGACCCAAGCCGACCAGCACCGATTCTCCGAACCCTGCTCGCAGACGCACCAACGCCGGACGACGGACGGCTAGGACGCCCACAGAGCTGAGGACCATGACCGCTGACAAGTAGCCGAGAGCGCCGGTCAGGTCCACGGCCCGAGCGTCGATCAGCGAGTAGGCGACCGTGCACAGCCCGGTGATACCGGCGAGGACCACGGCCCGGCGTTCAGCCCTCTGCGCTCCCACCCCCGCCACCGCCAGCAGGCCCACCACCAAGACCACTAGGCCTACCGCGGTGGCCACCGACGGCGTCTCGTCGAGCAGCAGCCAGCCACCGAGGCCCACCAGCAGTGGGGCACTCCCCCGCGAGATTGGGTAGGCCACGCCGAGGCTGCCCGTCCGGTAGGCCGTACCGAGCAGGCCCATGTAAAGGCCCTGGGCCACCGAGGAAACCAGCACCCTGCCAAGCACCTCGCTGGGCGGGTCGACGACCGCAGTCGGCAGAAGGATGATCCCCACGAACAGGTAGGCCAGCGCGATGACCACCTCGGGGTCACCACCCCGGTGAAGACGGGCGTTCCACCCGGCATGGAGGACCGTGGAAACCAGGACCATTAGGACGGCGGACAGCGGCATGCGGGTTCCTCAGACGGAATTGTCAGCAGGGCGGTCCGAAGGCAGACCGGGTCAGCCGGCGGCCCGGGCCTGGAGCCCGGCGATGACAGCAACGTCCACGATGTCGTTCGCCGAGCAGCCGCGGGACAGGTCGTGCAGAATCCCGTCGAGACCCTGGAGAAGCGGCCCATACGCCCGGGCCCCACCCAGACGTTCGGTCACCTTGTATGCGATGTTGCCGCTGTCGAGGTCGGGAAAGACCAGTACGTCAGCCGCCCCGGCCACTGGCGACCCGGTGGCCTTGGCCGCGGCCACCGCCGGCACCATTGCCGCATCGAACTGGAGCTCACCATCCACCGCTAGGTCCGGCCGGGCCTCGGCCACCAGTCGAGTGGCCTCACGAACCTTGTCGACCCGGGCGTGCTCGGCACTCCCCTTCGTGGAGAAAGAGAGCATGGCCACCCGCGGTGGCCCACCGTCCAGTCGGGGGCCGGCTAGCGCAGACCAGGTGTCGGCGGTCGAGGCGGCAATGGCGGCCAGCTGGGCAGCGTCGGGATCGGGCACCACCCCGCAGTCGCCATAGGCCACGACCCGACCGTCGGCCAACAGCATCAGGAAGCTGCTGGACACCGCTTCGACGCCGGGCGCCACACCGAGCACCTTGAGCCCAGCCCGCAAGACGTCGGCCGTCGACCGGGATGCCCCGGCAACCGCGGCGTCGGCCACCCCGGACCGCACCAGGACGGTGGCGGCCACCACCGGGTCGTCGATGTCCAACCCGGCGGATTCGGCACGGGCAACGGCCTCAGCCTGCCGGTCGTCATCACGGTCCACGATTGGGTGGAGCGGCTGTGCGAGGCCCTCATCGACCAACTCGATGGCCGCGAAGTCGGCTCGGGGGTCACCCAAGTCGGCCAGCACGACACGGGCCGGCTCCGCGGCGGCTCGCCGACGCCAGTCGGCGAGCAGTGGCGTCAGGTCGTTCGACACGTCGGCGTTGTCGGGGTTTAGGCCGGAGGGCCGCTCAACCCTTGCCCCGCCAGGGGATGAGGCGCTTCTCCAGAAACCGCATGATCAGGTCCATGGACACACCGATCACCCCGATGATGATGATGGACACGACCACAATGTCCATTCGGAAGAACTTAGAAGCGGCGAAGATCATGGCACCCAGACCGGTCGTGGTGCCGGTCAGTTCGGCGGCTACCAGGGTCCCCCAGCACACGCCGAGGGCCACCCGCATGCCGGTGAAGATGTCCGGTAGGGCGTTGGGCAGGATCACGTATCGCAGGATCTGCCACTTGTTGGCGCCCAGCGAGTAGGCGGCGTGGACCTTCGAACCTCGCACGCCGAGCACACCGGCACGGGCTGCTATGACCATGATCCACACGGCGGCGAAGAACAACAGATTGACCTTCGAGCCCTCTCCGATGCCGAACCAAACGATGAACAACGGCAACAGGGCCAGCGGCGGCACTGGCCGCAGCAATTCCACGATGGGGTCGAAGATGCCACGCAGCCGGTTCGAGAGACCCATGGCGAAGCCGACCGGGACACCGACCACCACGCCGTACACGAGGCCTTTGAGCACCCGCCACAGACTCGCCCACGTGTGCTCCCACAGACCGACACGGCGATAGCCGATATCGACCATCTCAAAAAAGGCGTCCCACGTCTGGCGCATTGAGGGGAAGGTCCTGTCGTTGACGATGGGATCGGGGCCCCGCTTGATCCACCACCACACCAGGCCGAGGAACAGGAGCGATACGACGCTCCAAACCGGAGCACCCCGCACCTCGGTCGCGTCGCCGAAGGTGACCGTCTTGCGGGCGTCAGCACCCTTCCGGCCGGTGAGACGGTCCATGACGCTCACGACATCCCACCTTCATGACCCATGATCTGCTCCTCCATCTCCCAGATGAGCGAGAGCAACTCCTCGCGTCTCTCGATGAACTCTGGCGAGGCCTTCATCTCGCGGGGATCGACGTGCAGGCCCTTCTCAGCGAAGGGCAACTCGTACTCCCGCTCGATGCGGCCCGGTCGAGGCGCCATGACGAAAAGGCGGTCGCCCAGATAGAGCGCCTCCTCCACGCTGTGGGTGACGAGGATGATCGTCTTGCCGGTCTCCTGCCAAAGCTTCAGGATGAGGCCCTGCATCTTCTCCCGAGTCAGGGCGTCTAGCGCACCAAGTGGCTCGTCCATGAGGATGACCTCAGGGTCGTTGGCCAGACATCGGGCCAGGGCGACGCGCTGCTGCATACCACCCGACAATTCGTAGACGGCTTTGTCGCCGAAGCCCTGGAGACCCACCGTGGACAGCAGATCCTGGACCAGATCGTTGGTCTCCGACCGCTTCCTCCGGTTCATCCGGGGACCGAACGCCACGTTCTGGGCCACGGTCTGCCATTCGAAGAGAGCACCCTGCTGGAAGACCATGCCCCGCTCCTGGCCCGGCCCCATGATGGGGTCTCCCCCGAGGGCCACCGACCCAGAGGTAGGGGCCAGGAAGCCGGCGATGATGTTGAGGAGCGTCGTCTTGCCGCACCCCGAGGGTCCGAGCAACGTGAGCAGCCGCCCAGCCTCGAGTTCAAACGAAACGTCTTGCAAGGCTTGGACCGAGCCACCCTTCGGGAGTTCGTAGACCATGCCCAGGCCGTCGACCTTCAGGTCCTTCACCGTCCTCCCCCCTTCACGCCCATCGTTCGTGCCTAGTCGTTCTCGGCCAGCCATGCGTCGACCCGATCGACCACACGATCGACCCTGGCCACCAGGTCATCGATGACCGTGCCGTCAGCCACCAACGGCGGGGAGATGGTGAGGCCGGTGTAACCCCGGTCGTCGGGACGAACCGTCATCTTCTCCTCGCGCACAAAGCCGCCCAGCACGCCGCCCTGCAGGGCCGTCTCCTGACTGGGGCTGAGGTCGCGGCCGGCAGTCGAGTCGGCGCACAGGTCCACCGCGTAGAAGAAGCCAGTGCCTCGCACCTCCCGAACCGAAGAGTGGGCGCCACCCATGGCCTGCAACTTCGCGGCGAACGAGTCCTCGGTATCCAAGACATGGCCCAGCAGGCCCTCATCCCGCATAGCCGTCATATTGGCCACAGCCACCGCGGTGGCGACCGGGTGGCCGCCGAAGGTCGACCCGTGGACATAGGAACCCATGGGCGAGTCATAGAGCTCCTCAACGAGCGGTCCGCGGATGACCACGCCGCCGAGCGGCTGGTAGGCCGAGGTCACGCCCTTGGCGAAGGTGATCATGTCGGGTATCACGCCGTTGCGCTCGCTGGCGAACCAGTGGCCGAACCGACCGAACGAGCAGATGACCTCGTCAGCAACCAGCAGTACGCCATATCGGTCGCAGATCCGACGCAACTCCTGCCAGTAGCCGTCAGGCGGCACCAGAGCACCGCCGCCGTTCTGGATCGGCTCGGCGATGACCATGCTGACCGTCTCGGGGCCCTCCATCAGGATCATCTCCTCGACGGCCTGCACGCAGGACAGGTCGGCGGCCGGGGTGCCCTCGGGCGAGGAGCACTGGCGGGTGTTGGGCACATGGCGGGCGCCGTCCCAGAGCGCCGGCAAGTAGGGAGCCCGGAGCTTCGGGATACCGGTGACCGACAGTGCACCCAGCGTGGTGCCGTGGTACGCCCAGTTGCGTGAGATGACCTTGTACCGACCCTCCTCGCCGCGGGCGACGTGGTAGTTGCGGGCGAACTTGACAGCTGACTCGACGGCCTCGGAGCCGGAGCTGACGAAGAAGGTCTCGCTGAGGTCGCCCGGGGCGAAGCCGGAGATCAACGCGGCGGCCTCGATGGCCGGTGGGTGGGCGAAGCCCCAGTTGGTGGCGAAGGCCAAAGTGTCCATCTGCTTGGCCGCAACAGCCGACAGATCGGACCGCCCATGGCCGATGTTGACGCAGAACAGACCGGCCAGGCCGTCGAGGTACTCGTTGCCTTCGGTGTCGTAGAGGTAACACCCCTCGCCCCGTTCGATGATGGGGAGACCGTCGGTGTGCCAGGCGGCCTTCTTGGTGAAGTGGGGGATGAGGTGTTGCTGGGCGAGGTGCCGCATGTCGCTCATGGGTGGTTCTCCCGGAGAAGGACGGTCGTACACTGCGCGGACCACTGGTCCGTGACCAGCATCGCTGGCGTGAGAGCCTCTAACCTAATCGCTAAGTCTTCTAACGGCAAGGGGCTGGAACCGGCCCCATCTCCTCCCCGGGAGTACCGCACCATGGCCAAGCAGATCCCCGAACGTGCTCAGGTGGTCATCGTGGGCGGCGGCATCGTCGGTGCCAGCATCGCCTACCACCTCGCCGAGCTGGGCTGCACCGACGTCGCCCTGGTCGAGCGCCACACCCTGACCAGCGGCACCACCTGGCACGCGGCCGGCTTGGTCGGCTGCCTGCGGGCCACCCACAACATGACCCGGCTGGCCGCCTACTCGGCCGACTTGTACGAATCTCTGGAACGCGACATGGGCCAAGCCACTGGTTTCCGAAAGGTCGGCTCGCTCAGTGTGGCCGACAACCCGGAGCGCATGGAGGAACTAGTCCGGGGCGCCGGCATGGCCAACGCCTTCGACGTCGACGTCGAGGTCGTCTCGACCGAAGAGCTGTGCAGTCGGTACCCACTACTGAACCCCGAGGGAATCGTGGGAGGCGTCTGGCTACCCGGCGACGGACAGGCCTCGCCGGTGGACACCACCATGGCCATGGCCAACGTGGCCAAGTCGAAGGGCGTCAGGATCATCGAGGGTGTCTCGGTGGCCCGCATCCTGACCACTGACGGCCGAGCCGTCGGCGTAGAGACCGACCGGGGGACCATCGAGGCGGAACATGTGGTCACGGCAGCCGGCATGTGGTCGCACCAACTGGGCCGCGACGTGGGCGTCAACATCCCGCTGCATGCCTGCGAGCACTTCTACCTGGTCACCGAGCCCATCGAGGACCTGCCGTCGGGCCTCCCAGTGCTACGCGACACCGACAACTGCATCTACGTCAAGGAAGAGGCTGGCCGACTCATGGTCGGCGCCTTCGAACCTGTGGCCAAGCCGTTCGGCATGGACGGAATTCCCACCGACCAGCCGTTCATGCAGCTCGACGAGGACTGGGAGCACCTGGCCCCCGTCTATGAGGCGGCCTGTGAGCGCCTGCCGGTCCTGTCGGACGTCGGCATCCGCCTTTTCTTCAACGGGCCCGAGTCATTCACCCCCGACGACCGCTACCTGCTCGGCGAGACCCCCGAGCTGCGCAACCACTGGGTGGCCACCGGCTTCAACTCGATCGGCATGCAGTCGGCAGGCGGTGCCGGGAAGGTGCTGGCCGAGTGGATGGTCAAAGGTCGGCCCCCCATGGACCTGTGGGACGTCGACGTGCGCCGCATGCATCCGTTCCAGACCAACCGACGGTACCTGTGCGACCGATCAGTGGAGGCCCTCGGGCTGCTGTACGCCATGCACTGGCCGTTCCGTCAGGTCGAAACGGCTCGCGGTGTCCGTCGTTCGCCCATCCACGACCGGCTCGTCGCCCTCGGCGCCTGCCACGGCGAAAACGGCGGCTGGGAACGGCCCAACTGGTACGCCCCCGAGGGCATAGAGCCGACCTACGAGTACACATACGGCCGCCAGAACTGGTTCGAGTACTCTGCCGCCGAGCATCGAGCCTGTCGCGAGAGCGCCGCCCTGTTCGACCAGACGTCGCTGGCCAAGCTTCTCGTCCAGGGCCCCGACGCCTGCGACATCCTGAATCGGATCTCGTCGGCCGACGTGGACGTCGAACCAGGCGCATCCGTGTACACCACGTGGCTCAACGAACGGGGTGGGATCGAGGCCGACCTGACCGTCAATCGCCTAGACGAGGAGCGCTTCCTGGTCGTCACCGCGTATGCCACCCAGGTCAAGGACGCCGACTGGATCGCCCGCCACACCCCAGACGGTGCCCGGATGACGGTCACCGACGTGACCTCAGGGTGGGCGGTGTTGGGCGTGTTCGGACCCGAGGCCCGCAACGTGGTGGCCCCTCTGACCGACGCAAACCTGTCCAACGAGGCCTTCCCCTTCGGCACCCTGCAGGAGATCGACCTGGGCTATGCCAGGTCCATCGCGGTGCGCCGCACCTACATGGGCGAGCTGGGGTGGGAACTGTACGTTCCGACCGAGTTCGCCGTCGGCTCCTTCGATGCCCTGTGGGAGTCGGGTGCCCCGATGGGCCTCGTGCCCGCCGGGTACCACGCCATGAACTCCTTGCGTATGGAGAAGGCGTACCGGCACTGGGGCGACGACATAGCCGAGGAGGACACCCCGTTGGAGGCCGGCCTCTCCTGGGGCGTGGCCTTCGACAAGACGGGCGGCTTTATCGGTCGCGAGGCCCTAGTGTCCCAGAAGGAGGTCGGCCCGTCGCGACGTCTGGTGCAGTTCCGCCTTGACGACCCCGAGCCACTGCTATACCACGATGAGCCCGTGTACCGCGACGGCGTGCTCGTGTCCCGGATCACCTCGGGCATGTACGGCCACACCGTGGGTGGGGCACTCGGCATGGGCTACGTGGCCTGCGAGCCCGGCAGCCCACGCTCCCAAGTCATCGAGGGGATCTTTGAGGTGGAGGTCAACGGAACCCGGGTACCGGCGACGGCCTCGTTCCGTCCGTTCTACGACCCCGACAGCGAGCGCGTCCGGCTCTAGCGACCGCCCCGGTGCCGGGCCGCACTTAGTCCAGCGGGGTGTCGAGCAGTCGGCCCAACAGGTCTGTCAGGACCTTCTGTTCGGCAACCGTCAGGTCCGCGTACTGGGCCCGTTCCACCGCATGCTGGGCTACGTAGGCCTCGCGAACCAAGCGTCGGCCCCTAGCGATCAACGTGACGGTGACCAGCCGTCGGTCACCCCGTTGGCGGGCCCGTTCGACGTAGCCGTCCCGCTCGAGGGTGTTAACCACACTGGACACTGAGGCCCGCGACAGCCCGGCCAGCACGGCGATCCGATGCGGCTCTAGAGGCCCACAAACCCACAGGGTGAAAAGCACCCTGAACCCGGCCATGGATAGACCCCGAGGTCGGTGGACCGCGGACTCAACGTGTCGAGCGAAACGGTTGGCGACCCGGGTCAGTACGAACGACAGGTGGAAGAGGTCCAGGTCGGCATCAATCGCCTCGGCCACCCGCTCTGTCGCCTGCGCAAGGAAACGGTCGCCCCGCTCGTCCTCAGTCACGGTCTGAGAGCCCGCCAGCCAGCCCGACCGGTCAGCCGCCCGCTTTGGTGAGCCCCGACTCGTCACCCAGGTAGGCGGCGATGACCGCCGGGTCCTGCTGGATGTCGGCTGGGACCCCCTCGGCAATCTTCTGGCCAAAGTCGAGCACCATCACCCGGTCGGCGATATCCATGACCAGGCCCATGTCGTGCTCCACGAGGACCATCGAGATGCCCAACTCCTCGCGGATATCGAGGATGAACCGGGCCATGTCCTCGGTCTCCTCGAGGTTCATGCCGGCCACCGGTTCATCCAGTAGGAGAAGCTCCGGCTCCATGGCCAGCGCTCGTCCTAGCTCGACACGCTTCTGGAAGCCATAGGGCAGCAGCGCCACCGGGTGTTTGCGCCACTGTTCGATTTCAAGGAAGTCGATGATGTCCTCGACAGCTCGCCGGTGAGCCATTTCCTCCCTCTTGGCTGAGCCAGCCCAAAGGGCACCGGCCAGCCACGAACGCTCCATACGGATGTGGCGGCCTAACAAGAGGTTCTCCAGCACCGTCATGTGCGGGAAAAGCTCGATGTTCTGGAAGGTGCGGGCAATACCGCGGCTGGCCACCCGGTCAGGACGTTCGCCCATGATCGATCCGCCTTTCCACCGAATATCCCCCTCCTGAGGGTGGTACACCTGGCTGATCGAGTTGAAGACCGACGTCTTGCCAGCGCCGTTCGGCCCGATGATGGCGAAGAGTTCCTCGGCCCCCACCTGGAACGAGACATCGCTGATGGCCTTGACTCCCTTGAAGGACAGGCTGATGCCGTCGAAGTCGAGCAGGGCGTCGTCAAGTCGCCGTTCGGCGGGGATCTGACTCACGACAGCCACCGTTTCCGTCGCTTGTAGTGCTTCACATCGCGAAAGGACTTGCGCTCGCCCTCCTCGCCGTGGAGCCCCAGATAGAACTCCTGGACGTCCTCGTCCTTCAGCAACTTGGCCGCGTCTCCGTCCATCACGATCTTTCCGGTCTCCATGATGTAGCCGTAGTCGGCGATCGAGAGTGCCATGTTGGCGTTCTGCTCGATGAGTAGGACACTGGTGCCCGTCTGGTTGATCTCGACGATGATGTCGCGGATCTGGGCCACCAACTTCGGGGCCAGGCCGAGCGAAGGCTCGTCGAGGATGAGCAACTGTGGGTCAGACATGAGCGCCCTGCCGATGGCGAGCATCTGCTGCTCGCCACCCGACAGATAGCCGGCGACCGACTTACGGCGGTCGGCTAGCACCGGAAACAAGGTCATTACCCGTTCGTGAGCTTCGGCTATAGCGGATCGGTCGCGACTGGTAATGCTCCCGGTAACCAGATTCTCGTCCACCGTCAACTCGGCGAATACCCGGCGCCCCTCCATGACCTGCGTGATGCCGGACCGAACGATCTCTGAAGGATCCTTGTCGTCGATTTTCTCTCCACCGAGGCTGACCGACCCTTTGGTGATCTTTCCTTCGTGAACGTCCAATAGACCAGTAATGGCCCGAGTAGTAGTGGTCTTGCCAGCCCCGTTCGCACCTAGGAGAGCGACGATCTGCCCGTCTCGTACTTCAATCGAGAGGCCGCGCAAAACGAGGATCACCTCGTTATAGACAACCTCCAGATTCGCGACTTCAAGCATCAAGGGCCTCTAACCGATTCGGAATCATTCCGACAACAGATCTGGGGTCCCGGGGGGCAGCCAAGCCGCCCCCCGGGACCATCAGATTTCTTACTTTCCTTGCAGAGGATCAGCCAGCCGAGAAGCAGGCGCCCTCGTAGACATGGTCGCGAGTGATGTCCGACATGATCGGACCCCCCGCCATCATGACCGAGCCGGTGCTCCCGCCGTCGGCCACCGTGGCCTCGACACTGAACAGGTCTGCCTGGATGTCGAACACATACGACTCACGGACGATGAAGTCATTGATCTCACCGCCGTAGCTCTGGTTCGGAGCCAAGCCCTGATAATCGATGACGGTCTCGTTGGCCGCGCGAACCACGCCAGCCCTCGTCATGTCACCGTTCTTTGCAGCCGTCTCCAGAATCTGGTGAGCGGCCATCGCTTCAGTCCAGCCGTAGGTGTAGACGTCTGAGAGCGGCTTGTCCGGCATGCGGGCCTGCAGCTCTGCAACCATCGTCTTCATACCGGGCGCATCACCTGCGTTCCAGGTCAGCGCATAAGCCGACTGGTAGTAGAAGGCGTCCAACGCTGGCGCCAGAGGCGTAGCCAACAGCATGTAGTTGTACGTCGGGGAGTTGCCAGACCAGATCGGTGTGAACCCCTGGGCAGCAGCTCCGCCAAAGATCTCAGCAAAGACCGACGGTCCTACAGTCGCCCAGACGAGGTTCGCCCCCGACTCGATCAGACCCGTGATGACAGGAGTCTGATCGGCACCGGGAATGGCTGCACCTTCACCGTCGTAGACAACTTCGATCCCCAGAGCTTCCGCTGCGATCTTGGCACCGGCCGCCCCATCCTGGCCGTATTCGCCCGGGTAGGAGATCACTGCCAGCTTGACTTCGCCATCGACAACGTTATTGGACAACCAATCCACTGCGTTGATCGACTCATAGCAGTAGTTGGTATAGGACTCGAAGACGTTCTTGCCATAGCCGGGGTCCGGCCAGCCCGAGTACCAAGACAGCGGAATGGCGCCCAGATCATCTTCGATCAACATCTCTGCAATAGCCGCCGTGTGCGGAGAGCCCGTCGACTGACTGAGGAACACAACACCGCTGTCCTTGTCACGCATCGCTTCGTAACGGTCTAGGTGCGTCGGAACGTCGTAGCC